>CAZTWS010000101.1:0-18130 GCA_964618225.1 uncultured Planctomycetaceae bacterium
CAAATCTCATGCCAATTCGCTCGCCAGAAGCACCGGAGTTGTGTGGAACTGACAGCTTATCGACCCAGGAAGAGCATCATCGAGTGCAAACATTTCAGGAGGAATTTCGCGAATTGCTCAAGCGACACAACCTGGAATGGGACGAGCGTTATGTGTGGGATTAGAATCGATTTCACGACGATTACAGTTGGCTCCGTTGAGGACAGTTGTTTAGTGAGCCGCAACGCGGCGCAAGTCAATAGCCAGGGGCGTTTAGTATAGTTGCCACCAACATATCGAAGCCCCAACGGGGCGATAGTACGATGAGAGCATTGGGCGACTGTCGCCCCGTTGGGGCTAAATTTACTATGGATACTGTACCAGGGGCTGACGCCCCTGGCTATTGACGGTTGGCCCCGTTGGGGCCGCAATGCATCAGCGGCCGGTGTGAAATGGGCCGTGCGACGGCCTGCCGCGACAACTGAGGCAGTGCAAGAAGGATTGGCGGCGTACGTGGAGAGCGGCGGCCGGAGTGGAAGTGAGAAACTGATTTATTGGTAGCAGCTAACAAGGCTGTTAGAGGGGGCAGTTACACTAACCGCACAAGGAATACTTGAGACAAGTTTTCTTAAAGATTTGGCGCACGCTATCGACGTGGTTGCGAGGGCTTTAGGTCGTGAAAACCGTACAAAATAATGGCAAATTCTCGGGGTCATTGTCCCCTAGAGTCTCAAGCGAATTCCTCGTATAATCAGCCGATTACGAAGCTGCGTTTCATAACGGGGGCGGGTACGCCCCGGCTCGCTATTTTTGAAGAAGTTGTGCCATGGCATCTGGAAAGAGAAAAAAGAAAGTTGAAACGGTGTTCCTCGTCTGCGAGGAAACGGGCGATCACAACTACACGCTCCGTCGCAAGACGGGCGGCGAAAAGTTGAAGCTCAAGAAGTATTGCCCCAAGTTGCGTAAGCACACGTTGCATACCGAGAAGAAAAAGTAAGGCGGGTCGAGGGGCAAGGGTCGAGAGTCAAGGGCCAGAAGAGATTTGTTCTGGCTCTCGACACTCGACTCTCCGCTCTTGACCATCCCGCAGGGATGCTATGCCCAAGCGTTGGCGGATTGCGAGTTACGATGCGGCCCATGTGGCCGCGTTGGGACACGCTGCCAATGTGTCTCCTGTGGTGGCTCAACTGCTGCTCGGACGCGGCATCTGCGACATCGACGGCGTGCGCCGTTTTCTCGATGTCAAACTCAGCGGACTGCGAGACCCCGAGGAGTTGCCGGGCGCGCAGCAAGCCGCCGAGATTCTTCACAGCGCGATTCGGGCCGGTCGTCGCATTACCGTGTACGGCGACTACGATGCCGACGGTATGACGGCCACGGCGATCCTCATGCAATGCCTTCGGCTGTTGGGGGCGAAGGCCGACTTCTATATCCCTAGCCGCATTGATGAAGGCTACGGCCTCAACGACGAGGCGTTGCGCACAATCGCGGCCCAGGGCGGCGAGGTGGTCATCACGGTCGATTGCGGCATTACGAGCATGGCCGAGGCCGAGACGGCCCACGCGTTGGGGCTCACGCTCCTCATTACCGATCATCACCAGCCCAAGGCAAACGACGCGCTCCACGAATCGAATCCTCTCATGGAGCAAGAGAGGGACGTCGAATTACCCCGAGCGGCGGCGATCGTGCATCCGGGGTTGCCCGGTTCATCGTATCCGTTTAGTGGTTTGTGCGGGGCGGGCGTCGCGCTGAAGGTTGTCTGGGCGTTGTGCCAACGCGCAAGCGAGGCGAAGCGCGTCGGCGAAGCCATGAGGCTGTTTTTGATGCGTGCCGTCGGGTTGGCTGCCATTGGCACGATTGCCGACGTTGTGCCGCTCGTCGACGAGAATCGAATCATTGCTCGCCACGGGCTCAACTGCCTGCGGCATTATCCGAGCCCAGGGATTCTGGCTATCGAGCAGATTACAGGCGTTGATAAAAAACCGTGCATCGACTGTGACGATGTAGGATTTACGATCGCACCTCGTTTGAATGCGGCCGGGCGATTGGGGCAAGCATCGTTGGCGGTGGAACTGCTGCTGACCGACTCGCCCGAGCGAGCCAAGCAGTTGGCCGAGTTTATTCATGGCCTCAACGAGCAGCGGCAATCGCTGGAGCGCGGCGTGTACCGCGCGGCCAATAAGTTGGCCCAGGAATCGGGCGACCCGCGCGAGCTGCCGGCACTCGTGCTGGCGGGGCGGGGGTGGCACAAGGGGGTGATCGGCATCGTCGCCGGGCGGTTGGCCGAAGAATATCATCGGCCGGTAGTGCTCATTTCGCTCGATGAATTGGGCGCCAAGCACGCGCTGGGAAGCGGCCGAAGCATCGACGGTTTCAATTTGCATGCGGCCCTCGCGGCATGTGGCCAGCACTTGCTGACACATGGCGGGCACGAAGCGGCAGCCGGCCTCACGATCGATGAACGCTCGATCGAGCCGTTTCGCAGTGATTTTTGTGAATACGCTGAGCGAGAGATCGCAGCGGAAGATCGTATCGCCGAGTTGTTCGTACACGCGGAAACGCCGCTTTCGGCACTCACGCATCAAACGGTGAAACAGATCGAAGAACTCGCACCGTTCGGTTGCGGTAACGAGCGGCCCATTCTATGCACGACCGACGTGAGGTTGGCGGAGCCGCCGCGGCGCATCGGTGCAACGGGGCACCATCTTTCGATGCGGCTCGAGCAGCATGGCATTGCCATTCGTGGCGTGGCATTCGGCGGCGGCGAGTGGGCCGACGACATCGCAAACGCTAACGGCCCGTTGGCCGTGGCCTTCAAGCCGGTAATCAATAATTTCCGCGGTCGGCAAACCGTGGAAATGCACGTGGCCGATTGGCGCGTAGCCTCAACGTAGGTCAGGCTTTCCAGCCTGACGAGCTTTACTGTATTCGTTCGGGTTGTTTTCTCTGGTGCTTGTCAGGCTAGAAAGCCTGACCTACGGCGGTTCCAACGGCTTAAGCGGCTAGCTATGATGTTGGCACTGGTTTGCAGAATTCCACCCGGAGGATCGGCATCATGCTTAAGCAGTTTTCAGTGGTTGCGGTTACGGTAGTTTCGTCGCTTGTGGCAATGGCCACGGCACTTCCCGCGCGGGCCGATGTCAAGTTGCCCGCAATCTTTTCCGATCACGCGGTGCTCCAGCGCGACCTGAAGCTGCCGGTTTGGGGATGGGCCGATCCGGGTGAAGAAGTAACGGTTTCCATCGCCGGCCAAACGCACAAAACAAAGGCCGACGACAAGGGCAAGTGGCGCGTCACGCTCGAGCCACTGAGTGTCGGTGATCCGCTGCAACTCGTCGTGGAGGGCAAGAATAAGCTCGAGCGGAACGATCTGCTGGTTGGCGAAGTGTGGCTGTGCTCGGGCCAATCGAACATGGAATGGCCGGTGAGCCTCTCGACGAACGCCGATTTGGAAATCGCAGCGGCCGATCATCCGCAAATTCGCATCGTGCGAGTGAAGGGCCCAGGACGCCAAGAGCCAGTAGAGGATTTCGACGGCGCGTGGCGTGTATGTTCGCCCGAGTCGATTCCAGGCTTCTCGGCCGTAGGGTACTACTTTGGCCGCGAGCTGCAGGACCAGATTCATGTGCCGATCGGGCTGATTGACGACTCGTGGGGTGGCTCCACGTGCGAGGCCTGGATCCGTCGTGATCGATTAGAAAACAACCCCATGTACGAAGCACTGCTGCAACGATGGGACCAGATGGCGGCCGAGTATGAAAAAGATAAAGACCCACAGAAGGGGGCCGCACTGGTTGCTAACCATCGCCCGGCGAATTTGTACAACGCGCGCGTGATGCCTGTGTTGGGCTACGGCATTCGCGGCGCGATTTGGTATCAGGGTGAATCGAACGCGAGCCGTGCTTATCAGTATCGTGAAATGTTCCCGCTGATGATCTCTTCGTGGCGAGAAGATTGGAAACAAGGCGATTTTCCCTTCTATTTCGTCCAACTTGCCGACTTCAAAGACGAAGTCGCGGCACCTGGCGAAAGCGATTGGGCCGAACTGCGAGAATCGCAAACGATGACGCTCGACAAACTGCCGAACACAGGGCAGGCCGTGATCATCGACATTGGCGACGCGGCCGACATTCATCCTAAGAACAAGCTCGAAGTGGGCCGGCGGCTTGCACGATGGGCGCTGGCAAAGGATTACGGCGTAAAGGTTCCTTATCAGAGCCCGCGTTACGATTCGATGGAAAAGAAAGACGGCGCAATCGTAGTAAAGTTCAAGGACCTTCATGACGGATTACGCACGCTCGACGCCAAACAGGTGCAGGGCTTTGCGATTGCGGGGGAAGACAAGAAATGGTATCCGGCAGAGGCTACGATCGAAGGCACCGACAAAGTCGTGGTGAAGAGCAACGATGTGCCGAACCCGGTTGCCGTGCGTTACGCATGGGCCGATAACCCCGTGTGCAACTTGTACGATAAGTCGGGCTTGCCAGCCACTCCGTTCCGCACCGACGATTGGAAAGGCGTGACGGATGACGCGCGGTAAGGCACGTTCTAACCCCCCAGCGTAGGTCGGGCTTTTCAGCCTGACGCGTTCACGTAATGACGCTTGCCTATTGATGATTGCATTGAAACTGAGCGGGACATCGGGCTGTCGGCCAATCGGTCTTGCCGATAGCTGACAGCCAAACTGGCGCGTTCATTCTCAATGCATGATTCAATAAATGGCGATGGCGGAAGTTACCGCGGCTTACGGTGTTCGAGTAACCACTCGAACACTTGGGGGTTATCGTATGTCGGTTGCCAGGAGTTATGCTCTACGTCTGGATACACGGTGAGCTTCACATCGCCGCCCGCGCGTTGAATGGCACTCACCATTTTTTCACTTTTGCTAAGCGGCACGACTTTGTCTTGTCCTCCGTGAAATGCCCAGATAGGAACTTGCCGAAGTGTTTTCGCCATCTTCTCAGGGTCACTCGCTGCGCCGCCGCAAATAGGCACGGCCGCGGCGAAGCGTTCAGGATGCGCGGCCACCAATCGCCATGTGCCGTAGCCGCCCATGCTAAGCCCGGTGACATACACTCGCGATCGATCGATCTGCAACTCGTTTTCCAGGCGATCGAGCAGTTGAATCAGTTGATTTGTTTTCCAGGCCTCCGGAACGTCTTTCATCGCGCCTTCCGGCGGTGGGCATTGGGGCGACACCAGCACGAACGGGAAGTCGGGCCGCGATTCCACGAATTTTCCGGGCCCATGAATTTTCACCTTGTCGAGTTCGTTGTTGCCACACTCGCCCAAACCATGCAGAAATAGCAGCAGGGGCCATTTTTTATCGCCCTTGCCGTAATCTTTGGGCGTAAAGAGCAGGTAATGCACGGTGGTTTCCGACCCTTCGGCATCTCCTGTTTTCACTCGAATCGATTGCGGTAGCTGCTTGCCGGGTTCGACGTTGATCGAGTAGTTGTTTGCCATGAGAAAGGCGTTTGCTGCGACTAAAATTAGAAATGCAATCATGGTGAATTTACAATTGTTGTAGTAGGCACACTCCGTGTGCCGCAACCAGAGGACGGGAAATCTGCAAAGATCAAAAAAAGCGGACGGCACACAGAGTGTGCCCTGCTACTTTGGACCGGTCGTGGACGTTGCCGTGCGAACCGGATACGCTCAGAGTAGTGTGACATTTGTAGCAATGCAAATCGAGGATTCCTGGTTGTAGCATCAAACGGCAGCCCGCCCATGATCACGATCCACGAACTTATGAAGCAGTTTACGATTGGCGGCGTGCCGATCGTGGCCGTGGATCGACTTTCGTTTCAGGTCTCCTCGGGCGAAGTTTACGGACTGCTGGGGCCAAACGGGGCCGGCAAAACAACCACGATTCGCATGATCGTCGGCCTGTTGCGGCCCGATGGCGGCTACGCCGAAGTGGCCGGCTACCGTACCAGCCAATGGCCAGACGAAGTCAAGTCGCGTGTCGGGCTCGTATCGGCCAACGACGGCATCTACCCCTGGCTCTCGGTGCGCGAAATGTTATTGTTCTTTGCCGATCTGTACGGGCTACCGCAGAACGAAGCCCAAGACAATTTGAAACGATTGAGCGCCATGTTCGATCTCTCGTCGCTGCTCGATCGTCGTTGTTCGTTGCTCAGCACGGGGCAGCGTCAACGTGTAACCCTCGCTCGCGCACTCATTCACTCACCGCCCGTCATGCTGCTCGATGAGCCCACTCGTGGCCTCGATGTGCTCGGCAGTCAGGTGGTCGTCGATTACGTGCGACGGTTGCGCGACGAAGGCAAGGCGGTCATTGTCAGCACGCATCGGCTCGATGAGGCCGAACGCCTGTGCGATCGGTTCGGGCTGTTGCATCAAGGTCGGCTTCGGCTCGAGGGCACGCTGGACGAATTACGCGAGGCCACGGGGTGTCGCACTCTGGTGGATATGTTTCGTAGTTTTTTTCAGCCCATGGCGGTGGAGCCGTAAGTCGTACGTGCGCGGTTAGCGGGGGTAGCAAATCTTTATGCCAAGTGCCGAGGATCAGCCTGTGGAGTCGCCAATGCCGTCTGCCCGGTCGCGTTGGCAAATGGCTGGCCGGTTGCGCCGGCTTGTACTGAAAGAATTGCGCGAGATTCTGCGTGATCGGCGTACGATCATCACGCTTGTGGTGATGCCGATCCTTATTTATCCGTTGCTCGCAGTTGTCTTTCAACGGTTCCTGGTAACGTCGATCGCCACGCCGCATAGCGTGGAATATGTGATCGGTGTCGATTCGGATCTGAGCGCGGCAATGTTGTTGCGCCAACTAAGCGAGGGCGACGCGGAGCTCAAACGGTTCGAAAGCCAGCATAAAACGGTGAAGTCGGATTCTGACTCGAAAAATAAAGAAGGCGACAAAGCAGAACTCGGAGAGGAACTAGCTACGCCACAAGAACAGCAGCCGCAGATATACATTCGCAATGTGACGCAAGGAGAAGAGGCGAAAGCGGTCATCGATTCCGAGGTGCATTTAGTGGCCATCTATCGCCACAACACGGATCGCAATAGCGAGGAGGGCGGTGCTCGCCCTGGCACTTGGGAGCTCATTTATCGCGACGGTTCGCAAACGAGCGAAGCTGCCACGCACTTCGTGGAGTCGCGGCTGGATGCCTTCAATGAATTAGAGTTGACCCGGCGATTGAAAACCCTAGGTTTGCCTGCCGAGTTGCCTGCCGCGACCAAGCGGCACCCGATTCAGTTCGCCGGTGCTCCGGTTTTCTCGCTGGCAGCGCTTATACCGCTGATCTTGGTGCTCATGACTGTCACGGGGGCAGTGTACCCGGCCATCGATTTGACCGCGGGCGAACGAGAGCGTGGCACGCTGGAAACGTTGATCGCCGCACCAGTGCCTCGCCTCGGTTTGCTCATGGCCAAATACGTGGCGGTGCTTACCGTGGCATTGCTCACGGCCATTGTGAATCTTACGGCCATGACGGTGACCGCTCATAGCACGAGCCTCGGCGCGACATTGTTTGGCGGCGGCATGACGTTCGGCGTTGTCATCAAAGTGTTGCTGCTATTAGCGCTGTTCGCCGCGTTCTTTTCGGCAATCCTGCTCGCTCTCACGAGTTACGCTCGCAGCTTCAAAGAAGCACAGGCTTACATCATACCGCTCATGCTTATATGCCTCGTGCCGGGCGTGTTGTGCTTGTTGCCAGGCTTGGAGTTTCAAGGTTGGATGGCAGTCACTCCGCTCGTAAACATCGTCATGCTCGCCCGCGATTTGCTCGAAGGAACCGTGGTCACGCAGCTTGCCGTAGCGGCCGTGTGCTCGACGATCCTCTATATCGCTGCCGCGATTGCCCTGGCGGCGAGAATTTTTGGCACCGACGCAATTCTTTACGGAAGCCCGGCCACTTGGTCGGATTTGATGCGTCGCCCCACGGAGCCGCAAACCACCTCCACGCTGCCCACTGCAATGCTCGGCCTTGCGCTGATGTTCCCGGCCTATTTCGTGCTAGCTAGCGGGTTGGCCCGCTCGCGCGACCTGCCAATGGACCGGCGGCTAGTGAATATCGGTCTGATCACCGCGATCGTGTTCGGCGGCATCCCCATCGCGCTGATCTTGTTCGGGCGCGTACGGCTATCAACCGGGCTAGCACTGCGTTGGCCACGAATCACTACCGTAATTGGTGCGATCATTCTCGGGCTGGCGCTCTGGCCAATCGCTCATGAACTGTATTTGTTCAGCAAATGGTTGGGCCTCTCCGTGCTGGGCAAAGAGCAAATCGCCGCTGCGGAAACAATGCTCCGACGCATGCGAACCGTGCCGATCGGGCTTATTTTAGTGACCATGGGGCTGCTGCCTGCCTTGTTCGAGGAATTGTGTTTCCGTGGATTTTTATTCGGAGCCTTGCGCACGCGCTTCAACAACACCGGAACCGTGGCCGCGTCGTCGCTGTTGTTCGGCTTGTTCCACGAGGTACTCGTGCCCGGCCGAATGTTAGTGAGTACGTTCCTCGGAGTAGTGCTGGGCTGGCTCCGGCTGCGTTCTCAGAGTGTGCTACCATGCATCTTGCTGCACGTTACGCACAACAGCTTACTGCTCTCAATGGCCCATTACCGCGATGAAATTCTTGCCGGCGGCTGGGGACTCGAAGAACAACAGCACCTGCCATGGCTATGGCTGGCCGCATCCGTAACGGGCGTCGTCATCGCAATCGCGCTGATTCAGCTCACAACACGTTCACAAAAAGCAGAGCCGACGAGCGAGTGATGGTTTTTGATTAACCACGGAGACACGGAGGGCACGGAGATTTCGGAAGAGGTTTTTTAACCACGAAGGCGCGAAGACAGAATTTGTAGGATGCAGGGGCAGAGGATTTACTGAATGCCTTGGCCCTGCTCCCAGCATCCACCATCCTGAATCCTAAATCAGTAATTCTTCTTTGTGCCTTTGTGTCTTCGTGGTTAAAAAACTCCTGCATTGTCTTCTCCGTGCCCTCCGTGTCTCTGTGGTTGAATTCCTAACCAATCCAGGCATGTAAAGCGTATCTTTTGGGGCCGCGAGCATATTATAGCAAAACGCTTACATCACCGTCCCAGCAGTATCGCCCGGTAATCGGCGGATTTTCCCCGGCTTCACCGGTTCGCCAACTTCCGCGCTAGCCACCGCGGCGAAGCACAGTGCGAGGCTATCGAGATTATTCCGAGCGCTGTTGCTTGGCTCACGGTTTTCCGCGATTGCCGATAGCAACTCCGCCATTGTTCCATGGAAACCATCGGGAAACCAGCCACCTTTGAGTTTTGGTCGCGCGACACCGTCGTGGGTTGTTAGCTCCACTCGTTGGTGTTCGGTCGTCGGCCCTTCGCTGCGGATAGCGCCGTGGCTGCCCACCACCAGCGTTCGGTCGAGACGATCGAACTTGGTGAAGCCGTCGAAAATAAGCGTTGCCTGGGTCGAGTCGTACTCTACGATCGCTTGCGCGAGTAGCGGCGGGTCGATACTCTGCGTGGCCGATCGAGCCATCGACGCATAGACACGTCGCGCCGGTGAGTTTTGCATGACATTCGTCACGAAGTCGAACCAATGGATGCCGAAATCGTACAAAATAAGGTGACGAATCGACTCGAAGGCGGTACCTTTTACCCAGCTATGGTCCCAGTGGACATCGCAGTGGATCGCGTCGATGCTGCCGAGCAGGCCGGCACGCACCGCCTCGCGGATGTAGCTGAAATGAGGTGCCCAACGCGCATTTTGGTTCACGGCCAGTCGCAGCCCCAGCTCGTCGGCAAGATCGGCAAGCCGCTCGCCCACATCGAGATCGATGACAAACGGTTTCTGGCTCAGAACATGTTTACCGGCTCGCAAGGCCGCTTCAATCAACGGTGGGCGCTCTGGCGGGTGGGTGGTGATATCCACTACCTCCACGTCTTCACGCTCGAGGATTTGTTGGACGCTATCGGTGGCAAACGCTTCGGGGTAAAACTCATCGCGGCGTTCCTCGGCACGGCTACAAACCATGTCGCAAAATGCCACCACGTTGTAACCAGCATTGCGGTAGGCGGTAAGGTGCCATTTGGTGATGCCACCGCAGCCGATGATTGCAATTCCTGGGCGGAACCGCTTTGGGTCGCGGGGCCGATAAGGCAGCTTCGGAGCCGCGACGCGTGGTGGAACGGGCAATTTTTCGCGTTTTGCTTTGCCCGAGGATGGCGGTTTTGACATGGTCATCTCGCGGTTGCAAATCCTGGCCCAATCCGTCACCATGACGGGTAAAGAACAACTAATTTTTACATGTTCGCTTCAAGAATCTAGCAAAACTTATGGCTAAAGATAGCGGTCAAAAATCGAGCAAGCGGATCCTGCTTGTGGACGACGACGCCGAAATCGTAGAGTCGCTACGACTGGCGCTGGAATCGAACGGATATACGGTACTCATCGCACGCGACGGAAACCAAGGCCTCGCCCTGTCGGAACGCGAGAATCCCGACCTCGTGATTCTCGATATGATGATGCCGAAACGCAGTGGTTTTCTCGTGCTCGAAAAAATGCGCCGCACGCGCGACACCCCGCTTCGCGTCATTATGATTACCGCCAACGAAGGCAGCCGGCACAAAGCGTATGCCGAAATGCTCGGTGTCGACGACTACATTCGAAAACCGTTTCCGATGGATCGACTGATCGAAAGCGTGCAGCGATTGATTGGCTAGCGAGTGGTTGACCAATAACCCGCCCGAGTTCGTGGAAACCAACCTTCGGCGTTGCAATCCGCATCCCCCCTTAACCAACAAACCCCACCACATTTTGCGGAATCTCGGTTGCGGTTCAGCAATGCCGTTCGCGGCGATGCGAAAGTAGCCTGAAGTTCCAGGGAGACATACCGTGCATCGTACCGCGACATTTTGCTTGGTGATCGGATGCTGCTGCGCCCTGTTTGCGGCAAGAGCCATGAACGCCCAAACGGTGGATGCGGGGAAAAAAGCCACGCCTGCCAGCGAGGCGAAGAAGTCGGACGCAAAAACTCCCAAGCCCGAGGAACTGTTGCAGGCGATGGAAGACTTCCTCGGCAAATTGCCGGCTTACACCTGCCAAATCGATACCGAGATGCACTTCAAGGCTCAGCACATCGATGAGCATTCGAAGATGGCACTAAGCCTGAGCGTGATGAAACCAAATCGCATCGCGATTCAGATCGACTCGGAACAAACCAGTGCCGCGGTCGTGAGCGATGGCAAGCAGCTTACCCAGTTCATATCGGCGTTGAATCGTTACACGGTCGAAGATGCACCTAAGGAGCTGGCCGAACTCTGGTCGGAGCAGAGCACCACGGTGCTCGATATATTCGGCGTGGTTTCCTTCGCGATTCCCGTTCCGGGGGGCAAGTTTTTTACCGGCCTCCAAGAGGACGTGGTCAGCACCGAGTACGTTGGTCTCGAAAAAATCGACGGTGTCGAGTGCCATCATTGCCGCTTCATTAAAGAAGATGCTGACTGGAACGTTTGGATCGAGACAGGTGATCGCCCAGTCGTTCGACGCGTTGTTCCCGATATGTCGAAGCAATTGGCGGCAGCAGGGCAAGGCTTCGAAGACGCCAAGCTCGAATACAAGCTCAACTACACGAAGTGGGATACTGCCCCCAAGCTCGACGACGCGGCTTTCGCGGTAAACCTGCCCAAGGACGCCGAGAAAGTCGATTCCATGTTCGAAGGCTTGGGCGGTTCGATGGAAGAAGAGCTACATGGCCTTGTCGGCAAGCCGGCCCCAGCGTTCGAGACAGTCAATCCCGCGGGCGACGCAATCGACCTCAGTAAGAACCTGGGGAAGAACGTCATCATGCTCGACTTCTGGGCCACTTGGTGTGGGCCATGCGTCCAGGCATTGCCGGCCGTGAATGGTGTCGCCCAAAAGCTGGCCGATAAGGGCCTGGTGTTTTACGCAGTGAACGCCGGTGAAGATGCCGAGACGATTTCGGAGTTTTTGAAGTCGCAGTCGCTCGAGGTGCCGGTGGCCATGGACCAGGAAGGCAAGATCAGCCGCGACTACTTGGTGAACGGTATTCCCCAAACCGTGTTGATCGGCAAAGACGGAAAAGTTCAGGTCGTTCATGTGGGCTTCGGCGGCGCACTCGAAGAGCAATTAACGCAGCAAATCGAAGACCTGCTTGCTGGCAAAGATTTGGCAAGCGAGGCAATTGCTGAAGCCGAAGAGGCAAAGAAAAAATCCGAAGCTGAGGTTGAGCAAGACGGCACCAGCGATGCTGAAAGCGCGGAAAGCGACTCTGCCGGCGAGTAGGGCAAATCATCAACGAGCGCAGCGACCAAACGAGACCTCAACATGCGACCCCTTCCACGATTTTTAGTGACCGTCGGGGTATTGGCTGGCTTGGCCATGCTCTCGAGTTGTCGCCAATCGGCACTACCGCCATCGCCTGCGCCGCAGCCAAAGCTGGTTGCTCCGTTCACCACGGTCGATCCGGAAGGGAATACGATCGACCTGAGCAATTACTTGGGTAAAGATGTGATCATGCTCGACTTTTGGGCCACGTGGTGTGGCCCTTGCGTCATGGCCATGCCGGAGATGGCCGCTCTTGCTGAAAAGTACAAAGATCAAGGCCTCGTGTTCTATGCCGTGAATCAAGGCGAAGACCCCGACACGGTGAAATCGTTTCTCGCCAAAGCGAATCTAGACGTACCGGTAGCGATGGATTTTCGGGGCCAGATTCATCGGCAGTTCAATGCGAAGGGCCTGCCCCACACAGTGATTATCGGGCGCGATGGAAGCGTGCGTGCCGATCATCTCGGGTATCGCCCGGGCATGGCGCTGCAAATGGAAGCCGAAGTCGAGCGTTTGCTAAACGAGAAGCCACCGAGCGAGCCAACGGACCGGACCGGTCGCCCAACTTTATGACTTTGGCATTTCGCACAATTCAATCGTGCCGCCGTGTTGAACCATAGGATGCTTGTTAAGGAGTTCCAACAGCGGCGGTACATTGTCGGAATCGAACCGCATGTAGCCGTCGATGGAGTGCGTTGTATCGGCGACCTCTTTGTTCCCCACCGTTTGCCGGTTGTCAATTTCGCTTCCGCCCAGGAACATGCCAGATTCGTTGGCGAGTGTAAAAAACAGCGCCCACTCCTCGGCAGATGGAGTTGATTCTGTGTTTTTATGAATCAGCGCGATGTATTCCATTCTGTGGTTCCAGAGAACGGTTCAGAACGGTGCGGCATAGCAAAGCATAAGCAAAGCGATTCGCTACTCGAGCGAGATGGCGCGGGCCAGCGGTTGCAGCACGTTGTCGGCTACGTAACCTTCCACCACATCGCGGCAAAGTTTGGCCAGTTTTTCGACCGCTTCCACATATGTGATGTCTGGCGACAGGCTGCCGTATTGGCGGGCCGTTACGTAGACGCTTACCTGTTCGTCTTGGAATTCGCCCGTGCGAATCTGGTAGGCGTTCGTGCGGGTTTCCACGTTCACACGGCATTGGGTGCGGCATTCATCGTCGAGCGCGAAAGTTATCGCCGGTTCATTGCTGATGAACAACGTGCCAGGCACCGACCCCAGCTTTTCGAAAGCAGGGCAGACGCCGAGTGCCTCGGCAATAAGCTCGTTTTGGTTACCGCGGTAGGTGAAGTCGAAGCCCATCATCAGGTCGAGCGCTTCGCATTCCAACCGGCTGAGCGACAGGCCGTAAGGAGCCAATTCGAGTGAGTGGCGATGCTGCTCAAGAGCCGACTCGAACGACTCGGGGTTTACGTAGCCCGAGCAAATTCGCCGTGCTTCGATCGAGCACCAGCGGTAGCTGCCGCGGTCTTTATCGGCTTCGAGAACGAAGTCGCCTTTTTCGCGAGCATAGAAGTTCCGCAGTTCGGGGAACCTCTTCTGCATTTGCTCAAAGTAATGAAGGATTGCCTCGCGATTGCCCGAGATTTCCATCTCGGTAGTCAGGTTCATGGTGACGTAATAATCGTCGGCGAGTGAATGATAGTCATTCATCAGATGCGGTATTCCTCCCGGTTGAGTTCGTAGATCAAGCCAGTTCGCGCCTGACCGACGCCGCGAGTCCGCCGTGCGAGGCCAACCCCCTGGGCTGTCCAGCCCTCGACGCCTTCACATTAAAGTATAGAATGAACCGTTCGAGACTGTCAAAGAGCCCACGGCTTACGGCTGTTTCTTGAGGTTCGGTTTCATTACGGAGGAAGCCATGTCCACAATTGCCACACGAAAAAAAGTCGCAAGTCGCCACAGGGGGCAAGCGCCGCGCGAAGAAAATATTTTCGTAGAGGCGTTTGACACCAACTTGGGGTGGATGGCCATTGCATGGAGTCAAGATTTGCTTCACGGCGTTGTGTTTGGCCACACTTCGCGCCGCAACGCCGAGATTGCTCTGGTACGCACGCTTCAAAATGGTGCCACCCGGGGCGGTGTTTCCTCGTTGGCCACATCGAGCGATCTTCCCCCGTGGGTGGATAAGCTTGTTGATCACCTTCAGCGGTTTGCCCATGGCGAAGAAGTGGATTTCAGCAAAGTGCCCGTTGCCACGGATCATCTCACGGATTTCGGTCGTCGCGTGGTGGCGGCTTGCCGAGCGATTCGATGGGGCCATACTCGTTCGTACGGTGAACTTGCCGCCAAATGCGGAGCGAATGGTGCCGCACGAGCCGTGGGAACCGTGATGGCTAAGAATCGATTTCCGTTGGTCGTGCCGTGCCACCGTGTTCTTGGTGCCGGGGGCGCTCTGGGGGGCTACTCGGCACCTCAAGGTTTGCAAATGAAGCGACGGCTGTTGGCCATGGAAGCCGATAGCGAGTGAGCGAGTTGCGTTCATTGCGGGCTATCCGAACAGCTTTTCCATTTCGCGTAAGTAATCGAGTGCTTCATCCAACTCAGGGGCAACGGCTCCCGGTTGTCGGCCCGCGCGGTCGCATTCGCCAAGGAGCATTAAATCTTCGTAATGTTCCGATTGTTCGAGGCGACGTCGTGCTCGTGCGCCGAGGCTGCCGCCGGACACTTTGTGCGCCAGCATGTGATGCTCGATGAGCCAAGCGGTTCGTTCAGTGATGAAGCCTTCTAATGCTTCGAGGCCGGCAGCCACGTGGTTCATCGGGTCGATCGCCTTGCCGACATCGTGCAGTAGTGCCGCGGTGAGGAATTCTTCGTCGTAAGCGAGCTGATCGCGGGCGCGATCGAACACTTGCAAGCTGTGATAGAGCGTATCGCCCTCCGGGTGATATTTGAGCGAGCCTTTGACGTTTTCCAGCGGCAACAACAGCGATTCGTATACCTGAAAGCGATCGACCTGGCTGTCGGCCTCCTCAATGGCCGCCGCCAGGTCGAGATCGGGGTATTCTCGTGCCAGGAACTGTTCTAGCTCCGCAAGGCTGGCACGTTCGATGGGCTTGCCCGTTATGGAGCTTTTGAAAGCGTAGCTCACCAAGTCGGTCGCATAGACGGTGAGCTCGAAGTGGAAGCGATCGGCGAGGTGGATGTGTGTGAACACTCGTTCTTCGCCGTGTTTTCGCACTTGTTTGCGTTCGACCGTGTAGGTGTATCCGTTCTGATCGAGCAGGTGGGTAACGCCTTCGACACTATCGGCAAACACGTGCAGGTCGATGTCGGAGCCTTGGCGAATATGGCCGGTGAGAACGCTGCCGATGAGTCGTGGGCGAAACGGTTCGAGCAAACGCATCATGCTGAAAGCGGCGACTCGCATTTCGAGCAGGTCGTTGGTACGTTGCTCGCCCTCGTACATTCGTGCGAGCAGTTGGATTTGGTCGCGGATCTCGACGTTGCTGGGCAGGTCGGCCGGTTTCACCCAACCCTGGCAAATGCGCCGGGCGGCTTTCATTTTTGCGGTGTAGTATTCGCTTTCTTGGCGAGCGTACATCAGTCGAGCGGCTTCCCAGGCAATTTGCCGGCGGAGTTTGGTCCGATTCATCAAGCGTGCGCCATAAGCCCATGTGGTGGCGCGGGGGCAAACGAGGATTTGAGGGGCGGCCGTCATTACGAACGACGCCGGGGACGTAGGAAGTATACGGCGACGGTAAAGGCCAGCAAGTAAGCGGTGGCCGGTTCGGGGACGTTTCCGCTGCCGTTGCCGGAGTCGTGTACCGAAGTGCCAAGATATTTGCGGACGATCACGTAGTCGGCGGCATCGACGACGCCATCTTTGTTACCATCGGCGAGTAGGTTGGAACCGGAACTGCCGAATGCGGCACGCCATGCGGCGATGTCGTCTTCGTTGACGAAGCCATCGGCCGTGTAGTCGCCGGGGAGAAGTTCATTGGTGTTGATGCGATAAACTTCGCCGCTGTTGATGTAGGTGATGTAGAGGTTGCCCACGGCGTCTTCGCCGAAAGAGACGGGGTAGTTGGCGGAGCCTGTGTTCGGCACCATCAAGGAGTTGATGTTCGTTACATTGCCGAACGGGCTGGTGTCGGCGGTCCAATAGTTGACTGTGTTGGAGTCGAGGAAGAAGTATTTAC
The DNA here is from genome assembly GCA_964618225.1 of uncultured Planctomycetaceae bacterium. GTDB lineage: Bacteria > Planctomycetota > Planctomycetia > Pirellulales > Lacipirellulaceae > JABDGM01. The sequence goes on from CAZTWS010000101.1 coordinate 16,435, forward strand.
CTTGCAGCGATGGATCGGGGCCTCGGTAGACATACCCGCCGGTGACGAGTCGGCCGTTGTAGCCAGTCGGAGAGACGGGGCCCACGGTCGTATCTGGGTGGGTGTAAGAATAAACGGGCGGCGTGTGGTTTGCGGGAGGGTCTCCGCCGGCACCGCCGGTGGGCGTGGCGATATCGCCTTCGCGGAGTCGCCAACCGTAGTTGAGTCCGCCGGGGCTATCTGCCGATTCGAAATCGATTTCTTCGCGGTTGTCCTGGCCGACGTCGCCGATGTACAGGTCGCCGGTGAGGCGGTCGAAGCTGGCACGGAACGGGTTGCGGAGTCCATAGGCCCAGATTTCATCGTCGCCGCCGTCATCGGCGGGTGAGCCTACGCCGGCCTTGAAAGGGTTGGTTGCGGGGATGCCGTAGTTGCGATTGGGGTCGAAAGCAAAGTCGTCCACAGTGGGGTCGATACGGAGGATCTTGCCGAGCCAGTTGTTCGTGACGTCTTGAGCATTGTTCGAGGTGTCGTTCGAGCCGCCGCCATCGCCGTTGGCGATGTAAAGATATTTGTTATTGGGGCTGAAGCCGATCCAGCCGCCGACGTGGTTTGTTTGCGGGTTGGTGTAGCTGAGAATTTCGCGGAGCGAGCTAGCGTTGGCCACGTTGGGATTGGAGCTTGAAACGGTGAACTCGCGAACGCGAGCGGTGAGTGCCGAGCCGGACGTGGTAACTTTCACATAGAACTTGCCTTCGCCGGCGGCACCGGGCGTGTAGTAGTCGGGGTGAAAGGCAAGGCCGAGGAAACCGCCTTCACCGGAGGTGGAAAGGCCTGTCATCGTAAGGAACGGGGTGGACAATAAGCTGCCAGTATTAAGGTCGAGGATGCGAATCGCGCCGCTACGTTGAGCGATGAATAGCCGGGAGGTGTCGCCCGGCGCATGCGTGACGAAGATCGGGGCGGAGAGGCCGCTGGCGACGCGTTGGAGGCCGGTAATGGCGGCGTGCGATAGGGAGGAAAACGCAAAGCAAATGATCGTGGTTAATAGTAGTGTGCCAATGGTGCGCATGTGCCACCTCTTCTTAATTACTTAATGCGTCAGCGGTCTGTGGTCGTGCGAGTTGGGGCAATTCGTATGCCCCAGGTGAGATTTTAGCAGGTTTTGTTGAACATAGTGCGAGCCGCACGGGCGTGTAGCGTGTGCCGTGTCGTGTTTTCCAGTTAAAAGCGACGAAAAAACACGCTACAGCTACGTGAAACGCGATCTAGGGGGTGAATAACGAATGGCGATGGCGCTAAGCCGCAAGCGGTTGGGGAAATGTGCGTATTTTTCGGAAGGGGACAAGTTTCTTCGAAGGGGACAGGTTTTTCGAGGGGGTGTGGTTTGAGGTGTAAGTCGTAAGGTGTAAGGGTGGGAGTCGGGGTTACGTACTGGGGGCGCTAAGCCGCAAGCGGTTGTGGGCGTGCTCGGGGGCTACTGGTCGCTGAAGCGACCAGTCCGTCGTGGTGGGGGGTGTTTATGGCGTGTTGTGGTAGGGCGGCGTGGCCGCCGCCGCTAAGGGGGGAGCAAGCTGGTGGCGACGTTTTGTATGTGTACGAATATACACACTTGGTGGCCGTTTTCAAGTGGTTTTTTTCGGCCACGGGGAAGAATTGTGCGCTAAGCCGCGAGCGGTGTGAGAGTGGGGGGCGTGCTCGGGGGCTACTGGTCGCT
>CAZTWS010000102.1:0-18119 GCA_964618225.1 uncultured Planctomycetaceae bacterium
AACCCCTGTCGCCGCCGTGAGAGGGCGGTGTCCTGGGCCTCTAGACGATGGGGGCATCGCGAGGAACTTAAATTGTAAAGGGCTACCGCTGGATTGTAAATTGGCCGCGATGCCGAGGACGCTACGAGGTGATACCCTTGGTGAGCGCCATGAACGCGGTTTCGAGATTGAGTTCCTCTTCGCGCAGCAACGTGAGTTTGTGGCCTGCCGTGATGAGAAGCGTGGCCAGGTCGGTGTAATCCTCTTGGCCCTGCACGAGAGTTACCGTAAGCCATTTGTCGCCGGCTTCTACGCGATCGACAAGATCGTGGCCTTCGAGCAATCGAGCGGCCGCTTCGGCGTTATTTGCCACACCAATATTGAGCACGGTTTGCTGGCGGACTTGGCGCATGACATCGGCCACTTCGGCGTTCACGATCAATTCGCCACGCTCGATAATGCCGACCTTATTACAAATATCGGCCAGTTCCGGCAGGATATGGCTAGACACCATGATGGTCTTGCCCATCGTGCCGAGCCGCTTGAGGAGGGTTCGGATTTCGATTCGCGCGCGCGGATCGAGTCCGCTTGCCGGTTCGTCGAGCAGCAACACTTGGGGATCGTGGAGCAGTACGCGGGCGAGGCCGAGGCGTTGTGTCATACCGCGCGACAAACTGGTGACAAGTGCTTCGCGTTTGTAGCCGAGTTCAACCAAATCGAGAACTTCGTCGCACACTTGACGGCGTTTGGGGCCGCGAATTCGGTAAGCGGCGGCGAAGAACTCGAGATACTCGATCACCTTCATGTCATCGTACACGCCGAAGAAATCGGGCATGTAACCGATCATACGTCGGATATCTTTCGGGCGCGTGTAAATCGAGTAACCGCCCACGTAGGCTTCGCCCCAAGTCGGGTTGAGCAGCGTGGCCAGGATGCGCATGGTGGTGGTTTTGCCTGCGCCGTTGGGCCCGATAAAACCGAACAAATCGCCACGTTTCAAGTCCAGGTTGATGGACTTGATTGCGTAGAGTTCGCCATATTTTTTGGTGAGATCGCGAGTTTCAATCATGGTCACTCACTCGACCGGCAGTATAAACCGGTAGATGACTTGAGAGGTGTTGTTGTCGCTATTTGTTGGTTCGTTTTGATCGTCGACAAGGTTGCTTCCTGGAGAATCGACTTGTGCCACCAGGATAGCGCGGCCGAGTTGAGCCAACCGACTTAAATCGCAATAGCTTTGATAATTATTGGGAAGACGGGTGAACGAGTAACCGCCGATTGCATCGTAGAACATCATCACGTGAACAAGCTCCGAGATGGTTGCACGTTCGGTCAAGAATACGGTTTCGCTAGTTGTGGAGCGACCGGATTCTCCGAACGCGTCTTGCGTGACGATGGTTTTCAAGCTGCGTGGTGCCGAATCTTCGCCGATTGCAATACGAGCGCCGTTGGTGATTGTTCCCAGCCGATAACCCCAATCGCCGTAAAGGAGTCGCGCATTGCGGAGCGTGTGGCCCGTGTTGTTTTCTAGGGAGCCCGAAACAAGGCCATCAACATTCGTCAATTCGGCAGTGATTAATGATGGGGAATTGGTAAACCAGCGTGCGAGAATCGATTTTGTGCCGGAGGTAAGAATTGGCACGCCGATCAGGTTGCTGTTATTTTCGTCGCGATAGCTGAGGTCGGTGGAGACCGCACCAAGGCCGCGGGATTGCGTGCCGCCGATCCCTGTGCCGGGCAAGGGCCAGGAATGAAGATAGGTTTCAGGTGACTCGATTTGTAGCGGGTTCGAGTTCAAGCCGATGTCTATACGTCGCGCGGCGGGGCTATAGATCGTGGCCCAGGTGGTGCCTCGTGCCAAGCCCGACGTCGCATCGACATCGATAAGATCGACCTGGTTTACGTGCAGTTGCTCAGTGGTTGCGCGCTGTCCGGCGATTCCCAATGCTAAGCCACCGAATAAGAGGACGATTGCCGGAAAGGTGAGCCAGGCTAAGAGCGGTCGCTTTGTCCAGCGGCGGACGACGAAGTAGTCCAACGGCCCCAATACGACCAAGTACGCCAAGGCAAGCAGGGTAATCATTGAAAAAGAGAACGGCGCAACACCGCTAAAAGCATGGCCAATTCGTTGTCGCAGCGCTCCTGACAGATCGATGTAACCTCTTGAGACTAAAGTTTGCGAAGTGGTGCTTATTGGTTGATCATTAAGATAGGGTCGCAAGACTGTTTGCAGGAATGCGTTTCGGCCTGCCCAGGTGGCAAATGGGGCTTTCGTCAAATCGATAGCCACGAAGGTGATTTCGCCTAAACCTCTGGGAGCTCGAACAACTAACGGCAAATCGACGGGGCGGCGTCCTTCATAAACCTCGATCGAGCCTTGGACATCGCTCAACCGGGGAACTGAAATCGCGATTCGGTTCGCGCTAGCGGCGATTGATATCTCGGAACCGGCGTAGTGTTCGAGGCGACCTGTTTCTGGGAGTCGAACGGTATCGGCAAGTTTGCCGGGTAGCAGTGCTGCCAGGGGTTTGCCGGTCGCGAGTAGGGTTTCCGCGTCGGGACCGTTGGAGAAAATCACCAAACGGCCACCACGTTCGACCCATTCGATCAGCGTCGCAAGGCGTTTGGAATCGCTCGCCAATTCGCTAGGTAAATTACCTGAATCGGCTGTGAGGATTACCAGGTCAACGGGGGAGTAGCTGATCCAATGCGTAGGAAGTTTCTCGGCATTCGTGACCGAGGTGGCTTTTTGAACGAACCGGCTTGATTGCTCGTCTCGCCTGGTTAGCGAGTCGAGAATCTGTTGATCGGAAGCTCCGAGCCAGAGGATGAGTTCAGCCGTGATGGGGAGTTCCACGAGCTGTTCAAACCCGGCCGCGCCTGCGCGGATGGGTTTTGTGTGAATAGTGTTTCCACTCTGTTTAATGGCAAGTTCGAGGCTAGCCCCCAACCGACCTGGACAAGTTTGTAACACGGCTGTGGGAGCCGTTGCGGTTGCCGAAATAGCTTGGGCCGATGTAACAGGGATGCCATCATTATCAACCGTCGTGACTCCAATCGAAACGTCTTCCGTTGGCGAGACGTTTTTTATCGTGCAATCGACTGTTGCCCAATGACCGGTTTTGTAGTGGTTGGCTATACCAACGTTGATTCTTTCGAATTCGGTTGCACTAGATTCAGCAGCATCCTGTGCCGCTTTTACAGCGAGCGGGGTTATTGCGCACAACCACAGTGTCGCGATTGCGAGCAAATGGAGTCGGAGGCAAGCATTGCGAAGGGAAATCATCAATAACCAAACGGCGGCAAGTTATGCAGACGGTGAGGAGATGGGGTATGAGGATCAGGGTTTACCGGCATCGTCGCAGGAGCAGACGAGTTGGCCACAGCCGGGGCAGCCGGCACCGTATTTATCACGCAGGCTTGCGGCTAAATCGATACCCGCCACGTTAGCGATTGTGGTCAGCCATGCCAAAACATCGGCAAACTCGGCGGCTTGCTCTTCACGAGTGCCTTCGCGAAGCGCGGCGGCCAATTCTCCGACTTCCTCCATGAGCCACATGAAGGTTCCGTCGATGCCGCGAGCTTCGTCTTTTTCGAAGTACATGCGGCGGATGTGCGTTTGAAAATCGTTAATCGATAGCGGTGGAGCGTTTTCTGGCACGGGGGCAGCCTTGGAAAATGAAACGGGCAACCGACGAAGAGCAACCGGCACATCTATTCGAGCCGGGGTCGATGATCTATTTTACACAATTTGCGGTCGGCTACAGGGGGCGATTCGACAAGTCGTGGTAGGGACTACACACGGATCGAAATTGCTTTTTGGACACTTCGCCACAACACGGGCGGAGGACCGCCCGGCTCGCTTCGTAAATCGATCGCAATAATCTCTCGTGGGTAGGGTGACTACAATGGCTGGCGCATCGGACTCTGGTTTTCAGACAGTTGCCAAGGTGGGCGATATTCCCGAAGGCGAGGGACGATCGTTCCAAGTAGGAGAGAGGTTGATTGCCGTATTCCTACGAAACGGGGAGTATTTTGCGATCGACGATCTCTGCCCTCACATGGGCGCGTCCTTAGGCAGTGGCTACATGGACGAAGAAGGGGTCGTCGTATGTCCGTGGCACGCATGGCGATTCTGCGTTCGCGACGGCAAGTGGGCAGACAACCCACGGCTTGGCGTGGACACCTTCGAGGTTCGGGTATCGGGCGACGACATTCAGGTTTGTGTCTGAGCCATTTGTCCGCAGATGTCGCAGATATTCGCAGATGGATGATTCTTAAGTGGAGTGCGTGCCAGGTTGGCTTGGCGTACTTCGTGGCAAAACTGCTTGAAGCGCGCGAAGGTAGCCGCCCCATGAGTGGAAGCGGCTGCTTTTATGCGTTCGCAATTGTAACGGTCTTACTTCGTGTCGTCGGCCTTTGGCGCTTCGGATGAAGCTGATTTGGCTGGTTCTTCGCCAACCGGGCTGACGGTGACAACGATATTCTGATCGATCTTGGTTTGGCCGCCGCCCTGTTCGATGGTGACGTGCTGTTCGAGTTTCGATGAATCGAGGCGTCCCTCCGCGATGTTGAAGAGAATTTCGCCGTCGGATGATTGCTCGGCGATTTTTACTTGGGTGCCGTCGAAGCTCATCGTAACGTTTGGCTCGAAGACGGCGTGGGCAACACCTTCGACTTCTTTGTTGCCGACGTATTTGTAAACCGTTTTCACGATTTGCTTGCCAGCTTGAGGATTGTTGACCTCGACAACGGTGTCCCATTCCTGGCCTTCCGCTGGAGCCGCTTCAGGAAGTACCAGGGAGCCTTGAGAGATCATTTTCTTGAAGCCTTCGGAGCTTGCCATATCGCCCATGGCGGCGGCCCCCGGGCTGGCTTTGAGCGCGGCAACAACTTCATCGGGGATTTTCACGTCTTTAATCTCGCCTCGCGGCGACATCGTGATGATGAATGCGCCTTTCGTCATGGCCGAGTACATGGGGGCGAGCATGGCGGCGGGGCCAGTCGGCGGCTTGTCGGATGCCGAGTCGTACTCAATGGCACCGACCGGAGCCGGCAGGGCCATTTTCATTTTGACGCGATCGATTTTTTGTTGGATGACAGCATCGCCATCGGGCTTTACTTCTTGAACATCCCACAACATTTTTAGTTCTTGATGCATGGTGACGTTCTGCGCGCCGAGCGGACCACCGGTGCTGCCGATAGTCATGTCTTGAACCATGTCGTAGTTGAATTTGTCGCCCTTCTCGAACTTCCAACGCAACGGCTCTTGTGCCGAGGCGGCGGTAGCAATGGACAAAGCCATGATTGCCGAAACGGCACGCATGGAGTGGACGTTCAAGAACGATACGAAAGCTCGCATGACAGGAATCCTGGGGGAGACGTATTTAAGCCGATTTCGAGGCAAGCAGCCATTATGACTACCAGCCACGGGGCTTAGCAATTGGCATTCCCAAATTGTCGGGGCGAGATTGCCGGGAAGGGGGCTAATCTCCGATCGAGAAATGGCCGCCCGGCTCGACCGTATGGGGCTCCGCGGCTGTGTGCAGCCGTACCCGTTCGGCCCAAGCGGCGGCGTCCTGAGCGATAGGCGGCCAAGTGTTGAAGTGGCAGGGGGCAGCGTGTTTAGGGCTGAGAAGCTTGATCGCTTCGATCGAATCGTGTGGGCCCATGGTGTAAAGATCGCCAATGGGAACAACGGCGAGGTCGAGACCGCCCATTGCGAGGAGCTTCATTTCGAGGAACAGGGCCGTATCGCAGGCGAAATAGAGGCGCTGTTCGGAGTTACGCAGAGTGATGAGAAACCCCAAGGGAGCACCGCCGTAGGTGCCATCGGGCATGCTCGAACTATGGTGCGCGATCGTCGTTTTCACGTGGCCAAATGGCAGGTCGATCGAACCCCCGGTGTTCATGCCGACGAGCTGAGCTTCTGGAACGCCTTGCTTGGCGAGCCATTGGCTGACTTCGAAATTCGTAATCACCTTGGTGCCGGTGCGCTTGGCGATACCTACCGTGTCGCCCAGATGATCGAAGTGACCATGCGAAAGCAGGATGAAATCGGCTTTGACATCCTCGGCTTTAACCGGTGCGGTAGGGGAGTCGTTCAAAAACGGATCGACGAGGATCGTGGTGTTCGCGTTTTCGATGCTCCAGGCATTGTGACCGAGCCAAGTTACTTTGGTTGCCATAGGGATGAATTTGTAAGGATTGAAGTGGAGAGCCGGCCTCATAGAGGCCAGCTACAGTATTTTTTGAGCGCGCATTTTACTTTGCTCGGAGGATCGCGTTCATATTTCGTTTATAGGCTTCGACGCCGGGTTGGCCGTAAGGGTTAATGCCGATGAGGCGTCCTTCGACCACGGTGGCCAACATCATCATTTGAAAGAGTTGGCCGAGCGTGTATTCGTTTAGTTGCGGCACGTGGATATCGGCGGTCGGGCGATTGTCGTCGCGGTAGGCTTTGTTGGTACCAGCGATGGCAGCGGCCATGACATTGGGAAGTGTTTTTTCGGCCAGTTCGTTGAGTTTGTCCTGGTCGAGATCGCTGCGGCCGATGGGGATCGGCTCGCCCTGAGGTCGATCGACGATGACATTGGTGATGAGCTTATCGCGGGCACCTTCCTGATGTTGTTGGCCACGGGAATGAAGGTCGCGAGTGTTGACCACGGTGAGTGGCAACGCGCCGCGTTCGTGTTTGCCAAGACTTTCAGCCAGCAATTGGTCGTACCACAGGCCGAAGGATTCGAGTCGTTTGCCCCAAGTGGAAAGGACACGCGTATGGCACCCAGCTTGTTCCATGAGGTGGCAAACGCCAACGAACTGCAATACGACATTTTCTGCCGGTGGGGCTGTGTGGAAATGAGTGTTCATATCGGCAGCGCCCCGCAGCATTTTCGCGATGTCGAGACCAAGCAGCGCGCCGGGCAGCAGGCCGACGGCTGATAAAACCGAGAATCGGCCGCCGACGCCATCGGGCACGGGAAACGATTCGCGGCAGCCGAGTGCCTTTGCCAGGTCGAAGAGTCGGCCGCTGGAGCCGGTAACGGGGACGACGATTTCGCCGATGGAGTTCACATCGCGACCGAGGGTGGCGCGGAGTTCGCGCAGCAAAATTCGAAATGCGGCCGCTGTTTCGAGCGTGCCGCCACTTTTGCTGATGCAGGCGATCCCCCAGCGGTCGCCACGGCTTTCGAGGAGTCGAATGAGATCGAGGAGGGCGTCGTTGTCGACATTGTTTCCTTCGAAGTAGAGGCGTGGCCGGCCGCGGCGCATGGCCGGAGCGACTTCGTTGTAGTATTGGTGGCAACAGGCTTCGAGCATGCAGCGAGCTCCCATGTAGGAACCGCCGATGCCGAGGATCACGATGCTGTCGATGGATTCGGCCAGTTGGTCGGCCATCGAGCGAATGCGGCCGAGTTCGCTGGCGTCGCCTTTGGAATGGAACTCGGCCAGCAGACGTTCGGGAAGTTCGTAGAAACCGGCATCCAATGGCTCTTTGTCGGCGGGTAATGGGCCGCCATCTTGCCAGAGCTTGCCATCGGAGACGACTTCATCGCGAGCCGTGGCGAGTTTCGACGAAAGCTGAGCCAAGGTATTGGGGGAGATTCCTCCTCGTTCCAAGAAAACGCCAGTCGGATCGTAAGTGATCTGCATCAATCGCCTCGCATTCCATAGTTGAGGGAGCCGCCCGCCATTAATTTACCGGCTGACTGGTGGTTTCGACACCCTTGCGGCCGGGCCGGTTTTCGCGACGATAGTTAGCGTAAAGTGCCGCGCGGGAGCGGCATGTGGAAACTTAGTCCCGGTAATTCTGACCTACCTGCCCGCAACTGCCGCTATGGATCTTCTCAATCTTATTCGCGATCTGCATGTAAAGAACAATTCAAAGATTGTCATGTTTGTGGCAGACGGCCTTGGGGGCTTGCCGCAGGAACCGGGCGGTCGGACAGAATTGGAGACGGCGAACACGCCGAATTTGGATGCACTGGTGGCCCGTGGCGTTTGTGGTGGTAGCATTCCGGTGTTGCCGGGGATCAGTCCGGGGAGTGGCCCGGGGCATTTGGCGTTGTTTGGATACGACCCGTTGCAGTATTTGATCGGGCGTGGAGCGCTCGAGGCCACGGGCATCGGTTTCAAGCTGGAAGAAGGCGATGTAGCGATTCGTGCGAATTTCTGCACGCTGGATTCCGAGGGGAAAATATCGGATCGTCGCGCGGGACGAATCCCGACGGAAGAGAGTGCGCCGCTGGCGGTCAAGCTGCGCGAGGTGTCGATCCCGGGCTATGAGGTGTTCGTGGAGCCGGTTAAAGAACATCGATTTGTGGTCGTGCTGCGCGGGCCGGGGCTCGATGGGCACGTGTTGGATACGGATCCCCAGGTAACCGGGGTGCCGCCGTTGACGCCGGTGGCGACGAATGACGCGAGCCGCAAAACGGCGGAGATGGCTGCCGAGTTTGTGAAGCAGGCCTGCCAGTTGCTAAAGGGACAGCCAAAGGCGAATGGACTGACACTGCGAGGATTCTCCGGCAAACCCGCGCTACCGAGTTATGAAGAAGTGTATGGGCTAAAGGCTGCGGCGATTGCGGTCTATCCCATGTACAAAGGATTGGCCCAGCTCGTAGGAATGCAAATTGTTGGCAAGCCGCAGACGCTGGATGAGCAGATTTCGCTTCTAGAGAAACATTGGGCCGACTTCGATTTCTTCTTTATCCATTTTAAGTACACCGATAGCACGGGAGAGGACGGTGCATTTGCAGAGAAGGTGCAACGCATCGAGGAATTCGATTCCGTGGTGCCGCGGATCAACGCGTTGAATCCGGACGTATTTATCGTGACTGGTGACCACAGTACGCCCAGTATGTTGAAAAGCCATAGCTGGCATCCGGTGCCGACGATTTTATCGGCCAAGTATTGCCGGACTGATGGGGTGACAACTTTTGGCGAGTCGGAATGTTTACGAGGCGGCTTAGGGCAGTTCGAGGCTAAGCACCTGATGTCGTTGGCGCTCGCTAATGCCGGTCGGCTTGGAAAATACGGTGCTTAGGGATAATTCAGAAACAACTTCGTCAGAGGGGATTCACCACAGAGGCACGGAGAGCACGGAGAAGATTCGGAAGAGTTTTTAGAACGCTGAGCGACGCTAATTGGGTGGAGTAATGCTCCAGGGTGAATTCTTAAGTTAGATTGGTATTAGCAAAGATGAGTGGGGATTAGTGTTCCGAGAAAAAAACTTTTGTAGCTGTGTTAGGGATTTTGTTTGCCATGGAGCGTACGGAGAGGAATTGGATTGGCCATTGGAAATTTAGCCATTTCAGAAATCGCTCAATGACAAATGACCAATTTTCAAGGACCAATTTCTTCCGCCTTTCTTCTCCGTGTCCTCCGTGCCTCCGTGGTTACTCCGAAAATCGGGATGTTATTATTGAGGCGTTCCTTAGTTGAAGCTTAGGCGATTTAGAGAAAGCTGGTGCGCCGGGGTTTTGGCTGCTTGGCATCGGCGTTGCGAGGATTCGGCACTCCGAATTAAACTATGCGGACTGAGTTCCGCTTGCCCTTTTACATGGAAGCCTTATGAAAAAGCCATTTCTTTTCTTCACAGTTGCCGCGGCCGGTGTCATTGTTGGTTCGTTGCTAACGACGCTGTTCGCTCAGTCGAATCGCTCTAGCGATTGGCGGAGCTTGGAACGTGCTTACGCGGAAGCCAATTTGGAGTTAGCCAAGGCGCGACTCGGCATGGCATTGAATCAGAAGAAAATGGTGGCCGACTCGGTGCCGGATGACACGCTTTCTGATTTGGAAGCCAACGTGGAGTTTGCGCAGGATCGTTTGGCTCAACTTAAGAGCAATCGGAACACGACGTTCATGACGGCAGCGATTGCGGCTGCGGAACTCGATCTCAAGGGCACCCAGAATGACTACAACAAGTCGCTGGAAGCAAACAAAATAGCTGCCGGTGCGGTGCCCGACCTGCAAGTTCAACTCGAAGCAGCCGAATTAGCTGCCGCGAAGGCACGGCTGGCTGTGGTTCGCGCGTTAGGTCAGCAACCAGCCGAGGTTCGCGTGCAGTGGCAAATTGCCCAATTGCAGGACGAGATTCGTGCGTTGCGGGCTCGGCCGCTGATCGAGAACTGATTTTAATCGTTACGTGATTGCCTGGCTCGCCTCATTTTGGCGTAGAATGTTGGCATGGCTCACGATCGACGTCAATTCTTACAAGCGTTCGCATGTGCTTCGGTTGGTACTGTTTTTCCAGGCATGACAGCCCTTGGAAATTCGGGCACAGCGCCGAAGCCAATCGAACTATCTGCTCCGCTGACGCATTCAGACTGGATGCTCAAGCAGAATGCGCCACCGTGGGGCGAAGCCGGCGTGCGCCAGATGCTCGACACGTGCAAGGAATGTGGTTGGACGCATATCTATTGGCGCGTGTTCGATGCGGGGGTGTCTACTTATAAAAGCAAGCTGCTGCGAGCAGGATGTAAGCCTGAGCCGGATAACTACTTTGCTCCCGCGAGTGAGGCAGATTTGGCGGCGCGTCAGCGATTGACGCCGACCGACGCGGCCAGAGCGGCCGATATTCTGAAAAGAATAAGCGCGCTCGACTACAACACATTCGACAGCTTGGCAGCTGCGGTCGATTATGGCCACAGTATCGGATTAAAGATTCATGCGTGGGCAACAATCAACGAAGATGACCACGGCTGGGGATGGCCGAGCGAATTTTCAAAGGCCCATCCGGAGTTCCGTTGGGTAAAGCGCGATGGAACGCAGTATCGTTCGCAGCTCAGCTTTGCTTTTCCCGAAGTACGCGAATACAAGCTCGCACTGATCGAAGAAATTATTACTGGGTACGACATCGACGGTCTCTTCTTGGATTGGATTCGTACGGGGGATATCCGAGATAATCCGCAAACGGATGAGGCTGGTGTCGCGAACAGCGGGTACGAACTGCCGAATGTGGAAGTATTTCGTGCGAAATACGAAATGGACCCGCAGGAATTACCCAACGACGACGACCGTTGGCTACGCGTTCGGGCGGAACCGCAAACAGAGTTCATGCGAGCTTTAAGGAAACGCACGGCAAAGCATGAAAAGCCACTGCCTGTGGCGGTGATGGTCGGGCATCCGTGGCACTACCGCGGAACACTCGACCCGATTGACGGTAATTTGCGTGGGCTATTGCTCGATGTTGGCACTTGGGCCCGCGAGGGCTTGATGGATGCCGCCATTGCTGCCGGTTATTATCGCTCTGGCGGTGATGCGGTAAAGGCCTATGAATCTCTCCAGCAAGAGACAAACGGCAAGTGCGACTTGTGGTACTACGGTTGGGTTCCTCAAACGCCAGCAGATTTTGCTCGCGACACGGCCGCTGCGGAGTCGCTCGATGCGCGGAGATTGCTCTATTGGGAAGCCGACTATATTGCCGATCGACCGGCGGTAAATGAGTTGAAGATGGCTATGCGCGAGTATGCCAACCCAAGTGAGCCATCTCCACGAAGATAAAGAAATCTTTATCTTTCGCTCACAAATACGTTTCTTTATGGCGGCTATAACTTTATTGCTTTGGACTTTCTCCGATTCGCGCCGAGAGAGATGATCCGCTCTGGCTTCGGAGGTTCAGAAGGTTAAGCTTAAGGATATGAGCGGCCATTTATTGATCGTTGAAGACGAACCTCGAATCGCAGATTTTTTGGTTCGTGGCTTAACTGAAGAAGGTTATCAAGTTGAGCACTTTGCAGACGGGCACGCGGGACGCATCGCTCTGGAGAATGGCACTTGGGACTTGGTGCTGCTTGATTGGTGGCTTCCGGGAGAGGATGGTATCGATCTGCTACGCCGTTTTCGACAGAAGAATCGCGCGACTCCAGTGTTGTTTCTAACAGCGCGTGACGCCGTGACGCAGCGAGTGGAGGGGTTGGACGCGGGAGCGGATGACTATTTGTGTAAGCCGTTCGCATTTGAAGAACTGCTGGCGCGGGTTCGTGCTCTGTTGCGACGGCATGATCAATCGTCGGGGGTGATGCTCGAATACGGCGACATTCGTGCCGACCTTGCCAGCCAGCGGGCGACACGCGTCGGTGTGTCCCTCGATCTTACAGCGAAAGAGTTTTCTCTACTCACGCTATTCATGCGACGACCTGGCACCGTGCTGACTCGCACCCGCATTTATGGAAGTGTGTGGGGCGAACAATTTGATGGACTGTCGAATACGCTTGAAGTTCATATCAAGGAACTACGGCGCAAATTGGAAGAATTAGGTCCGAGGGTAATTCAGACGCGCCGCGGCCAGGGGTATGTGTTGGAAGCCTCTCCGTCGGAGGCTTTGTCATGACGTTGGTGAATCGCGTATCAGCGTTTTTTCTTGTCGCCTTGGCATTAGCATTGATTAGCTACTCGGCCGTTTTCTATGTTTTGGTGCGGAATTATTTGAATCGTCGGTTTGATGAGGATTTGCATAACGCATTGCAAATCCTCTCGTCGTCTGTCGAGGTAGAACCCGACGATGCTAAATGGGATCCGGCAGAGCACGGTATCGATTTGCACCAACGCATCCTGAATGAAGTGATTTGGGTTGTAGCGAATGAGGAAGGCCACGCAGTGGACCGTTCGTTGCTTGCGACACGGCAGGATCCGGTGACGACTCCTATGTTGGAATACGCACGTAAGTATCACCCTAGTGCAAACGGGCCCGCGGATTTCGGGAATTGGCGAGTGATGCAGGTGCAGCTATCCGCTCCAAATCCCAAGCCGATGGCGATTCGCGAGCCGCATGAGTATGCCAGTTTATTGATTACCGTGGCACGACCACGAGGCGAACTTCAAACCACGCTGCGGCGACTGGGGACTTTGGTTATCATACTACCTGCCATTGTTTGGTTGACGTCCGCGGTAATTGGCCGCTGGTTTGTACGCCATGCTTTGCAACCTGTGCGGGAGATGGCCGACCGGGCCCGCTCGGCAACAAAGGCCGACTTCACGCTGCGGTTGCCTGTGGCTGATTCGAGAGATGAGCTATCGGAACTGGCAATAACATTCAATGGACTTTTGAGCCAGCTACAGATGGAATTCGATCGTCAGCAGCGGTTTACGGGGGATGCGGCTCACCAACTACGGACGCCTCTCTCGGTACTGCAGGGGCAGATCGATGTGGCATTGCGTCGAGAGCGCAGCGGTGAGGAGTATCAACGAACTTTGCACGTGCTGGCTGATCAGACCAGAGAGCTGCGGCAGACTGTGGAGTCGCTGCTTTTCTTAGCGCGAGCTGGGGCGGATTCTGTAGCGCCCAACGGCCAAACGCTCAACGTGAATCAATGGTTTGCGGACTACGTCGAGCATTGGAAAGAGCATGAGCGTTCGGCAGATTTGCGATTCTCTATTAAATCGAATGGCGTGGTTCACGTTTCGCCCCCTTTGCTGAGCCAACTACTCGATAATTTGGTTGGGAACGCGCTGAAGTATAGTCCTTCGGGAAGTCCTGTTATTGTGAGTAGCGAGGAAGACGATTCCTGGCTCCGAATCGATGTCGAAGACCGTGGGCCGGGGATTCGTAGCGAGGAAATCCCGTCGATCTTCGAGCCGTTTTTCCGCTCAGAATCGGCGAGGCGTTCTGGCATAACGGGAACGGGGCTTGGCCTCTCGGTGGCAAACCGAATTGCCGCGGTATTGGGGGGCCGAATTTCATGCAGGAGCGACCTAGGGCAGGGGAGCACTTTCAGCCTGTGGCTTCCTATTCACCGATTGTCAGAGGCGAATTGCGGCAAAACTGCTGAGCAAAATACACTCATCGAGTCCTCTATGGAAGCATGAAGAAAAGTTTATCATCGCTTCACCGGTGCCTTATAGAGACAGGCGATACTTCTTATGGAAACGCAATGATTTTGGACACCTCTTTGGGACGTGTCGGAATCGTGCTCAGTAAAAACGGCTAAGTAAAGGTGGCAGTGGTCCATGCCAGCCCCAAGCGAAAGCCAAACATAAGGAGAAAAAGTGATGAAGTCTCTCATTGGATTTGGTCTGCTGTTTACCGCACTTGCCGCCATTCCGTTCGCCAATGCGAATGATCGCCCACCTGTGGGAGGGAAATCGCTAGGCGATGTAATTGGAATCATCGAAGGAAAGGGCTATGGTCCAATTACCGAAGTATCGTTTGATGACGGAGTATGGGAGGTAGAGACCTATAAGAGTGACGTTGCTTACGAGGTAACTCTGGACCCAGCCAGCGGAGACGTGATTTCGGCGCATCGCGATGATGGCGATGCAAAGCCTCCCACGGATTCCATGCCGTTGGCCAAGATTGTTGCCGCCCTCGAAAAGGCAGGCTACCAGCAACTCAGCGAATTGTCGTTCGAGCGCAAAATTTGGGAGATTGAGGCGATGCGTGACAATCAGAAACGCGAATTGCGAGTTGATCCTCGAGACGGCCGGGTATTGTCTGATCGAGTTGACGATTAACGTTATCGTCAGCTAAGCCTAGCGGCTCACTGGAGTCGCATACTTAGAGCAGTTCCGCCGTGAAAGCATGCTACCCAACGCTACAGTTCTAGGAATTCGTATTAACTTGATGGGCAGATCTCCCGGCTCATCGCTGAGATAACAAAAGGCCGCAGGAGCCAATGCAAATCGTGCAATGGCTCGCTGCGGCCTTGTTTAGTGAACACGTGCTTGACGTGTCAACCGGTCAGAACTTCTGAGTTACTCGAAGAGATCCTCCGAATCGTCGCTGGCGCTGCCGGTTGCATTGTCGATATCCTGGTCGTTGCTCTGTTCGGGCTCCGCGCTTTCGAGCGAGGTGTCATCGAGAGTGGTCTCTTCAGCACCTTCCGCTGTTGCTGCAGGCTCCTCTACGGCAGCGTCGCTCATGGTTTCCTCTGTGAATGGATCTTCCTCTGCAACGGCGGGAAAATCTGTTGCGGGAACGTCAACAGGCGGGGTGGCCGGTTCAGGGAATGTTGCAGTTGTGTTTTGACCTGAGATTGGTGGGGTTGCTGCCGGCGGAGCAACTGCGGCTGGTGCTGCGAAGTCTATATTGGTTGAAGGCAGGTTTACACTATCGTTTCTCATAGTTCCACTCGTGGCGGCGGCGTGCGATATTTCTTGACGAAGTTGTTGCAGTTCGCGCATTACGAGGGAAAGTTGCTCTTCAAGCCGAGCAGTGCGTTTTTCCAGATCGCTTCCAGCACGGTTCATTTCGATGAGGCTGGCATCGCCGCGATAACCGACTTGATAGGGAGTGCGACTTGGTTGCAAGACGACTTCTACGTCGCTCGTTTGGCTATTGCGCCAGAATTGAACCACAGCCGTTTCGCCTGCCGGGATATCGCGGATCATGCGTGCAACACCATGTGGAGACGCGGCGTCTTCGCCGTTGATCTGGAGAATGATGTCGCCTGCTTGCAGCCCAGCTTGATCTGCACCGCTGCCGCTGGTGATGCGGCGGACTTCAACGCCAGGCCCACCGTTTTCAACTAGCCAGACTCCTAATTCGCCTCGCTGCAAAAACTGGCGATCTGTTGGCACCTGATCGATAAACGTGTTGCCAGATAGGATAGGACGTTGCGAAGGTACTGGGGCTGAAGTGTTTGCTGAGGGGCCCGATATGGCGTTCGCCACCTCCCTTGGATTGACTGAATTAGTGGCTCGGTTGGCTGGCGTGGGAATGCCTGGCGATGTTTCAACACTTGTTGCCGGAGCAACGCCCGTTTGAACATTCGGCGTGCTGGAAATAGCACCTGGGGCTGCCGGGGTGTAGTCAGTTGCTGGCGGCGGAGTGGATTGTTGGGCGAGCAATGCCGTGGCAATGCTCAGATTGGCAGTGAGTGTCGCTAATGCGACTTTGATCGGGGACGTCATGACGGAGCTCCTTCCGGCCGAGATGGCCAATGCTGTGACGGGGGCACGGGACGTATTTAACAGCCCTTGCGTGCGGAGCAAAACAAGTGCCAAATTGTCGAATATACTGACGATAGTCAAGGAGTCAGAGCGGCAAGAATGATTAGTCGATGCAATTTCTACAGCATTTTCTTTGGCTGAGCCCCCTACCGGTGGATCGGAGCGATGGTTGCGAGTTGGTCGATCATTTGCCGGGTTGCCGCTTCAATGGTGGCTTGCCAGTTCTGGTTATTTGCCGCGAATTCTGGGTGGTTGTGGGCGAAAATAATGCCTCGCGAATTGTTGATAATTGCACCGAGGCCTCGTGAATCGAAGGCTGGTTTGACGTCGGAAGCGGTTCCCCCTTGAGCGCCGAAACCAGGGACGAGAAGCCAACTATGTGGCATCTCACTCCGTAACTCTTCGAGTTGGCCAGGGTAGGTTGCTCCCACCACGGCACCAATTGATCCATAGCCGTGCTCGCCGATGTTTTTGGCTGACATGGCTTGAACATAGTGAGCCACACGGGAATAGATGGTTTGGTTATCGCAAGCAAGATCCTGCAGCATGCCTCCGCCAGGATTCGAAGTTTTAACGAGCACGAAGATTCCGCCACCGCACTTTTCAGCGATTTGCACGAAAGGTTCGAGGCTGTCGTTGCCCAAGTAAGGGCTCACCGTTAGGGCGTCGGAATGCCACGTGCTTTCGTGTCCTAGATAAGCACGTGCGTAGGCTTCTGCCGTGCTGCCGATGTCGTTTCTTTTGCCATCGACAATGACTAATAAGTTGTGCTCGACAGCATAGTCGATAACAGATGCCATTGTCCCCATGCCGGGAGCGCCAAGCTCTTCGAAAAATGCGGCTTGAAGTTTTACGATCGGAACCAGGTTTTTGACCACGTCGATGATGTCATGGCAAAAAGCTTCAAACGCTTTTGCCCTGGAAGGCAAGTCGGTGGTGTGAGTAGCGCGAATCGAATCGGGCAGCGACTCCCATCGAGGGTCGAGGCCCACGCAAACAGGATTACCGGTACGCAAAACAGCTTCGGCTAGACGATCGCCAAAAGATTTCATCGTGGTGTACTAAAGGGGGAAAAGATAATCAATAAAGAAATCGCGATTAGTATAAGGATATGGCTGACGATTATAAAATCGGGCAGACTGCTTATGCGTATTTCCTCTACCGTAGAACACGATAATATTGTTTTGATGACAGTAGGAGGGGGCTAGCTATAATCTTCGAGCGATGTTTTTTGCGTCAATCAAAAAGTCCTTTGGCCGAAGAAGTCTTGGGAATCGGAAGGGCTGTGCCGATTTTTTTGTTGAGCCGATCGATAAAATGGGCGGCAAGTACAGGTGATTCCTGCTCAACATTTTGATGGATGAAGAAAAAGAGCTTTTGCAAGCCAGCTTTTTTCCAGCTGGCAATTCGTTCGATCCACTCGTCAAGACGCGTGCGATCTGATGTGGGGTCGTTCGCGCCTACCCAGCGTATGAACGCCGTTGGCGTCGTCAATCGCATGTGCATCAGGTCGCGACGCCCCGCAGTATCAACGAGGACATTCGTAATGCCATTCGTTTCAAGCAAACCATAAAGTTTGCTCGAAACGGCTTCGTCGTTGAACCAATTGGTGTGACGAAACTCTATCGCTAGCGGTACTTCGAACGTCCAGTTTCCGATAAACGCCGCGACGCGATCGAAATCTTTCGGTGCGAAACTATCTGGCAGTTGGAGGAAGGGCATCTCCAGTTTTTCCTGGAGTCGAGACATGTTGGCGATGTTACGCTCGACGATTTCTCCGACGTCCTTCAATCGACGAAAATGTGAGATCGATTGCTCAAGTTTGGGAAAGAACCTGAAATTTCCTGGTACCGTCGCGTACCATGTATCGAATGTTGTTGGAGGAAACAATCGGTAAAATGTCGCGTTCAACTCGATGCAATTGAACTGCGTTGAATAGTACGCAAGCTCGTCTTTTACTCCTCTCGGGTAAAAGTTCTTGAGGTCTTGTTTATTCCACTTTGCACATCCAACATAGATCTCGAACTCCTGTGGATTCGAGGTTTGCCCTCTCAGCATTTTCACCGTCTCTGGATGATCTGGTGGGATTGTGAAATCGACCTCTTCTGGGTCGTCGACTTGCCCAAATTTCATGCTTCGCTCCTCGGCTATACAGGACACCGCTGTCTGTCCCACCTTCTCTAAACCGGCACTGAGAATTATTGTCTCACTTTGGGATCTAAAAACCCTCGCCTTCAGGCGATCACTTCCAG
>CAZTWS010000103.1:0-18101 GCA_964618225.1 uncultured Planctomycetaceae bacterium
GTTAGAGTTCTTAAGGTACCCAAACGCCGAGGTCTCCACACGCGAAAAACGATCTGTTAGCCACTTCAACTAGCCACCTACCCCAGAATTTTTATAATGAGTTCGATGCGAATCGGAGCCGTGAATTATCTGAACAGCAAACCCCTGGTTTGCGGACTCGAGGACGCATCGCCGAACATCCGTGTCACCTACGACCTACCCAGTCGGCTTGCCGATTCCCTGGCCGCCAGCCGGCTTGATGTGGCCCTTATCCCCTCCGTCGAGGCCTTGCGAACCCCAGGCCATCGCATTGTCTCAAACGCCTGCGTGGCCTGCCGTGGTCCCGTGCTGAGCGTCAAGCTGCTTTTCCGCGTCCCGCCGCAGCAAGTGCAAACGCTCGCCCTCGACGAAGGTTCCCGCACCAGTGCCGCGCTAAGCCAGATCCTGCTTGCCGAACGCCACGGCATTCGTCCACACCTTGAACGGCTCGCAATCGGTAGCGGCGTCGAAGCAACCAATGCGGACGCCGTGTTGCTGATCGGCGACCGAGCCATTGCCGACACCGATCACCCACAACCCGAAATCCGCGATTCCAAGAATCCGTCCGGCTTCGTCGAAGTATGGGACTTAGGCGAGCACTGGACCGCATGGACCGGTCTGCCGTTCGTGTTCGCCATGTGGATCGCACGCGAGGGGGTCGACGCCACCGAGGTTACCGAAATTCTCGAAGCTGCCCGCAACCGCGGTTGCGAAGCGGTCGCCACAATCGCTACACGCGAAGCTCCGCTCGTTGGCATTTCACAACAATTGGCCGAGCAGTACCTCCGCGACAACCTCCACTTCACGCTCGGCCGTGATGAACGCGCTGGCCTGCAAAAATTCTATAACCTGTGCGTCGCTCACGGATTCGCTCCGGCCGCGAGTGGAAAACACCTACTAGAACAAAACATCGAAGCTCGTCTATAAGGCTTCACCGCGAAAAAGTTGATAACAAGCCGCTCGCGGCTTAGCGTCGGAAAGACACCCATGGTTGCCCTCCAAAACCATCACGATTTATTAGAGAAAGCCGTCGCCGGCAAACGCCTGACGCCCGAAGAAGGCTTGCGGCTGCTCGAGTCGCACGACTTAGCCTCTCTCGGCCGCGCGGCCGATGCCGTCACGCGCCGCCTCCATCCCGAAAACTATCGCACGTACAATATCGATCGCAACATCAACTACACGAACGTCTGTACGGCCGTGTGCGACTTCTGCGCCTTCTATCGTGGCCCCAAATCACCAGAAGGCTATGTGCTCGATCGCGAAGAGCTTTATCAAAAAATTGCCGAAACGGTCGAACTCGGTGGCGATCAAATCCTGATGCAGGGCGGGCTTCATCCCGACTTCAAGCTCGAGTGGTACGAGGAACTTCTCCACAACATTCGCGAGCGATTCCCGCAGATCAACATTCACGGTTTCAGCCCGCCTGAAATTTACCATTTCACCAAAGTCTCCAAGCTGCCGTTGCGCACGGTACTCGAACGCCTCAAAGCGGCCGGTCTTGGCAGCTTGCCCGGTGGCGGTGCCGAAATCCTCGTCGATCGAGTCCGCCGCGCCATCACACGCGGCAAAGTGATGACCGACGATTGGCTTGAAGTGAATCGAGTATGGCACGACCTCGGCGGCCGCAGCACGGCAACCATGATGTTCGGCCATGTCGAAACCCTGGCCGAGCGAATCGAACATCTCGAGCGCTTGCGACAAGTTCAAGATGAAACCGGCGGCTTCACGGCGTTCATCTGCTGGACGTTCCAACCTGAGCATACCGAAATGTCGGATGTTCCCCCCTCGGGGGCGTACGAGTACCTGAAAACCAACGCGGTCGCACGGCTGTATCTCGATAACTTCCCAAACATTCAATCAAGCTGGGTAACTCAGGGGCTTAAAATCGGCCAACTCGCGCTGCTCTATGGCGCGAACGACATGGGCAGCCTGATGATCGAAGAAAACGTCGTGGCCGAGGCCGGCACCGTGCATCATCTGTCGCTCGACGAGATCCGCGGCGCCATTGCCGAACTCGGTTTCGAGCCCCGGCAACGAAACGTCCATTATCAACTGATCGACAAAGGACATGAGCAGGCCGCCATCGAGGCCAATCATCGCCGATACAACGCAATCCGGGCAGCCCAGCAACGACGGGGTACCACCCCCACGGCCGGCAACCTCGTTCCGCTTACGATCGTAGCGGGGGATAGTACGGCATGACCCGAACGCCAACGAAACAATCAGCATTTCAGGCTCATTTTGCGTGACCGGAATCCTTTCTGTGAGCTAAAATTTGGTATCGAGTTCTCGTCTTGAGGGGGCGTCCGCGGGCGCTTGCCAAGGAAGCAGCGCGGAGTTTGTCGGCGATGATTGAAGCCCGATCCCTCACGAAGGCCTATTCCGACCTGATGCGCGGCGACGTCGTCGCTCTCGACGGGCTGAGTTTCTCGGCTCAAGCTGGGCAGGTCTACGGCCTGCTCGGTCCCAATGGTGCCGGTAAAACCACGGCCCTGCGAATCTTGAGCACCGTTCTGCAGCCCACCAGCGGTACTGCGGTCGTAGGCGGCTTCGATTGCGTTATGCAGCCAGAAATGGTGCGACACCAAATCGGCTTCATCTCGGCCAATACCGCCGTGTACGACCGAATGACGGCCTGGGAAATGGTCGAATACTTCGGCCGACTTTACGGGCTCGACGATGACGAGCTTCGCGAACGCATGGAGCAGTTGTTCGACCGCCTGCAAATGCGCGAAATTCGCGACATGCTTGGCGCGAAAATGTCGACCGGTATGAAACAGAAGGTATCTATCGCCCGCGCGATCGTTCATGATCCCCCGGTGCTGATCTTCGACGAAGCAACGACAGGGCTGGACGTGCTCGTTGCCCGGGCGCTGCTCGATGCCGTGGCCGAACTCCGCGATCAAGGCAAATGCGTGCTATTTTCCACGCACATCATGCGCGAAGCCGAACGGCTTTGCGACCGTGTGGCCATCATGCACCGTGGCTGCATCCTGGCCGAGGGCTCGCTCGACGAGCTACGCGACCAGCACGAAGAACGCGATTTGGAAGAACTTTTCTTCCAGTTGATCCGAAAACGACAAACGGAGGCCACGTTGAACTAGCTCAAGATGTGCAGTTATTGGGTGGCATGCTTTCACGCATTAGCGGGTAAGCATGCCTACGCCCGGAAGGCGAAGGCATGCCACCCAGCAAATCAAGACTGTCAGAACACTAGAGGCGTAATCCGCCTTGAAGAGGCTGCCCACATTGCAGCAAGCGACGAACTAAAACGGATATTCAATGAACTGGCGCAACGTACGACTGATTTACGGCCGAGAGATTCGCGACCAACTTCGCGATCGGCGTACGTTGTTCATGATTGCGGTATTGCCGCTGTTGCTCTACCCGTTGCTGGGTATGAGCGTATTTCAGTTATCGCAGTTCTTACGGAAGAGTGAGCCGAAGATCGTGGTCATTGGCAGCGAACAGCTCGAGGCCCACGATCGATTGCCGGCATTGTTCGAGCATGGTTGGTTTGCCGGTTCGTTGTTCGACGATCCGGCGCAGGCGACGCGACTCCATGTGGAGTTTGTGAAAGCGGGCGACGATGCGAAGGTTTTGGCGGCGGCCGAGTCGCGGCTGAAATCGGGCGACGTGCAGGTGGTGCTGAATTTTCCGCCTGATTTCGGGGATCGCCTGGAGGAGTTACGGCACCAGGCCGAGACTCGAGTGGAAGATGCTGCTAGCGCTCTTGAAACCAACAAATCGCCCCCGCCGCAACCGGTCGACATTCCCGAGCCGCAGTTGATCTACAACTCGGGCAAAGAGAAATCGTCGGTTGCCCATGTGCAGGTTGCGCATGCGCTCGATGCTTGGAAGGCACAGATCATTCGCGAGAATTTGGCCGCCAGCCGAGTGCCAGCGAGCGTGGCAAAACCGTTCGAGCTTGCACCACACGACGTTGCGGAAAAGCGCCAGCATCAGGCTCTGATGTGGTCCAAGATTTTACCGTTCGTGCTGTTTATTTGGGCGCTGACAGGCGCATTCTATCCGGCGGTCGATCTTTGTGCTGGCGAAAAAGAACGCGGCACGCTGGAAACCCTGCTGTCGAGCCCCGCTCTGCGCACGGAGATCGTTTGGGGCAAGCTATTGACGGTAATGACCTTCAGCGTTGCCACGGCGTTGCTGAATCTGTTCAGCCTGGGGTTTACTGCCAGATACATCGTGGCACAACTCAAGATGCTTCCTGGTGGCGATATGACTCAGGGACTCGATTTGCCACCGCTTGTTTCAGCCTTCTGGCTCATCGCGGCACTTTTACCCATGTCGGCATTGTTCAGCGCTCTTTGTCTCGCCTGTGCGGCATTTGCTCGTAGCTCGAAGGAAGGCCAATACTACCTCATGCCTCTGCTACTGGTGACCATGCCGCTGATGATGCTGCCCATGGCACCAGGCTCGGAGCTGAACTTAGGCAACAGTTTAATCCCGGTAACGGGAGTCGTGCTGTTGCTGATGGCACTTATTCAAGGCAATTATGCGGAGGTGGCCAGGTATATCCTCCCCGTGAGCGTGATGACGCTCGTTTGCTGCCATTTTGCGATCCGCTGGGCCGTGTACCAATTCAATCAGGAATCGGTATTGTTCCGCGAGAGCGAGCGGTTCGATCTGCGACGTTGGCTCGTGCATCTGGTTCGCGATCGAAAAGATACTCCTTCGATTGCCGAAGCATTCTTCTGCGTGGCCCTCATTTACGTGTTGCAGTTTTTCACGCAACTCGCCGTGTCGGCCAACACGCCGGCAAATCCAGACTTTCGCTTCTTTACGCTGCTGATTTTCATCAGCCAAGTGGTTTGTATTGCTTTACCTGCGGTGCTTATGGCGTTGTTCTTTACGGAGCGGCCGCTCAAAACGCTGCTACTCAATCGAGTGCCCAACCCAGTGGCGTGCATTGTCGCGGTGTTCTTGGCCATTTCGTTGCACCCGGTTGGGCTGCAAGTTGTGCATTGGATTCGCGAACTGTATCCGATCCAGGCCGATGTGATGAGCGATCTCGAAGCGTTTGGCGAGCTGTTGAAATCTGCTCCTTATCCGTGGCTTCCCTATGTGCTCATGGCCGCGTTGCCGGCTGTTTGCGAGGAACTTGCCTTCCGCGGGTTTATTCTGAGCGGTTTGCGTCGCGTCGGTAGCAAATGGTGGGCGATTGGTCTTTCGGCCGTGTTTTTTGGCTTCGCCCATGGTGTCATTCAGCAGTCGCTTGCCGCTGCCACGGTGGGCATGGTGATCGGTTACATCGCTGTACAAACAGGTAGTTTGATACCGTGCATCCTGTTCCATTTCACTTACAACGGGCTCATGTTCGGTTCCGCATGGCTGGCCGATGTTTCGCGCAACTGGCCCGAGTGGGCGGTGCCGTTCCGGTCGTTCTCGGCCGAGGAAGTGGTTTACCGCTGGCCGATCATCGTGGTCGGTGGCGTCGCTGCTGGGCTGTTGTTACTTTGGCTGCGTAGGCTGCCCTACCAGGCAACGCAAGAAGAGCAAATTAACGAAGCTCGCGCTCGTCAGACCCACCACCCGCTGACCACGAGCGCCGCTGTAAACGCCGATTGAGGCCAATGAAGTTCGCACTACGAGCTCGGTACGTATTTCCGGTAGACAGACCGGCGATCGAGAACGGAGTTGTCACGATCGAAGACGGCCGTATTGCAGACCTCGGCAAAAACAGTGACGTATCGCAGGTAATCGACCTGGGGGATGTTGCCCTTCTACCCGGGTTTGTGAACTGCCATACCCACCTTGAGTTTAGCGATCGAAACAAGCCGCTAGGCAAACCGGGAATTCGGTTAGTCGATTGGATTCGTCTCGTCATTGCAGAGCGCGGGCGGAGTGTGAGCGTACCAGATCAGGTATTCGCGAAAGGTCTTCACGAGAGTTTATCGTATGGCGTCACCACGATCGGTGAGATATCGCAAGGCGCGGCATCGATTGAGCGAGAGTGTTTTGGCGAATCGTCACCATCGCTCACTTATTATCTGGAGGTGATCGGCTTCTCGCGAGCACGCGCGGATTCGGCCTACGCCGCTACGCTCGAAAAGTTGGAAACGCTGGCAGCAAATGTAACAGGGCGGATCGGCATCAGTCCGCATGCGCCTTACACGGTTTCGCCGGGGCTCATTTCGCGATTGATGGCGTTAGCGATCGAGCGGGAAATGCCTGTTGCCATGCACCTGGCTGAATCGGCTGAGGAGTTGCAATTGTTGGAAACAGGCGGCGGGCCATTTCAAGAGTTGCTGGATGAACGAAGCATGTGGGATCCTGAGGCGATTCCGCGAGGAACACGGCCGCTCGATTATCTGCGTGAAATCGCCAAAGCGCCGCGGTCACTTGTGATTCATGGCAACTATCTGGCCGACGAGGAACACGATTTTCTGGCGGCGAATCGGGAGCGAATGTCGCTTGTTTTTTGTCCTCGCACGCATGCTTATTTTCAGCACCCGCCCTACCCGCTCGTTGAACTTTTGAAAAAGAACGTACGCGTCGTGTTAGGTACAGACAGTCGCGCTTCGAATCCCGACCTCAATTTGCTGGACGAGATGCGAACGGTTGTGAGGCTTGCACCACAAGTTCACCCAGACGTGATTTTACGGATGGGAACACTCGATGGTGCCGAAGGGCTGGGAAATCGGGCTGTTGGCAGTTTGTCGCCGGGCAAGCGTGCTGATTTGGTTGCAATTCCAGTGGCTGGTGCATCGGGTACGCCCGAAGAAGCGCTAGAAGCAATTTTGACCGGAAGCGAATTGCCGAATCAAGTATGGTGTGGCGGTTATTCGCGGATGTTGTAGGGAGAGCTGAAAATTGTCGAATGGCCGGCCTCATTAAGGCCAACTAAAAAACCGTTTTGGAGCTGGTTCGAATCATTTCCGCGATTTCCCTTCGCGCTTACCGTAGGCTTCAATCGTATCGGCAGGAATGGCGATGTCGATGCGTAATTCACTTGCGTTGACCGAGGCACCAAACGCTATGGGCGAACATTGCGGAATGACGTTTGTGAGCGGTCCGCCGAGAACCTCGCCGTTGCTGATTTCGTTTTGGAGGTGCTGCCATTCTGTGTAGGAGTTGGAATTGAAAAAGACTCGTAGATCGGTTTGTTTCGGCAATAGATTATTCGAAGGAGCAAATTGAGGCTTCGACCAATCGGTGGGTTGCTTGCGAGCGATTTCTGACAAGGTGTAGATAACCTGAGCTTTGGTAGCGCCTGCGAGTAGAACGGAGTGTTCATCAATGGGCACGACCCACATGCGCATTTTTCCGCCTGGACCGAAGAACTGCTCCATCATCTTGCGAATTTCAGGCAAAGCAGGCATGTGTGCCATGTTCGCGACATCGATCGTGTAGCGCTGGGCGTCGCGGCCGGCTATTTTGATTTGGTCGATGTCGACCAGCATGCGGGCATGTTCCCGGATGTCGTGGTTGAGCGTGTTCCAGCTTTGGATCGCTTGATCCATGTTTTTTACGAATGCCGAGGCGGAGTCGACGCTGACCAGCAAGAACTGATTATTGTAAATGCCCTCGACTTTGCTAGCCGGCAAGGATGCGATCGACCACGACTGAATATGGTCGGTCGCGGTGATCATCGCTTGAATGAACTCTTCTGTGGTGTCTTTATCGAGGTCGGCACCGGGGCCTAAGTCGGCCACGCTTTTGCGTTCGTACACCGCGGTGATGACACGCATAAGCTGCTGTGGAATATGGCCGGAACCTTCAACAACGAATTCATCGCCTGTGGTGAGACGTGGTAATTCGGGAGCTTGGGTGCTTGGGTTGTTTAGCCAAGATTTATCCGGTTTCGATGCCGCGCGCGCCGTGGCGATGATGTTGGCTTGATCATCGATGCGGATCGCAATGCCTAGTGCCGCCACTTCGGTTAGCCACGTATTGAATTCCGGGAGTTGCGGTGCCCAGGCGAGTACTTGCGGAGGAACCCAGCTATTGGAGGTTGGTTTCGCAGGTTTTTTTTTGTTTGCGTCTTCGTTTTCTATTTCATCGAATTCCGCTACTTCTTTTCGTATAAGTTGCGCGTTTTTGAACGCCGAGAGTTCTTCTAAAAACTGCTCGATGCCGGGGGCGAGGATTGCTGCGCCGATTTCATTTTGTGTGTACCAATCGACCCAGGGGGTGATTGCCTCTGGAGGGTTTTGTGCGGAATCGAGAATCGATTGCATGGAGTCGCGAGCCGCGGGGTCCATGATGAGAGCCCATTGGCCTTGCTGGGCAACGATGAGGTCTTCATCCGCGATGGTGATGGTCGAGATCGTGTCGCCGCGCGTGGCGTTGAGCGCGCCCAACATGCGGTTGTAGTCGCTCACGGGAAGCCAAATCGCATACTCGACGAGCGATTCGCCACCTGTCTCGGACGGCAACACGGCCAATAGAAAATCGCCATTCGGGTTGAGGCCCTCTCGAATGCCGGTTACGGCTTCGAGGAACACTGCCGGAGACGGATAAGGCAAATTGAATTTTTGCAGAATGGCGGCGACTTTGCCGTCTGTCGATTCGTAGCGGTTAAGAACGGCAAACCCGAGCGCGTTTTGGGGGACGTGATGCAGAACGCCTTGTGCGATCAACGGAGAGGCAGACAGCAGGATAATTGCGAGCGCATCAATCGCGCGGCGTGATCGGCAAAGCATGGTCGTGGTTCCGTGGTAGGAAGCGGTTGCTTCCCATTATCGCGCGGCGCGATAGACGGGGCAATCGTGCGAAAGGTGCCCAAATTCGGCTTTAGCCGGTTCAACGGAGATGTGCATTGGCTCCAGGTGGTCCAGCCTGACTCTTCGGGAATTCACCACAGAGGCACAGAGAGCACAGAGGTTTGATTCGGGAGTTCAGAGAGTGAGTTGTAAACTACAATGATTCGTGTGGGGGGGTGACGCGGTTACCGCCGGTCAGTGACCGGTGGCTAAGTGGGATTAGCCGCCGTGCGCTCAGGTGGTGAATTCGCCCAAAGGTGTCAGGCTGGAAAGCCTAACCTACGGGGGCGGAGACGGTTTGGCTATTTGCCGCATTGTTGTTTGGCGGCTGCGATTACGGCTTCGGTGGTGATGCCACGATGTTTGTAGACTTCCTGGTAGGGTGCCGAGGCACCATAACTATCGAGGCCGATGAACGCGCCTGTTAGGCCGAGGTATTTGTCCCAGCATTGGCGGATGCCGGCTTCAACGGCAACCCGCGCGGTTACGTTGGGTGGAAGAACTTTATTGCGGTAATCGGCTGGGGATTCATCGAACAGTTCGAACGACGGCAAGCTGACGACGCGGCTGCGGATTCCGCTGGCCACGAGCTTTTCGTGAGCGGCGACGGCTAGTTGCACTTCGCTGCCGGTGGCCATGAGGATGACCTCGGGATCGCCTTTGCCGGGGGCTTCGGCCAGGATGTAACCGCCCTTGGCGGCACCCGCTGCGGGGGCGTACTTCGTGCGGTCGAGCGTGGGCAGGTCTTGGCGTGTGAGGGTGAGGATGCTGGGCCGCCCAGTTTGCTGCATGGCAATGCGCCAGCACTCGGCCGTTTCGTTGGCATCGCCCGGACGCAGCGTGAGCAATCGTGGAATCGCGCGGCATGCTGCGAGATGCTCGACTGGCTGGTGGGTTGGGCCGTCTTCGCCGACGCCGATCGAATCGTGCGTGAACACGACGACGGTTGGGATTTTCATGACGGCTGCCAGTCGCAACGATGGTCGGCAATAATCGGAGAAGACAAAGAAGGTAGCGCCATACGCGCGCAGTCCGCAAAGCACCATGCCATTGACGGCTGCGAGCATACCGTGTTCGCGGATGCCGAAGTGCAAGTTGCGCCCGCCCGGGTTGTCGGCCGTGAGGCTGCCATTTGCTTCCTCGAAGGTGAGCAGCGTCTTCGTGGAAGGTGCGAGATCGGCAGAGCCGCCAAGCAGCCAAGGAACATTCTTTGCGATTGCGTTGAGCACTTTGCCGCCGGATACCCGGGTGGCCATGCCTTTGGCGTCGGCAGGAAATTCGGGAATGTCGCGATCCCAACCTTCGGGCAATTCGAGCTTTTGAATTTGGGTGAGCTCGCGAGCTAGCTCCGGGTGTTTCTTTTCGTAATCTTTGAAAAGCTTGACCCAGTCTTGGTGAAGCTTGGCTCCGCGCTTGCCGAGCGTTTCTTGGAAATTCTTAGGAACCTCAGGCGGAACGAGGAACTTGGCATCGCTCGGCCAGCCGTAGGCTTCTTTGGTTTTGATGATTTCCTCGGCACCGAGTGCTTCGCCATGGGCTTTGGCCGTATTGGCTTTGGTGGGAGCGCCGTAGCCGATGATGCTTTTGACGATGATGAGGGTGGGGCTGCCCTTGTGTGCCAGGAAGTTTTGGTAGGCCTTGTCGATGGCCTCGAGGTCGTTGGCATCGTGGACGGCAATCACGTGCCAGCCCAGGCTGCGGAATCGAGTGGCGACGTCTTCGCTGAAGGCGAGGTCGGTTTTGCCTTCGATGGTGATGCGGTTGTCGTCGTAGATCCAGCAGAGGTTATCGAGCTTGAGGTGGCCGGCCAGTGACGCGGCTTCGCATGCGACGCCTTCCATGAGGTCGCCATCGCTGCACTGGTTCCACACGTTGAAGTTGAACAGTTCGAAACCAGGGCGGTTGTAATGGGCGGCTAACCAGCGGCTGGCGATGGCCATGCCGACGCTGTTTCCACAGCCTTGGCCGAGGGGGCCCGTGGTGGTTTCGACACCGGCGGTGTGCTTGATTTCGGGATGGCCCGGAGTGCGGCTGCCCCATTGGCGGAAGTTGCGAATTTCTTCGAGCGGGAGCGATGGTTGGTCGAGCACTTTGCCGTCGGGCGTTACTTCGCGGATTCCGGCGAGGTGGATCAGCGAGTAGAGCAACATCGAGGCATGGCCGCAGGAGAGGACGAATCGGTCGCGATTTGGCCATAGCGGGGCGGCCGGGTCGTAGCGAAGGTGCTGTGTCCAAAGCTGGTAGGCGACAGGGGCCAGGGCCATGGGCGTACCTGGGTGGCCCGAGGCGGCAGCTTCCACGGCATCCATCGAAAGCGTTCGGATCGTATTGATGGCGGTTTGTTCAACGCTTTCGGCGATGGTGGACATGGCAGTGCGGCTGTGTTCGAGAGAAAGGAATTGATCGTAAATACTGGCCCGGTAAGGCCATCGAGCGATTTTAATGGGACCGTACGGGTGGGGTCAACGCAGCGCCGCAAGATATGGGGAGTTGCCCCAGCCACCCACGCAGAAGACAGAAGCAGCCGTCAATCGAGTTCGAGCCGGCAGCCTTGAGCATAGCTTTCTTGGGCTTTGTTGACGATCGCGAGAGCGCGATAGGCGTCTTCGAGGCTGGAGGTTTTTAGTACGAGGCTGCTGACGTGCCTGTGGAAGTGCATGAAGAGTTGTTCGCCGGCCGGGCGATCGTGGTCGAGGAGTTCAGAGTGTTGGCCGGCTTCATCGAACCAAACGAGTGTGTGCGGCAGATCGAGAAACGCGATGCCACGTTGGCAAACGACTTGCAGGTCGGCTGGGCGGCGGAAGGCGGCGGCCTCGTGCCACTGAGGAGACACATAGCTGCCGCATGCGATTTGGGCGACGGGACCAGTGCCGACTTCGCCCGCAGGGGCGAATTCAAGGGTCATCATGAGGTAATCTTTGGGGCCCGATTCATGGCGCTCGGCCGCACCGCGAGGGGCCGAGGAATGAGCGGCTCCCACGACACTAGTGGCCTCGGTGCCCACGATGTCGCGGCACCAATCGACCATTTCGATGAGCTGGCGCATGTCGGCCGTGTAGAGGGAATGGCCGTTATCTTGGCGCGAGGTGGAGCGGCGATTGCAGAATAGCAAGCGAGGCAGACCGAGCCGAGTGGCCATCAGCTCCTTGAGGCGCAGTGTGGCGGGGGCGAGCCGGTAGGGGAACTCGGCCATGAAGGCCACACCGGCTGCGCGGACGCGGCGACGGACTTCGTCGGCAGCGCTGGTATCGAGGTCGAGAGCGGCCGAGCAGTAAATTGCCTTGCCGGCATCGCAGGCGGCGAGGATCGGGAGCGCCCCATACCAGCGGGCGGAAAGCAACAGGATGGCGTCGATATCGGCACTGTGGGCCAGGGCGCGGAAACCATCGCAAATGCGAGCTGGCCAGCGGTACGCGACCTCCGCCGCGCGATGGGCGACCGGATCACAGAACGCTCGTACTTCAAAGCGATCGGCAAGAGCACGTAAGGCAGGGGCGTGCCGGGTTTCCCAGGCTTGGCCGAGGCCGACGACACCAACGCGGAGTTTCATGCGAGAGGCAATAGGAGGAACCGTTTGAACAGGGGTTAACTAATCTCTTTTAACTGTCTTGTTTCTTATGTCAAACGGCAAGATGAATTTAGTTGAGTTTTTGCCGCAGTTCGCTAATCATTTGGGCGAGCAATTCGAGCGGCAGGCCGACGACGTTCGATTTGCTCCCTTCGACGATTTTGACCCATCCGAGGCGATCTTGCAGGCCAAAAGCACCGGCTTTGCCTTCCCAAAGCCCGCTTTCGATATAGTCGTTTAGCTCGTTGTCGGTGAGAGGCTCCATGTAGAGTCGGGTGACGGCCACGCGGATGAGCGGTGTGTGGTCGCCGGTTGATTTTTCTGGTTCGGAGGGGTGATCGGGGGCGTCGCCAGCAGCATCGTTACCATTTTCGGGAGGTGCGGCAATGAGGCATACACCGCTGAGAACACGGTGTTCGCGCCCGCTAAGTTGCAGAAGCATCCGGCGGGCATCGACGTCGTCGCGTGGCTTACCGAGGATGAAGCCATCGCACTCGGCGATTGTGTCGGCACCTAGGATGATGGTGGGCACACGGTTCGGAACAGCGGGAAGGAGCGAATGGTTGTCTTGAGAAACAGCTGCTCCCTTTAATTGGTGGAACATGGCAGACGCTTTGCGATAGGCTAATTCGGCAACCAAACCGGCGGGGCCCGACTCACTGCACACGCCGCATTCAACGTCTTCCGAGGGAGGGATCACGGTGAAATCGTAGCCGGCTTCCGCTAAAAGTTCCTGGCGACGCGGTGAGGTGCTGGCGAGGATAATATGCATAGGAATGCTGCAAGGCGGCGCGGCAATGGCCTATCGCTCTGAATGCGTAGCGTACAGGATGGTGGTGGACAGGCTAATCCCGTTTGATGGGACGCAGGAATCCAAACGCGTTGGTTCGATGTTGGACGTTCTCTACGAAGATAATCATTTGCTTGCGGTGAACAAACGGGCAATGCTCCCCACGATGGGCGTGGCAGACGACCGAGAATCGCTGCTGGATGTGGCGAAGGAATATATTCGTCGTAAATACAATAAGCCCGGAAATGTGTATTTAGGTATTGTAAGCAGATTAGACGCACCGGTAACTGGTGTGGTATTGTTGGCACGAACGTCGAAGGCCGCGGGACGGCTTTCGGCACAATTCCGCGACAGGGAAGTTGATAAGAGCTATCTGGCGATTGTCGAAGGAGCGATTGACCCTAGCGAAGGCACGCTGCGCGATTTCGTTCGCAAGGACGAACGGCATCGCCGTATGCACATTGCGAGTGGTTCGAGTCCCGATGCACAGCATGCAGAACTCAGTTATCGCAAAGTGGCAAGCGGCGAGGGGGGCTTGCGGATGGTCGCCAAAGGGGTGTCACTGATCGAGGTGCGACTCCATACCGGGCGCAAGCACCAGATTCGGCTCCAATTGTCGCATGCGGGGTTCCCGATCGTGGGAGACCGAAAGTATGGTAGCAAGCGGAGTTTTCCTTTGGGAATTGCATTGCATTCTCGGCGTTTGGTGGTAGAACACCCAGTGAGTAAGATGCAGATAGAAATCGAAGCCCCGCTGCCGGCCTCGTGGCGGCAGTCTGTAGAAGGTAGCTAAAAAGGCGGACTGAACCTGGAGCCGAATCACCAGAACCACTGTTCGCGATGTTGGCGCGAGTGAAGCTGCGGCGGTAGATTTTAGCCATGTCCTCGTCTACTTCTCATTCCGTGCTGCGTGAGGCGGCGTTAGCCAGTGGGCTCCTGTCTCCGCAGCAAATCGACGACGCGCTGGCCGGCCTGTTGGCTCCGGTTGCTGACGGCAACACAAGTTCAATAGCTTCAATAGCCTCGGTTTCGGATGAGAAGTTGGGCCAGCGGCTTGTTGAGCTGGGATATCTCAATCGCTGGCAGGTGGAACAACTTAAAGAGGGACGAACCAAGTTCAACTTGGGACCCTACCAGATTGTGAACACGATCGGTCAAGGGGGCATGGGGCACGTGTTCAAAGCCGAGCACAAGTTGCTGGGGCGCATCGAGGCAATCAAAGTTCTGCCTAAAAGCAAGAGCACGCCGGAAGCAGTGGCGGCGTTTCAACGCGAGATTCGTGCCCAAGCGCAGCTCGACCATCCGAATTTGGTGCGTGTGTCGTATGCCGATTTTGAAGGGGATACGTATTTTTTTGTGACGGAGTACGTGCCCGGTACGGATTTGCGAAAGCTCGTGCGGAGGAACGGTCCCCTGCCCTACTCGATCGCGGCAACGATCCTATCGCAGGCTGCCGAAGGGTTGCATTACGCACACCGACGTGGGCTCGTGCATCGCGACGTGAAGCCAGGTAATTTACTTGTGACGCCCGATGGCCGAACAAAAATTACAGACCTCGGCCTGGCATGGTTTTTGATGGACGAGTTGCAAGCCGCACGTCCGGCGGGAAGAGCAAACACTTTGGTAGGCACGGCCGACTATTTAGCGCCAGAGAGCATTCGCCAACCTGATAAAATTTTGCCGGTGAGCGACGTTTATGCACTAGGTTGCACGCTGTACTACGCCGTGACAGGCAAGGTGCCATTTCCGGGTGGAAACACGACGGACAAGATTCGCCGGCACCTGGATGAGACGCCGCTCAACCCGCTCCATTTCAACCCCGACTTGCCGGCCGGCTTTTGCGATGCGATTGCCTCGATGATGGAAAAGGATCCCAACAAGCGGACGCCCACCGCGGCGGCAGTCGTCGAATTGTTGCGGCCATGGTGCGATGAACGTGCCACTCAGGCTATTGCGCAGGGTGAACAGAACGGTACGACATCGCCTGTGCGGGGCGGCACGGCACCGCCTCAGTCTGAAGTGGCCTTAGACGAGACGGCTTCCTACGTGCTTGATGATGATCCACTTCCTGGACATCTCGATAGCCCGAGTCAGATCTCTCAGGGCACGGTCCCGATTTCGAGCGAGACTCAAGAAACTCTCGCGGGTGTGTCTGCCGTGCGGCATGTGGTGAAACCGAATGCGCCGGCCACGGTACCTTCTATAACAACTTCGGGCGGGAAGTGGCAACTTGTGATTTCTGGTGTGCTGCTAGCCATCGTAATCACTTTGGCTATTTTGCTGTGGCGCTTGGTATAGCAGGCCTGATTAAACCATCTGGATTCAACTACACTGTCCGGCTGTTTGATTTCTTTCACGAGTCAGATATTGAACCGCGGTTCGGTTTCGCTTGTTTTCCAAAAAAGCGTTAATAACGCAAGAATCTCTGCGATCAGACAGATTTGGCAAAAATGAGGCTTGTCCGCGGCTTCGCGAAGGTGACCACGAGCGAAGTATTGCCGAGGACCAATCCGTAACGGACCTGGCCGCGAAGATACTGGTCGTCTTGGAAATGCCGGGAGACTTTCATGAAAAGCTTGCCAAGATCGAGAGAATGGCCGATGAGGTGGCCAATCCAGATAGCGATCTGGTTGCGGCCATGAAGGAGTCGCGTCGTCGCGAATCATCCCCGTACCGATCAGTCGGGCGGCGTCTCGCATTCGAGGCCAGCAAGCCGCGTCGGCCATCATCGGTACGCGAGGCGAGCAATCGGCATGAGCGCGACTGCCTGCTGGCAGTTATCCCCATGAATTCGAGGACTTCGTTCGCAAATTGAAGAGTCGTTAATAACGTCAGTACCGTACTCGCTGCCTTGCACTGCGTAGAGCAGTTAAACGCCGAACTGCGGGAGATTCGCGGCCACGCTGTCCATCTCGATGATGGTTCGATAGCTCGCATCGAGAGGATGGTGAGTCGTTACCGATCGGCTGCTAAAGCGAATGGAAAGAGTCGCGAGACGAATTTTTTGAACGGAATGGTAACTTAAAGCGAAAGGAATTTGCAAATTGAATATCGAAGATTTCAACAACAACAGCAATTCACTCACTGAGGACGATGCTGTCTTACATCTCGTCGAATTGTCGGCTCTTATCCATCGGGGAGTTGCTCTGGTCGATGCCGTGGGGCAGTTTTACCGCCAAGCGGCTGTCGTGTGGGCGTTGTACTCGAATTTGAGAGAAAAAGGTAACACTGAGGCGAAAATAAACCATGACTAAAACAATACTATCTATTTGGCTGAGCTTGCTCATCAGTTTTGGGGCAAACTTTTCGCTTGCGTTGGGCAGCGATGAGTTGGCGGCGGCACCTCAGCTTTACTCCAACGATCCGAAGGCCGACAACGGTGCGCCGCTCAGCGGCGGCACGCTTGCCGCTACGGCTGCCGAGTCGCTGCAGCTCACTTCGGCCGCCACGGCCACGCACGGCGTCCTTGATGCTGTGCGCGATCTGGGCCTCGTGCCCGACGATCCGGCCGTCGATAACGGCGCGATCCTCACGGCAGCCATCCGTGAGGGGCGCGTGAATGGCACAGTTCACTTTCCGGGTGGAGCGTATTACGCAACGAGCACGGCGAGTGACTGCGGCAAGACGGGCCTCGCCTTCTCCGGCCAGGGCTTGGCGACCTGGAATGTGCGGGGCAACTTCATCAGTTCGCGAGGAGAGCCGCAGCGGGAAGGTAACGCATCCGTGCGGTGGATCTACACAGGGCTGCCAGAGCAGCCTGCGTGGCGCATCACCGGGAATGGAACGCGGCTTGTGGGCATCAACATTTGGCGCGGGTGGGAGCAGGCTAAGCCGACGTGGGACGGCGCGACAGCCATCGAGTTTGACCATCCTGGGCGGCAAAACGGGCAGTGGTCTCTCGACCACCTGTGCATTTGTGGCTTCTCGGTCGGCATGCGATTCCAAGGCTCCAACCAGTGTGATTCGAGCGACTTCGGACTGATTCGAATTGAGGACTGCGAGCGTGACATTCGGCTCGACAACCCGCAAACGACCGGTCTCAGCTTCGCTCATCTCACGAGCGTGGGGGCGGGCGAGTCAGTGTTCAGCGGCGGTGGTGGCGGCGGTGTGGTGGTGACGTTGCTTGAGCTCGTTGGGCCAAAGTGCGTGTTTGATTTCACCAACACAAAATCAAACAACGCGACGTACACGGTGGTGGCGCTCAAAGCCGACAACGCCGCCGCCGGCTGGCGGCTCGCGCGGCACACGGGCGCTGGGCCGCTGTGTTTACGCGTGCTGAGTGGAGAAATCGGCAACAAGGCCACGCCGGCGGCGGATTGGATCGCCGTGCCGGCGCGAAAAGGCTACAAGCGGCTGGTCGAAGCAACTTTGTGGCCAATAGGGCCGACCGTGGTGGGGGGTTACTGACAGTGGCCCTCGCAATCCAACATCTCGCGGACCTCAGCGGCACGGCCGACATAAACGACGGCACGCTGCATTCGCTCGGTAGCGATTGGGAGGCTAAAGGAGTGCATCGATTTAAGATACTGGCAACGAATGCACTGGCCGACGTGAAGCGGCTCCCCGAAGGCGACCCAACCAAGGTCAGACGCTCGCTGACAGCCGAGGAAGTCGAGTCGATCTTCAAACATAGCCGTCCAGAGATGGTACCCGTGTGGCGGCTCTACGCAACAACCGGAATGCGGAAAGCGGAGATGGTTGCCCTGCGGTTCACCGACATCGACTTCGCCGATAAGTCGATCACGATTCGGGGGTCGGTCGCCAAAAGCAAGCGGTCGCGTCGGGTGCTGCTGGACGATACGATGATGGCGGCACTCACGAAGCTCCGCGACGAGGCGGCAGATCGGCCCGTAGGCTGGGACCGCGAGCATGTTTTCATCAACCACGCTGGCCGCCCGCACCGTAACAATTTGCTACGCAAGTTTTACGCCACATGCAAGCGGCCTAGTGTTTTGTCCAACCTGAGTTGACACGTTTTTGTGCCTATTGTATTTGGTAG
>CAZTWS010000104.1:0-17890 GCA_964618225.1 uncultured Planctomycetaceae bacterium
TTAGGTATTGGTAGGCCGTGCTCTGGTTGGACGGCGTGGCCGCCGCCGCTAAGGGGTTTGTTTTAAGTCTTGGAGTTAGCGAAGATGGGCCGTCATGCGGCGGCGGGGGTCGTTAGTTCGGTGAAGAGAGTGTCTAGACAGCGAGTACTTTTTCCCCAGTCGAAGAGTTGTCCGGCGATTTCTGTTTTGGCTTCTACTTGGGAGCCCTGCCCTTGTCTTGCAACGGTGATGACGAGGTCGCCTTCGAGCGCGAACAGGTCGGACGGTAAGGCAGCGACGAGTACGCAGCCGTCGGTGAGTTGATGCGCGCCGCGCAACGCGCGGCCGGTGCGAGCCAGTAAGCAGAGCACGGAGACGAGCACTTTACCGGGCTTGCGGTTGATGAATTCGTTGCGCGACTTACCGGTTTTGATGCCCATTTTGGCATAAGTGGATTGAGCGAAGTGGGCGATGCTGGTCATGGGCAGCGAGATTGGCAGGCCGGCAAGTTTACCGAGCGCCTTGCCGTACATATCGAGGAATTCTTCGCCGGTCATCGATTTTTTCGACTTGGCCGCGTTGTGGGCGATGAGGTCGCGAACCTCCGGAATGGTGAGTAGCGTTTTGTAATCGATGATGTCTGACCAATCGCGCGGCGTGATCGCGATGGTTTCATCGACGGGGTCGGTGCTAGCAATTTTGTGGCCGCAGGCG
The DNA here is from genome assembly GCA_964618225.1 of uncultured Planctomycetaceae bacterium. GTDB lineage: Bacteria > Planctomycetota > Planctomycetia > Pirellulales > Lacipirellulaceae > JABDGM01. The sequence goes on from CAZTWS010000104.1 coordinate 694, forward strand.
GAGCAGAATTTTCCCGAGGCTTTGGATCCGCATTCCGAGCAAAACATGAGCATGACCTCCGTGCTAGCGGCGTCCGCGGCGCGCGGGGCTGCTATTCGGTTGTCATCGGTCGTTGTGAGGGGATTTTGTTAACCACGAAGACACGAAGGCACGAAGTGCAATCATCGCTTCAACACACCCCAGCCAGCTTTCTTCTAAACTACTGCTAGCGCAGTGCTCAAGGAGAAATTGACTCAAACTTCGTGCCTTTGTGTCTTCGTGGTTCAATCTTACTTACGCGGCGGCTTCTTCTTGTTCGGGGCGGAAGTTGGTGAGGAAGTGGAGCACGGGGGTGGTCATGATCGTGGTGACGAGGGCCATGATGACCATCATAGCGAACAGCTTGGGCGAGATGACTCCGAGTTCGAGGCCGATGTTGAGCACGATAAGTTCCATGAGGCCGCGGGTGTTCATGAGGATGCCGAGCGCGGAAGAGAATCTCCAGTTGAGGCCGGTGGCGCGGGCGGCGAAGAAGGTGCCGCCGAATTTTCCGAGCGTGGCGACGAGAATGATGATCGCGGTGAACATCCAAGCTTGCCAGCCGCTGACCAGACCGATTTCGGTACGCATGCCCGAGAAGGCGAAGAAGGCGGGGAGTAAAAGGATTTTGACGATGTCTTCGAGCTTGTGGCGGAAGTCGACGGCGACGTCGCTGTCGTGCGGGATGATGGCACCGAGCAGAAACGCGCCGAAGATGGCGTGGATGCCAATCCATTCGGCAGTGAGAGCTGAGAACAAAAGTGCCAAGAGCACCCACACAGTCATGCGGCGTTGAGGTGCTTTGGAGTCTTTTCCCAAATAGCGAATGGCGAGCGGGCGGATGATGACGAACATAATCGCGATGTAGGCGATGGCGTATCCGATTGTTTGAAAAGCGTTGCCCATTTCGGCATTGGCGACACCCACGACGAATGCCAGGAGGCACCAGGCGGTGACGTCGTCGATGGCCGCGCAGCTTATCGCCACGACGCCGAGTTCGGTGTGTTCCATGTTGCGATCGGTGAGGATGCGCGCGAGCACGGGGAAGGCGGTGATGGACATGGCGACGCCCATAAAGAGGGCGAAGCTGCGGAAAGAAACGTTGGCTGCGCCGAATTGAGGGTACAGCCACAAAGCCAGGATGGCACCGAGTAAGAAGGGCGCGAGAATGCTGGCGTGCGAGATGGCCACGGTTGCATGGGCTCGCGATTTCAAAATGCCCGCGTTGAGCTCCAACCCAATGAGGAACATGTAAAGCACCACGCCGAACTGCGCGATGACCTTCAGCATAGGCTGGGCGGCGGGCGGTAGGATGTAGGCGGTTGCCTCGGGCCAAAAATAGCCTAGTAGGGAGGGGCCGAGCATGATACCGGCTAGCATTTCGCCGATGACGCGAGGTTGCCCGACGTAGACGCATAGCTTTCCCATCCAGCGACCGAGCAGGAGGATGAGGGCGAGGGCTAACAGCACGTTGTAGAGTGGGTCGATATGATGTGCGACCGTTGCATGCGGAGAAGCCGCGGCTGCTTCAGCGCCGGGTGAGAGGCGACCTCCGAAGTTCAAAATGGCGGCGATGAGGCTGACGGTGATAATGACCATCAGCGCGTAGCCGATTACTAATCGCCCCAAGGAAGAGTGTGTATCGGTCGAGACGCTGGAGGCATTACTATTCATGAGAGGCAATTCCCGGGGGGTCCGCCTCGGATTGTCATGCCGTCGATTGATTACGGTCAAGATCAGTCCGGAAATTGCCTGGAGAAGCCTTAAGGGGCTCTAACAAAATCGTCTGAAAGATGGGGCAGTCCCCGCCGGTTTGTTAGAGTTCTTTATTTTGCGGGCGTTGTTGCCGCCTCGGGTTTGTGGAGGAATCGTTCGAAAAACGCGTAGATTTCCGCGTTGGATTCCTCGCTAGGTTCGTGGAGGGGTCGATTGGTCATTCCGACCCGTTGCGAATGTCCCAGTAATCGGTTGACGGCGATCGAGTGGTTGAGCGGCACCCAGCGTTGGGGAGGGTCTTCGGAGCCGCCAGACACAAGGAACGGTCGCGGTGCCATCAGCGCGTGCAGTTCGTGCAAGTCGCGTCCCGATTCGACCAGTCGAGGATACAGACCCTGGGCCGGGTTGGTTGCCGTGATCAGTCCGCGTTTTCGCCACGGAGGGGGATGGTAACCGAGATACCAAGGTTCCCAGTAATTGACGGCCTGGCGCGACTCATCGAAAACAATTCCCGGATCGGACCAGGCCGCACAGGCGAAGCGGTCGAACAAGCAGGAGGCGAACATGGCCCATTTGCCGCCAAACGAATGCCCTACGATACCGATGCGTTCCGCATCGACTTCAGGTCGGCTAGCCAACACGTACCAAGCATTGGCGGCGGCATAGGCCAACATCGACAGCGGCTGAACTTGAGCATGGTGAATCTCGGGATAGAACAAGGCATAGGTTTTCGCTTCGCTTTCCTTGGCGGTGCCGATCGACAACGTGACAAACCCACGTTTAACCAGTTGATAGGCGAAATCGCGGCGAGGCTTGCCGAGACCGATGGCCGTTTCTGGTTCGTAGAATACGGTAACCACTGCCGGGCGTGGCGAATCGCCGTCTGGAATGAGCAAGTAACCCAGCGTCGATTCATCAGGCGTCCAGCGAAAGCGGATTTGAAGCTGACGAAATTTTTTTCGCTTTTCTTCGGACAGAACTTCGACGTTTGGCTTCGTGATCAGTGGAGGCCAAGGGCCCATCAGTTCCATCCACTGTTGTCTGATTTCAGCCCGCCTTCGTTCCCAGTCTGCGGCGCTTCTTACGGGGGTACCGTCTACGAATAGCAAAGGTGAACGGTACTCGCCGAATTCGTTCCGCCATTGCGGAGGAGGTTCAAAATGGCGCAGCAGGTCGGAACCATGCTGCGTAAGCTTGGCTGGTCCTTCGCATTTACATGTAGGCGGACAACTGGTCACGGCCAGCAACGCTGTGGCGGTGGAAAGCAGGCGGCAGAACGAAAATTTCTTTAGCGGATGCGGTATCGCTGCTTGCACTTATAAGCACCTCAAAAATGCCACCAGGTTGCTCTTTTCTTGGTTGGTCAACTTCAATTCTAGCACCAGGTTGAAGAACTCCACCGTATCGTCGAGCGTCATCAGCCGGCCGTCGTGGTGGTACGGCGGGGAATCTTTGATCCCTCGTAGTGTGAAGGTTTTGATGGGGCCATCGGCGATGTTACGTTGGCCGGCGATGGTTTCCGCATTGTAGAACCGTTCAAGTTGCAAGTCGTGCATTTTATCATCGGTGAAGGCGGGGCCGAAGTGGCACTCGGCACATCGGCCTTTACCGTAGAAGATTTTTTCGCCTTCGATTTCCGCGGGGGTCGCCTTGCTGGAGATGAGTCGGCCGAAGCTATCGAGCTTAGGTGCCGGGGGGAAGTCGAGCATGTTCTGCATTTGGGCCATCATGGAGACTTGGCTCGAACGGTCGGGCAGGTGGACACCCTTCTTTGCGGCGGTCACGTGGTCGCCGTCGAAGTAGGCAGTGCGCTGCTCGAACTCGGTGAAGTCTTCGATCGAACGCAACGAGCGTTTCGAGCCGTGGATTTTTTGGTTGAACATGCCGCGCAAGCTGACGGTTTCGATGCGCATGCGATCGGCCTGAGGGCGCGTGTCGGGATTCAGGTGGAACGTGGCGTTGGTGTGCCCGTTGACGTGGCAGTCGAGGCAGCTCACGCCGAGGCTGGCATCTTTAACTTTACGATCTTCCGTTTGGTTGAACTGCTGTTGGGGGAATGGAGTGAGCAGCAATCGCATGCCTTCCATTTGCACGGGCGTGACTTTGCCGTACAGCAGGCGGTAGTAGTTTTTGATCGTCATGACCTCGCCATTCGACACGTCGCCCAGGTCGGGGCGCGTGGTGAGGAACATGGGCGGCGGAAATTCGGGCGTGAGGTGATCGGGCAGGTCGAAGTCGACGTCGAAGCGCTGCAGGTCGCGAGCTTCTTGCTTGGCGATTTCATCGATTTGATTTTTAGGGAACACCATGCCGCCGACAGGGTGCTTGACATGGGGCAGCGGGCGGAAGCCGTAGGGGAAAAGGTTTTGGCTTTTGATTTGTTCGGGAGTCATTTCGGCGAGCGATTCCCAGGTTACGCCGCCATGAAGTTTGGCGCGGACCCCCTGCTGCACTGCTTTGCGGTTGCCCGACATTTTCGCTGGGGAGGGTTTGTCGCTCAGATCGTAGCGCCCGGTGAGGAGCGCCTGTTGATCGCTTTGGACCTTGGGTTTGTCGGCGGAGTCTTGCTTGAACGTCTCCTCAAAAGTTTGCGTAGGAACGACAGGCATGTAGGTGCCGCCATCGTCTGGCGGAGGAGCGGCTGGTGGTTGAGCGACCAGCCTGCTCGCCACGCAAGCAGCAATGGTGAAGAGGAATATAATAAAGCAGATCGAATAGAAGCGTGATTTCATCGGACAGACTCCTCGGTGATGATTTGGCGAAGGGCAAGGGCAAAGCGTGTGCCCAGAGATCTGGAAGGAAGGATGCCTCACGCAGAGCTGCGAGATCGCAGAGATGGAGCGGCGCCTGGCGGTGAGAAGCCAGCCTCCTAGAGGCCAGCTACAGTGAACCAGCTACAGTGAGTTGGTATGCGTGGGGAGCGACGATTGATTATGTTGTAGGCCGATGAGTATTTGATTGACTCGTGGGAGGAGGCGTTATGGAACCGCAAGCCGCTGCAGAACTTTCGATTGGCGAATATCTCATTCATCGACTTCAGGACTACGGCATTGCCGATGTGTTCGGAATCCCGGGCGATTACATCCTGTCGTTCTATGCGATGCTCGAGCAGAGCCCGATCAATACGGTGGGATGCACGCGCGAGGATTGCGCGGGATTTGCGGCCGATGCGTATGCACGCGTGCATGGCATGGGGGCGCTTTGCGTTACCTACTGCGTGGGCGGGCTGAGTGTGTGCAACTCGATTGCCGGCGCGTATGCGGAGAAATCGCCCGTGGTAATGATTACAGGTTCGCCCGGCTTGCGCGAGCGGATCCATAACCCGCTGCTGCACCACATGGTGCGGAATTTCCGAACGCAGTACGACGTGTTCGAGAAGCTGACCTGCGCAGGCACAGAGCTTAACGACCCGCTCGATGCGTTCAGCGAGATCGATCGAGTACTTGCGACATGCGATCGCTACAAACGGCCCGTTTATATCGAAATTCCTCGCGACATGGTGCATGTGCGGCCGCAGATCATGCCGCGATACAAGCAACCTGTTCTGCGCAGCGATACGCTGGCACTTGATGAAGCGGTAAGCGAGACAGTGGAACGCATTCGCAATGCGCAGCAGCCGGTGTTGCTATTGGGCGTGGAGATTCATCGCTTTGGTTTGCAGGAGGAGGCCGTGCGGTTGGCTGAGGAGTCGGGAATTCCAATGGCGGCCACAATGCTCGGCAAAGGCGTAGTGCCGGAGACGCATCCACTTTATATGGGATTGTACGAGGGCGCGCTGGGGCGTGAGGAGGTGACGAAATACGTTGAGGCGAGCGACTGCGTGCTGATGCTGGGTACGTTCATGACGGATATCAACCTGGGCATTTACACGGCGGAATTGAATCTTGCCGATTGCATTTACGTGACCAGCGAACAGCTTCGCGTGGGTTACCATCATTACCACGATGTGCGGCTAGAAGATTTTGTTCGCGCGTTGGCTACACGACGTCCACAACCAAAGAATGCGATACCGCCCGCACCGGCGGATCTCAAGAAAGAACCATTCAAGCTGAGGCCGGAAGATCGGATTACGATCACGCGATTGATGGATCGGCTCGACGAACAGCTTGAAGATAATACCGTCGTGATTGCGGATGTGGGCGACTCGCTTTTCGGTGCGACGGAGCTTACAACCCACGGCCGCACGGAGTTTATCAGCCCAGCGTATTACACTTCGATGGGGTTTGCCGTGCCGGCGGCGCTCGGGGTTCAGGTGGCACGGCCGGAGGCGCGAGTCATCGCGATCGTGGGGGACGGCGCGTTTCAGATGACAGGCATGGAGTTGTCGAACCTGGTGCGGCGAAAGTTTCCCACGATTGTGATCGTGCTGGATAACGGTGGGTACGGCACCGAGCGATTACTGCACCCGGGCGATTGGGCGTTTAACGAGATTCATCCGTGGCAGTATCACCGGTTGCCGGAAGTGCTCGGCGGTGGCACGGGCTACTTGGTGCGAACCGAGGGCGATTTCGATAAAGCGCTCGTCGCCGCGTGGAAAGATCGGAGCGGGCCGAGCATTTTGCAGGTGCAGATTGACCCGGCTGATAGCAGCCGGGCGCTGGCTAGGATGGCGGAGCGGATGAGTAAGACGGTGGTGCAGAGGTGAAGATTTAGGGGGTTCTCGTACAAAAATAGAGCATTCTGCGGGCGATTTTTTGACGATCCAATCAGATAGTCGTACAATGTTATAACATTGGTATACTCAGAAAATGGAGCAGGATATGGTCAAAAAACTTAGCAAACATGGCAACAGTCTTGCACTCGTGATCGATCGCTCCATTCTCGATTTGCTCCAAATCGATGAAGACACGTCGCTTGAAATCACGACGGATGGCGAAGCCCTGGTGGTGGCACCGGTACGCGATGAGAACCGTCGCAAACGATTTGCGGATGCATTAGCGGCAAGCAATGAGCGTTTTAGCAATGCATTGAAGAAACTTGCCGAGTAGCTACGATGCAACCCGCGTTTTTAACTCTTGATGAGACGATCGAAATCCATCGCGACCAAATCACACGTTATGGCGGATCGCTTGGAGTGCGCGATTGGGGATTGCTGAAATCTGCCATCGCGATGCCAGCGGCGGCATTTGGAGGGCAGTTTCTACATGGTGATTTCTTCGAGATGGCGGCCGCCTATTTGTTTCATATCGTGCAGAATCATCCGTTTATTGATGGAAACAAACGAGTGGGCGCGGTTGCGGCGGATGTGTTTCTCACGCTCAATAACCTGACTCTTCATGCAAGTGAAGATGAATACGCAGAGGTGGTGCTTGCTGTGGCGCGGGGTGAACTGAGCAAGTCTGCCGTCGCGGAATTCTTTCGAAACCAAGCGAAGTGAGTCGGGTTCGCACTCCTATTTCCCCAAAGTATAGTTCGTACCGCAACGAATCTCTAAGCGAACTACTTCTTGAACCGCTTCTGCAGCAAGGCTTGCATTTGCTTGGCGGTGTCTGCGTGCTTGGGATCGTTAGCGAGGTTGGTGAATTCTTGCGGGTCGTTATCGTGGTCGTAGAGTTCGACACCGTGTTCGCCGTTGTCCCATTCGGTGTAGCGGTAGCGTTCGTTGCGTACGCTGCGGCCCATCACAGGAGTTTTCGTCGGCGAGTGATGCGGGCCACGCAAGATTTGCGAGTAAGCGGCGCGGTTCCACTCGGCATCGGGATTCTCGAGCAGCGGCACGAGGCTCTTGCCTTGCAGTTTGTGGCCCGGTTTGGGCATGTCGCAAAGTTGAACCAGCGTTGGGTAGACGTCTAGCAGTTCCACGGTGCGTGGCGAGACACCCCGCCCTGTGATGCCGGGACCGGCGAAGATCAGAGGCACGCGGTTCGATTCTTCGAACAGCATTTGTTTATGCCATTGGCCGTGCTCGCCTAACATAAAGCCGTGATCACTGAAGAATACGACGATGGTATCTTCCGCGAGGCCAAGTTCTTCGAGTGCGTCGAGGATTTGTCCCACTTGTGCATCTAAGCAACTCACGGAGGCCCAGTAGCCGCGAATGCAATCTTTGAGATCGCTTTCGGAAAGTTCGTTCGAATAGTCGGCCGGGCGGATCATTTGGGCCACCTCGGGTATGTCATCCAAATCGTTTTCTGGGCGTTTGTGCAGAGTGACTTTATCCTTCGGATATTTCTCGAACCATTTTTTGGTGGCCACGAACGGCGTGTGGGGACGGAAAAAGCCCATGCCAAGAAAGAACGGCTGGCCAGATTTCGCGAAGCGCTCGAGCAGCTTGATGCTTTCCGTGGTGGCGATGCCATCGGTTTGCTCGTCGTCGGTGCCGTCCATATCGAGCCACGACATGGAGAAGCCGAGCGTGGTGCCGGTGCCGCGTGTGAGTACGTGGAGCTTGGATTCCTCGTCTTTGTCGCGGCCGCGCGGGTTGATGGCTAGATCCCAGGAATCGGGGTCATCCATGCCGCCGGAGCCGATTTGGCGCGGCACGCCGTAGTGGTAGATTTTGCCGACGCGAGCCGAAAAATAACCATTGTGTTTGAACAGTTGCGGCAGAGCGGTCAGCTGCGGGCGCTTGGTGCGGAAGTTGGTTTGGAGGTCGTACACTTGCACGGTGTCTGGCCGCAGGCCGGTCATCATGGAAACGCGACTCGGGTTGCAGAGCGGGAACTGGCAGTAGGCTCGGTCGAATCGCACGCCGCGGGCGGCCAGCCGGTCGATATTCGGTGTTTCCACGGGCGTATTGCCGTAGCAGCCGACGTTCATGTTGAGATCATCCGTGGCAATCAGAAGCACGTTGGGGTGCTTATGACCGGGATGAGCATGCAACGCTTCACCGATCAAGAAAACGCTCAGAAAACCGAACAGGAAGAAAGGAAGCTTTCGCATGAGAGTTTCCGCGCTGTGGTCCAAGATGTGCATCAACCGAGGCACCTTCTCTCGAAGATGCGCCTTGCCCCTTTATAATTGCGGCATTCCAATACTTTAACCCCCTAATTGAATTTGGTGCTTGGAATCGGTGAAAACACCCATCCCACATGCAGGAGGCGTCTCCGACGCCGGTGGCACTCAACGCCGTGAACCCTTTTTTGTCCGCAGATGGCGCAGATGTGCGCAGATAGATCAGCTAACTACCAGCGTTTTTCGATCAATGTCGTTCTCTGGGAATTGCAAAATCTGTGATCATCTGCGTCATCTGTGGACTCTTTGAATTGAAAGGGGGGAACGGCGTTGGGTGGTACCCGCTTTTTATTTAACCACTGAACCACTGAGCGGCTGTGTTTTTTGTCAATTGCCAAGAGGATGAAGTTTTGGATTCCTAGGGGAATGCGGCTGTACTCGATTAGTGATTATTAGTGTGGATCAGCGTTCTCAAGTTCTTCCTTCCCCGTGTCCTCCGTGCCTCCGTGGTTAATTCTTCCCCGTGGCCCGGTGCCACTCAACGCCGTTAACCTTATTGAGGGAACGAAGGAACGCATGAATCCTGAATACGTGTATTACTTGTGGGCTGTGCTGCTGATTTTGGTGAGCGTGGTCGCGTGGTTGCTCAATTTGGTGACACTGCCCGGTAATTGGGTCATGCTGGGCGGTGCCGCGTTGTTTGCGTGGTTGCTGCCGGCGACGCCCGAGCGTGGCATCGGGTGGAATGTGATGATCGTGCTCGGTGTGCTTGCGATTGTCGGCGAGGTGTTCGAGTTTGCTGCCGGAGCCGCGGGTGCCGCGAAGCAAGGAGCGAGTCGTCGCGCGGTATTTCTTTCGATGCTAGGCGCGGTTGTCGGCAGTATTCTGGGGATCACGGTGGGGATTCCGATCCCGGTGGTAGGGCCGCTGGTGATGGCCGTATTCGGCGGTGCGGCCGGCGCTTTCGTTGGCGCTTATTTGGGCGAAGCGTGGAAGGGCCGCGATGAATCGGCGCGTACGGCCGCTGGCCGTGGTGCCTTCTTCGGCCGCATCTGGGGCACGATAGGCAAGTTTGCCGTTGGCGGAATTATGCTGGCGATTATCGTCTGGGACGCACTGTTTTAATAGTTTGAGTCGCCACAATTTTGCGGCTAAACCAAAAAACCCCTCACTTCCGCAGGGGAAATGAGGGGTGGATCATGGCTTGCCAATTATACTGCTCTTCCTCGTGAACTTTTGTTAGGAACGGCGACGGCGCATTCCCGCGAGGCCGACAAGCGCGAGGCCTGCCAGGGCGATGGTTCCTGGCTCGGGAACTCTTATCGCCAGGCTGTGGTAGCCACCTGCGGCAATAGCGGTGAAGCCGGTGCCAACCGGAGAGTTAACCACTTGGCAATAGTCGTCCCGTCCCCAACTGACGATCGAGCCGTCGGCCTTCAGTGCGAGGCCGTGATACCAACCCGCGGCAATGGCAATGAAGTCGCTACCACTTGGAATGTCACTAACCTGGGAATACGAATTGTCTCCCCAACCGACAATCGATCCATCGGCCTGTAACGCGAGGCTGTAGTTCCAACCGCCGGCAATGGCGGTGAAGCCGGTGCCAACCGGAGTGTTAGCAACCTGACCATACCCATCGTATCCCCAACTGGTGATCGATCCGTTGGCATCGAGCGCGATGCCGTGGTCTGAACCGCCGGCAATAGCGGTGAAGCCGGTGCCAACCGGAGTGTTAGCAACCTGACCATCTCCATCGTATCCCCAACTGGTGATCGATCCGTTGGCGTCGAGCGCGATGCCGTGGTCCCAACCTGCGGCAATGGCGGTGAAGCCGGTGCCACTCGGAATGTTACTAACCTGGTTAGCCCAATCTACTCCCCAACCGACAATCGATCCGTCGGCTTTTAGCGCCAGGCTGAAGCTCCAACCCGCGGCAATAGCGACGAAGTCGTTGCCCGAGGGGACGTTGATTTGGCCATCCGAATTCTCTCCCCAGCCGACAATCGATCCGTCGGATTTTAGCGCGATGCTATGGGTATCCCCCGCGGCAATAGCGATGAAGTCATTGCCGCTCGGAGCGTTAGTAACTTGGTCGTGGTTGTCTCGTCCCCAACCGACAATCGAACCTGGAACGGTCGCGGCGTTGGCTGCAAGGCTGCTCGACAGCAGAAGGCCGACAATGGTAAGTAACTGAACAATGTTGTTAATCATTAGCATTCCCCTTGTAGGATGTGATTCTTATGAAGTAGTTGAATTTTGCGTTTCAATAAAATGAGGTGGGTTGCGGTACTGTATGCCGCAATCCACCGAGAATTCAATTCTTCTAAATCACGGGCACTTCCCCTCGTAGAATGCGATTTTTATTAAGGAGCTCTAACAAAACTGTCCCGGAGAGGGGGACAGTCCCATTTTGCTCCGCGGACTCCGCAAAATCGGGACAGTCCCCGACGGTTTTGTTAGAGTTCCTAAATAGTTATCGATTTTTGCGTTTCAGTGAGAGGTGGGCAGCGGCGTTGTTGCCGCAACCCATCGAGAGCTTTGCCTTCCATCTTCTAACAACTCACTTGCGGCGACGGCGCATTCCCGCCAGTCCGAAGGTGGCCAGGCCGAGGATGGCAACCGTGCCCGGTTCGGGGACAGCGCTGATCTCACCAAGCGTTCCGATCAACCAGCTTCCGCCATTGCCGTCCTTCGAGGTGCCGATGCGGAAGTAGGAAAGCGGCGTGTCCGAAAGATCGATTCCGAGAGCCTTTCCTGCTTGCGTGCCATTCTCGACGGGAAAGCCGGGCACGGCTCGAAACATCGGTTCGCCGTCGATAGTGACAGGATCATTGATAATCGCCGCGAAACCGTCGCTCGGCACCGTGAAGATGCTCGCGTCAGAGAACGACAGCGACTGCGTGACGCCGCCGGAGACGATCTTCGGGCCGACGATCCATTCGCGGGTGCTGCCGCCGCGCTCGACATCTTCAAGCTGCATCTTCAACCCCTTCACATCGATCGGCGTGTTCGTGCCGGTGGCGTAGAAGCGGATTTCGAAGAAGACGGTGTTCGGCGAGCCCGTGGCTGGGTTGAAGTAAATGTAGTTGCCGCCGGCCGGGGCTGGCGGATCGGGCAGATTGGGTTCATCCGTCGTGCCGAAGAACCCTGTTGATCCTGTGTAGGAGGCGTTCGGCGAAGTCATTTTGAACCCGACGTCGAAGCCTTCGCCGCCGGGGTTGGTGAACCGCACCTCGGCGTCGTTCACGGCAAGGCTGGTCAGGCCGAGCACGCCGTTGGGCAGGTCGCTCGTTGGGCCCCAGCTAAGCAGCGTGGCGGCATGAACCTGGGCGACCCCGGCGACCGCCGACAGAAGCGTCGCGGCGATGATGTGAATGCTGGTTTTCATGAGCGGCGTCCTTGTATAAGCCGTCGAGTCGCACCGCGAATGCGAAATCTCGGCGGGGGGAATGATGCAAAAGCAAAGGCAGGAGATTTTGAATTGCGGAATGCGGACCCCGAGGATTGGTAAAAAATCCGCTCACTCGTCCGATCAAACGAACGAGCGAGCGGCGTGTGAACCTCGGGCCGACTAAGCGCCCAACCGGCGACGACGCATTCCCGCGAGGCCGAAAGCAGCTAAACCAGCCAGTGCAACCGTGCCTGGTTCGGGAATCGCGGCAAGAGATGCCCCGACGAGCAAGCGGTCTGACGCGGTTCCCGAAGTTTGGTAGAGCTGATCTACCAACCAAATACGTCCATCGCTGCCGATATCGATACCCGACCAACCTTCTAAGCTACCCCGTGTGTATGGATTACCATCGAGGGTTGAAATGGTGATGTTTTCAACAAAATTTAAAGTCGTTGCATCGAGAGAGCGGATGAGTGAGTCCGATCCGTTGTACGATGTTGCGTAAGCATTCGAACCATATAACGCCACATCCATTGCGCGAGGCACAACAGCGGAAATCACACTGGATAGATCGGCGCTAATGCGATGAAGAGCACCCTCTGTAGTACCACCATCGGCGGAATCGGCTCGGCTAGTCACAAAAATCGTGCCATCGTTTCCGATAGTCAATCCACGGAGGACGCCACTCGTTGAATTGATGACGGGAAGCGTGTAAGTACCGCCTGTTCCGAATGAAGCATCGAGTACGGGAGCCGTGGGATCGTTAATGTTATAGCGGTTAATTTGGCGACCAGACTCGCGAGCGATGTATAAATAGTAGTCACTGCCTGATTTCCAGGTGGCTAAGCCACCAAATTCATTTCCACTTGCATCAAGTGAATCTTGAAATACGAGTGAAGAGTCGTGTCTTTTGATGATTGCATTCTGCGTTCCACTAATCCGATTACCGACGAACACGTTTCCGCGGTCGTCCGTAGCAATCGCCTTGGGTTGGTCTCCTCCGGCCACAGGATCGCGGGAGTTCAGGAAGGAATAAGGTGCGCTTGTGCCGAATTGTCGAACGTCGCGGTTGCCAGAGGTTTGAATATATCCAATGTAAATCGATTCGTTTCCAGTGTTTTGAGCAAGCGCAACGGAACGCAAGGAATTGACACTTGAAGAGGTAGTGTCAACGACGGTCGTCCAAGTAAGCGGCGCTGCCGAGGCGGCGGGCGCGGTCAATTGGTTAAGTCCCAAGCAGGCTACTATAGCAAGCGCGAGTTTAGTAAAAGTTTTGGCGGACATGAGCGTATTCCTTGTTGAATGTGGTTCTTATTAAGTAGCTATTGATTTTTGCGTTTCAGTGAGGCGGGTTGCGGTGCTGTTACCACAATCCACAGAGAACTCAATTCCTCTAAATCACGAACACTTCCCTTCGTAGAATGCGATTTTTATGAAGCAGTTATTGATTCTTGCGTTTCAGTAAGAGGTGGGTTGCGGCATCGTTGTTGCAACCCACCGGAGAGCTTTGTCTTCTAACGATTTACTTGCGGCGGCGACGCACACCGGCGAGGCCGAAGGTGGCCAGGCCGAGGAGAGCGATGGTGCCTGGTTCGGGAACGACTTCGAAGTTGACGGTCGTCGTCTCACCTCCGACCGTTACGCTGAACTCGTCCAGGTAGCCGTCGAAGCCATTTGCCCATCCGCTACCCGTTTCGAGCACGAAGGCCATGATGGGCGATTCGTCGTAATCGAACGTGGCATTCGATCCGCTGGGCGGGTTGTAGTCTCCCCAATTGACAAGGCCGTTCGCAGCTTGAACGTCTTGCAATGTCGGAGCACCGTAAAATCCGGGTATAGTCGTGTTGGTGTCCATCATCGTGAGTTGATTTGGACCCGCATCGGTGCTGTAGGTATTCCACTGATTGGCGGGATTTGAGAAATTGTTGGCATACAATCCTTCCCAAGTCATGCGAACACCGTACCAGGGCGCGCCGTTGTCGGAGATCGGATCACCGGTCGGCACTGTGTAAAGGGTGAGATACCAGTCGGGAGCCGAGCCGCCGGTGGTCGATTTGAACGTGCTGAAACTCATCGACTCGATGTCCGACAGCGTGATCGAGGAGCTGAATCCCAGGTCGGCGGGGGTAAACGAAATGCTCGACTTGGTGCTGCCGTTGGCTTGCCACGAGCCATTGCCAATCTTGGCTTCGGCAGTAGTCGGTATGGCGGCCGTTGTGTCCGTGGCAGCAGCGGCCGCGGCAGCGTCGGTGACGACCAGGGTGTTGGCTTGCGCAAAACTGGTGGTGAGAACTATCGCCAACATGCTGGCGAGCAGGTGAGGTAAACGGGACATGAGCGTATTCCTTGTTGAATGTGGTTCTTATTAAGTAGCTATTGATTTTTGCGTTTCAGTGAGGCGGGTTGCGGCACTGTTCGCCGCAACTCACCGAGAATTCCATCTTCTAAAGATTACTTGCGACGGCGACGCACACCGACGAGGCCGAAGGTGACTAAACCGACCAGAGCGATGGTGCCCGGTTCGGGAACTGCCTCGAAGTTGTAAGTCGTCGATCCCAGCGCGGTGCCGATCGTAAAGTTGTCGACGTAGGCTTCGATATCGGAACCACTGACGAAGCCAGAGGCGATGCGAATGCCGCCGAGACCGCCCGGATTGACGATCGTCGCATCCGGTTTCGCAGCGACGTAAGCCGCGAACGATATCGCGTTGGAGCCCGGCCCAGCCAGCGGACCATCGTCGTAGATCATGCCTGTCAGGACGTTCCAGGTTTGCCAGACATTGAGGGCGACGTCGGCCTGAGGATTAGCGTTGCCGTTTCCAGCGTCTGCCTCGCTGTAAACCGGCTCAAAATGAATCCGGTCATCTGCGCTGCCGTTGTTGTCCGTATCCAGCCAGAGAGTCAGATAAGGCGCTTGCGCCCCATTCCATTGAGTAACGTAAGTGCTGTAGGACAAACTTGTCAGATCAGCGAGCTTTGTGCCGGCATAGGCGTGGCTTCTTAGCTGGGCGCTGCCGTTGCTGGGGCCAGGCAGCGTCGTCAGGAGGGCGCTGCCAGTGCCGAGCGGAGGAGCGGCGGGACCGTTCACTAGCTCGGCAGTGGCCGATCCAGTATTTACCGCGCCGCTGGAATCTGAAGAGTACAGCGCCCAATCGCCCAGGTTAGACGGAGTGACGAGGACCGTCGCCGCCGAGGCCGTGGCAGCGGCCATCGACATGGCTGCGACCGCGGTCAGAATAGTAAATTTGAAAATAGACATTAGCGTTTATCCTGTGATGAAAATTATTAGTTGTTCGTGTGAGATTGTTTGAAAGTTTTAACCGTAATCAACATTCGTGCGCGACGCCTGTTTAGGACGCAGCCGCACGACATGGTCTTCAATTCACTGGCGAGTACCCCTCATCGCATCGATTGGCAAATCGATGCTCCTGTGCAAGCTAAGTATTTATGCGGCTTTTCTCAGTAAGCTCTTCTTGAAACTCGTGCCGGCCGCGTGGCTGATCGACGAGGCGTGACGCATCGAACGGCACAGGCCCTTGCGAACGCTCTCCTTGGCCGAGCATTTCTCCGGGCGCTGCCATTTTTCGTAACGTGGCAGGCTCTCGAACGAGAGCAGGTAAGGATCGTCTTCATCTTCGATTTCGATCGAGTGGTTGCTGTTTCTCATTAGTCGATTCCTTGTGTTGTTGAACGAATAGATGGTTGAAAGTAGACAGAAACTTCTCCTGCCCTTAAGCCTGGCAGGAGCGATGAACGACAATGCGGCGTTATGAGATGCCCGATGATGTGCTGAGGAGATCAGGCAGCCGGCCGCAAGGGACTGGTCGGAAACGTGTAGATAACAGGCAGCGGGTGACGCGCCGCGCGGTGTTCGGAGTTTGCCGCGGTTCGCTGCTTGGCGTAGCGGTTGCTCCAGATAGGAAACACGAGCAATTGCTCTGGGGCAGTCGCCTTCCAGCGTTGCTGCCGTGTTTGTGAACGAGATTTGTTGTGTGTCATTAGACCCTCCCCTACGGCAGACTAGAGCCGTACAAAAACGTGAAACAGACCCATTAGGATGCTTTTTTGGCGATTACCGACGAGTAATCGACCGTCGAACCATTTACCGAATCCAGAGGCACAAGCCTTCTCAAACGATCTCGCGCACTGAGTGACGCGAGGAAGTCGCGAAGCCAAAGTTCGTCAGGACACTCGTCGAGAATCATGAGCGCCCCCAACGAACGACCTAAAATTTCTTGTTGTGGAGTAATGTTTTGCGATGCCAAGATCCAACGCTGTTGAGGCCAAGCCGCTGTGACGCGACGCATTAAGTCCCAAACGTTGAGCCGAGGGTCGTTTAAACCAACGAGCAGCAGGTCGAACGTGATCAACCGAATAATGGCAACCGCCTCGCGGACCGAGGCAGCCGTGTAGCGGTTGATCGATTGCGAGCGCCAAGGCAACTCGGGAATGCCGATCGTTAGTAGCGTTGGTTTTTCAAGCGAATCCATGAGCGGATTTCCGAACTACTGGGGTGCCTCCCCCCTGCGCGACGCACTGGCGAAACGCGGTGAGGTGTTGTCGTAACTCCTCTTAAGCGAAGTGCGTGCCTAACCCACCAAACCTTTTGGCTTGTTGACGAAAGTGCTTACTGGGTAATGGTTTAGGAAGCTCAAGATTTTTTGGGAGCACGGTCCTGGTCGCTCTCACGCGTTTATTTTGCGATGGCCTTTTGTTCACATCATTTGCTGTAAGTCGTTGCCCCCCAAGAAGTTTTGGGAAATCTGCTTATTTCGCGGTGGGGTGCTTAAAATGCACCTACGCGGGCTTTGCCCAAAAGCAAAAAGGAAAGAAAGTAGGTCCCGCTTGCCGAGCGGGACCTTGCACGCAGATGACCGCGAAGAGAAGAAGCGACGAGCCTCACGCAAAAAGACGCGAATAGCCGCCGGACTTAACGGCGGCAGCCACGCCGCTGCGATCAGAGTACGGCATATCGGCACGGCAACCTAAAAACGCCCGGGCAACGCTCACCCAAGCGGGCCCCCCCGCAGTGCCACCGGGAAGAATTCACCACCGAGGCATGGAGGGCATGGAGAAGGGAATGCAGGAATTTTTGAACTACGAAGGCGCGAAGAATTGTTGCGAAAGTTTTTTAGGAACTCTAACAAAACCGGCGGGGACTGTCCCGATTTTGCGGAGT
>CAZTWS010000105.1:0-17768 GCA_964618225.1 uncultured Planctomycetaceae bacterium
CTGTGTATAAGTATATTTTTGTACATATACAGTAGCGTACCCGGTGGCCGTTTTCAAGAGATTTGCCTCAGGAATGCTTCCATAATAACTTCCCGATTTTCGAGAGAACCATGGAGATTCGGAAGGAGTTTCTGAACCACGAGGCACAAAGGATAGTTGCGAAAGTTTTTTTGGAACGCTGATCCACGCTAATCATCGCTGATAGCAATCGGAATTCAGAGAGATTTATAGCTGGGACGTCGCCACTGCGAGGCTCGGCACAGAAAAGGTGCCAGGGGAGAATGCAATATGGCATTTCGCTTCGAGATTGATCCGCTCACGAAACTGCCCCATTGTCAGAACTTTGCATTTTCACCCGACGGTAAGCATGTCGTGGGGTTGCCCAGGGCAAGCACTGCAAAGCTCTTTGACACGAAAACGTGGGCCAAGAAGCTTGAATTCAAAAAATCTAGCGACCTCGGTGCCGTGGCGTTCTCGCCCGATGGAAAAATCGTTGCGCTTGCCGAGATGTACTGCTACTTGGGCACGTACAACGTGAAGACAGGCGAACCGATCTGTAAATGGAGAATCTCCAAGGAGTTTAACGAAGTCTCTGGCGTGATCATGTCGCCATCCACGCCTGAAGTCATCTACTCATGCTGGCACAATCGAGTCAGCATATTCGATGTAAAGACCGGCAAGCTGACGCGTGAACTTCCCGTGGCCGACGTCCGTGCGAGCGTTCAATCCATCTCACTCTCGCCCGACGGCAACGAGTTGGCAGCAGCCGTCAATATCCACGGAGATAAGGGCGAGTCGGTGGTCGTCATCTGGAGTTGGCCGGGAGGTCGGGAGCTTCGGCGACTCCCCATGGCTGGAAATTCTCCGAAGCATAAGTCCTTCAAACTTCAAGATCTCTGCCATGTCGCGAATGGGCGATTCGCCGCCGCTAGCGATACCGGTATCGTTGCGATCTTCGATGCAAAGTCTGGGAAAGTGCAGCACAAACTACGCGATGCCGCAAAACGCTCGTACGCGAAATTCGCAGTGGCACCGAACGGAACCTATCTGGCCTGCGTCGTCGAAGGGCAGCTCTTCGTCTGGAACTTGGCAACCAAGAAACTGCTTGCCGAACTACGCGTTGACGCGACGAGCAGCCACTGCGTAGGTTTCTCCCCAGACGCCGATTTATTGGCCGTTGGGGTAAACCAAGTTCTTGTATGGAGAACGGACGACCTTTTTGCCACCTGAATGGACTTTGAGGAAGCAATGCGTGGCACATAATGTGAGTCGTTCACGACCCCTTCTTCGCGCAGCGATATTAGCCCCGGGCGTTTACGCCGGGGTAACCAAGCACGTAACGATTACCTAGGCCCGTTCGCGGGCCTTCTCGCCGTACGGCTTGAGCCGTCATCTCCTTTAGCAACGGCAGGCTATTTTTTGGTATGCCACACGAGATGCAAATTAATAATTGCGAGACATCGACGAACTCCCAATCGCGAATTGGCTCAAGGCTCAAGACCAGCGAGAAGGCCCGTGAACGGGCCTTGAAATGAGTAGCGCCACCAATCTACCCCGACGTAAACGTCGGGGCTAATATCGCTGTGCGAGATGAGTCGTGAACGACTCGGGTGTGGGGTGTAATGTGGTGCGTGCGTTGGCCCGGGCGTTTTTAGGTTTTTGGTGGAGGGGCCGTACACTGGTCGCAGCGGCGTGGCCGCCGCCGCTAAAGGGCCCCCCGCGGATTGCGCTCGGTCTGCCAGTAGCTTCACGGTTGTTCGATCGTGATGGTTGCCTCGATGGGTTTGCCGTCCTTCGAGTAGACGCTGTGGTCGTTTGTGTTGAGCGACACGCGGATTTCATGCGTCCCCGACGGTAGCCGGGGCAGGTGATACCAATCGGAGTACATTCGCGCTTCTTTCTCTCCATCGACGTGGAGATGAGCGTGGCCGTGCCCAGGTTGGTTGGCTCCGCCTACGTTCGACGGTGCGAAGTGGAAGTTCGTAGTGACAAGCCGCAGATTCCAACCGTACATTGAATCGGGCTCGGCCTCGATTTTGAGAGTGGGTACGGGAATGCCGGGCGGCAATTCGTAGAGGCCGTGTGCGTGTTCTAATCCTGTGACGGCCCGGGCTTCGACCCGCTCGGCCGCCATGGTGTATGCCCAGAGCATTGCGAATAGCACGAGCGAGAAGTTGACACCGGCAAAGGCAAGTCGCATTCCCAGCGTGCGGTGCAGGGCGGCCGGTGGCCGGAATAAGTGCCCCGGCCCTTCCAGCAGGAACACGATGAGTGCCGCGTGGATCAGCGTGTGCCCGATGATTTCCACTTTGCCGAAAACCATGGTGGTAAGGAAGAACACGAGCGTGATGGTGATCGAGAGCGGACGTCCGAACAGGCCAATGATGAGCATGAACCCGAGACCAAGTTCAATGAACGCGGCGGCCACACGGAAGAAATCGCGATCGAGGCCGAGCGTGAGAATCGGCTGCTGGGCCAGCAAATAGTTTACCCACTGGGGATATACCAGCTTTTCGCACCCGAGCCACATGAGCGAGAAGCCCAGCGTGGCATAAAGCACGGGCAGGGCACTGGCTTGGAAGTACGGACTTCCGAGAGGCCGCATTACGAGGAAGTAGGCCACGCCGAGCACGTTCACGTAGTCGAGCATGTGGAAGATGCCAAACCGCCACGCGCCATACATCCAGATTGCCCCTAGGCCGAGGCCCGCGTAGGTAGTCGTGTTGCGGGTAAGCAGCAATAGAATGGTAATGAATTGCAGTCGCTCGATCGTCGCGTTGTTCACGACCAACTCGGGGGCGAAGAGCGTTCCCATCTGCCAGGCCACGAGAAGCGTGGCAAACGTGGCAACCCGCATGATGAGCAAGCTGGCGTTACTTTTGCTCTCGAGCCAGTCGCTGAAATTTTTCAACGATCGCACTTCGGAGACTTGCTTATCGAGTACGACGCACGCCAGGAGGGTGACGATCGACAGCGCGTACATCAACCAAAACGTGCTGGTCGAGAGTTCCGCCACAGTCGTAGGTGGCGACGCGTAGTCGAAGTCGGCAAACCATTTTACGTGGGCTTGCGCGACATTTGGAAAGACCGTCCAAGCAAGGGCGGCGACGCCTGTAAGGGTGCAAAACGTTGGGACGCCAATCCGTTTCATGTGTGGTTCGTCCTTGAGACTTGATAGTTGGACTATCCGCAGGCAAAGAGCTTGTAATATTCGGAAACTGCGGTACTGTAGCAGTTCAATCGGCGGCGCGCCTCGGTGCGAGTTTGTTGCCAAGCCTTTCACCGCAATTCTGGCCATGATCCGCTAAAAGAATCAAGGGAGATTAAGCAATGGTGCTACGCAGCGTTGGTGTTTTGTCTGTCGGGAAGATCATGGGGGTTATGTATGCCATCATGGGATTGTTTTTAGGGTTCATCATGGCGCTCGTCGGAATGGCGGGGGTCGTTATTCCCAATCAAGGGAACGGCCCGAATCCGTTTGCCGCAATGGCAGGGCTAGGATTGGCGGCCATCATCGTCGTGCCGATTATGTACGGTATTTTGGGGGTATTGGTCGGCATCATTAGCGCGGCAATTTACAACGTGTTGGCCGGGATGGTGGGAGGAATCGAACTGCACTTCGATCGACCCGCAGGCCAATAAGGCTGGGGCGTTCGCCGCAGGCAAGGTTATATTCCGGCCACTTTCATCCACCAGCGTGCCATGAGTGAGGCACCGAAGGTGGTGGGGTGAACGCCATCGGCGGCCCATTGGTCGGGCGGGGCGAATTTCACGGCCGTGTCGAACATGGTTTGAAACGGAACGAAACGCGCTCCGGCCTGCTCGGCAACGCGCTTGGCGGCGGCGCGGTATTCGGCGAAGCCGGGCAGCCATGTGTCGTCGACCATGCCGACCTTCAGAACGAACGGCTCGCAGAGGATGAGTTTCACGTTTGGCAACGCTTGCTTCGTGCGAGCGATGAGTGCGTGGTAATCGGTTTCGTACTTCTCCAGGCTGCCCTCTGCCTTCCATTTGTGGACGTGGGCAAAGTCGTTCACGCCCACAAGGATGCTGAGCACGTTGGGTTTGAGGTCGAGGCAATCAGCCTGCCAGCGGTCGGCCAGTTGCCACACTTTGTCGCCGCTGATGCCGCGGTTGAACAACTTGAGGCCGGCGTCTGGCGATTCAACAAGAATCTGCGAGCCGGCCATCCAGGCGTAGCCTTTGCCCATCGCCGCGTAGGAATTGGGCTCTGCGGCAAGGTCGCGGTTTCGCCCGGCGTCGGTGATCGAGTCGCCCTGGAACAGCACGACGTCGCCCCTGTTGATGAGCGGTTCGGCGAAGGCCGTGGTGGTTTCTGCCGCGACCTGGGCGAACACTTGCTCGGTACCCGCGAAGGAAGCCAAGCTAGCGGCTGTTGCGGCCGCGCCGCCAAGCACGAAATGACGGCGATTTGGTTGCGATTGAATCGATTGATGGGGCTGTGTCATAGTATCGCTCCGATTTTGAGGAATGCGATATTACGATACGGCTGCGAGGCAGTTATCGCAAGCGACCTAGAATTACTTAGGAACTCTAACAAAACCGGCGGGGACTGTCCCGATTTTGCGGAGTCTTCGGAGCAAATTGGGACTGTCTCCTTCTCTCAGACGGTTTTGTTAGAGTTCCTTAGAAACGCCTCAATAATAATTTCCCGATTTTCAGAATAACCACAGAGACACGGAGGGCACGGAGGATGAAGCTGGGAGCGTGGAGCAAGGAGCAGGGAGAAGAGAAGACGGAGTTTCATTGAACCACGAAGGCACGAAGACACAAAGAATTTGTAGGATGTGGAATCGTGGATACAGGCCCGGAGGTATTACTGAATGCCTTAGCCCTGCTCCCCGCCTCCACCATCCTGAATCCTAAATCAGTAATTCTTCTTCGTGTCTTTGTGCCTTGGTGGTTAATAAAACTCTTCTAGCTCTTCTCCGTGTTCTCTGTGTCTCTGTGGTGAATTCCTTCTGATGAAGTTGTTTCTGAATTATCCCTTATGCCCGCGATAGAGACCATCGACTTGCGAACCATTAGCGAAGCCGACGCTCGTGCCACGGCGGAGCTGATCTGCGCGATTTGGCCCAAGCCGGGGCGTACGGTCGATTCGCTCACGGCCGATCTCACCACAAGGTGGCGCGACTATGGTGGCGAGCCGGAGCAATATCCGCGCTCGTTTGTGGTACGTGAGGATGGCCGAGTTATTGCTCACGCGACGGCGGCACCGCGAACTGTGGGCACGGCTGATGGTGAGATGACGTTGCTTGCGCTCTCTCGCGTGTGTACCTCGCCGGTAGCACGTGGTCGGCACTTGGGCGAAGCCATGACGCGAGCGGCTTTCGAGTTGGTGGACCATGGGGTGTTTCCTTTCGCGCTGTTTCAAACGACGGATCGTGTCCGGCCGTTTTACGATCGTTTGGGAGCCGTGCAGGTTGAGAATCGAGTGGTGAATTCACTGGCGGCGGAGCCCGAGGCACCCGCGTTTTGGGACCCGGTGGTGATGCGCTACCCAGATAAGGCCGGGTGGCCGGAGGGGGAGATTGATTTGCGCGGGGCGGGGTGGTGATGGGAGGAGCGAGGAGTGAGGAGCGAGAGGGGCGGGGTGTTGTCACGGCACTCGGGGACCGAGGACGGCCCGGCTCGTTTGACTCTTTGGGTGGCGCGGTTATAGATCATGCTTCCCCAGCCCCCAGCCCCCGATTCTCAGCCCCTAGCTATGCATTCTTGGTTTTTCTTCGCCGCGGGAGATGATCGCGGCTTCCAATTCTGCCAATTCGTCGAGCCGGCGCATCACTTCTTCGTCTGGGGCGAAATGTTTGGCGAGGCGTGTGTAAGTTGTGTGGTGCCGCGCTTCGCTTTCGAATAGCGAGCCGTAGAATTCGGCAAGCTCTGTATCTTTTACGTGCTTGGCCAGGGCGTGGAAACGCTCGCAGGAACGCGCTTCGATGAGGCCGGCGACAAGTAGTCGGTCGACCGCCTTTTGCGGTTCTTGTTTGCGGACCAGGTCGTTCAACTCGCGCCCATAGCTGGATGGCGTAAGCCGACGGAACCGAATGCCGCGGCGGGCGAGTAAATCGAGCACCATGTGGAAGTGCTCGAGTTCTTCGTTGACGATGGCCGTCATCTCGCGGCAAAGCTCGGCGTCTTCCACGTAGGCGAAGATGAGGTTCAACGCCGTGCCGGCGGCTTTCTTTTCGCAGTGGGCATGATCGATGAGAATCGACGGCAAGTCGGCATCGACTTGTGCCAGCCACCGCGCGGACGTTTCACATTTCAAATGGAGCATGGGGAGAAAAGATCGGTTCCAAATAAAAAACGCTCGCGGTTCGGAGAACCGCGAGCGGCATGGATGTTGGGGAGGTTATTGGTCGGCCTCGGTTTTGATTTCGTCGAGCGCCTTTTCCAAGCCCGGGACATGCTCGGCACCCTCGGGCACGGTGATGGTGGCACCTTGGAAATCTTTGCCGACCGGTTCAAATCGGCCGCCAAGTTGCTCGGCAAGGAACGCCTCGGTGACCGCGTTGAACGACTTGTTGTTCTCGGGGCGACGGAAACCGTGGCCTTCGTCTGGATAGAGAACGTAAGTGACCGGAATCTTTTTATCCGACATCGCCTTGACGATCTGGTCGGCTTCGAGCTGCTTCACACGCGGGTCGTTAGCGCCTTGGGCAATCAACAGTGGTTTCTTGATTTTATCGACCAGTTCGAGCGGCGAACGCTTGAGCAACTCCGCGCGGCCTTCTTCGGTATCCACATCGCCCACGCGAACCTTCATGACGGGCATGAAGGGCATCCAATACTCGGGCACGTTTTGCAGCAGAGTAACCAGGCTCGAAGGGCCGACGATATCGACGCCGCATGCGAACACATCGGGCGTGTAGGTAAGGCCGACGAGCGTGGCGTAGCCGCCGTAGCTGCCGCCCATGATGGCGATCTTATCGGGCTGGGCGATTTTATTGTCGATCGCCCACTGCACGGCATCGAGTAAATCGTCGTGCATTTTGCCCGACCATTCGCCGTTAGCGGCGTTGATGAAATCTTTGCCGAAGCCGGTCGAGCCGCGGTAGTTGACGCTGAGCACCGCATAGCCGCGGTTGGCCAGCCATTGGTGATAAGAATTGAACCCCCAGCTATCGCGAGACCATGGACCGCCGTGTACATCGAGCACCAGCGGCACGGGCTCGTTCGGGATGCCGTCACCATCCGGATCGCTACCGGGCGGCAGCGAGAGGTAGCTCACGAGGTTCAGGCCATCGCGGCTTTTGATGACCGGCGAGTGCATTTTTACAAGCGGGTAGTTGGAGAGGTCGTCGCGGTTGTTGAATAGGAACGTCATGCGGTCCTTTTCTTCTTTCGGGGAACCGCTGCGGTCGTAGATGTAAAACTTCACGGGACCATCGTCCATGATGTAGGCCACGGTCCACTTCGAGTCGTCTTGCGTGCGGCCCGTGACGATGAACTCACCGTCTTGGAAGTTCTTCAGGAATTCGATGTCTTTGGCGATGGCTTCATCGAGCACTTTCCAGTTCGTGCGGTCGTAGGTGAACGAAACGGCCTGGATGTTCTTCTCGGTGGGGTGCGCCAGTACGCCGCCGACGTCGGCGCGGGGGTCTTCTGCGATGAGCTTCGGCTCTTTCGTGTTGAGGTCCATCGAGAACAGGCCGGCCGTGTTGCGGTCGCGGCTGTCTTCGTAGTACAGCACCTGGCCCGTTTTATCGAACCCGGCCGGACCACTGGTCATGGCGTCTTCGGGGCCAAGTTCGAGGAAGGTGTTCCATTGTTGGGCGTCGCCTTCGCCTTCGGGCGTTTGCCAGATTTGGCCGCCGGTGGGCGTGTAGTTGATGGCCATGCGGACGTTGAAGTCGTCATCGGTGAGGAAGCCGGCCACGCCTGGGTTCTGTTGCACGAGTTGCTTTTCGCCGGTGGCGATGTTGACTCGCCAAATGTCGTGGATTTGCGGATTGCGGTCGTTCAAGCCAACCAGAATTTCGTTGGGAAAGTTGTGGCTGGTCTCCTGGATTTCCGCTCGCACGCCCTCGATTGGCGTGAGATCGCGAGTTTCCTTGGTTTCAACATTCGTGGCGTAGAGATGGTAATTTTCGTCGCCGTCTTTGTCTTGCACGTACAGAATGTGTTTATTGTCGTATGCCCAGGAGTGCGACGGCACGGGCCGCACTTTTTCTTGTGTCACCGGTACAGCTTTGGAAATGTCGTCGGCCGGTGCGACCCAGATGTTCATCACGCCATCGACGGGAGCTTGGAAGCTGAGCCATTTGCCATCGTGGCTAAGCCGTGCTTGGGCCTTCTTGGGGTTGCCGAATAATACATCGCGAGGGATGAGGGGGGCGTCCGATTTTTCCGTGGAAGCATCCTCGGCCGCCTGGCGGGTGCTCTTAGTGGTCGCGGCTGGAGGTATGTTCACGGCTACTTGATTCTCGTCGCCTGTTGCTGTCGTGTTTTCTTCCGTGACGCTCGTGCTTGTGGTCGCCTTGTTCTGGGAGGCAGGTTGACCACCGCAACCGGTAACCAACAGGGTTGCGGTGCTCACAACGAGTGCGAGTGCGGAAGGGGTCCAAAATGTATTTCTGAGCATGAGATTCTCCATCTCGTTTGATCGCGGTGAGCAATGTCGTTCTGGGCGGGCGGCTTCGTGTGAAGCCGCCCTGTTTAGCCAGCTAGCTGCTGGCCACCCGACGTGAGGGGGAGTATATCAGCGGGAGCTATCTGGCGCAAGAACGTATTTGCCTGATTGGCTTTACAGAGACAAGACGCCTCTCGTTGCTTACGAACCCGTTAGGGGCGAGGTTCGCAATCCAAGTTGAAAAGGGGTGCTGAAAACCGTCGCTTTTTGCGGGATATTTAAGCTTTCTTAGCGATGTGCTTCCGAACGCGTAGTGGCCCGGAAGCTTGTTAGACGGGGGGGCCTAGCCACATGGCAGGCATTTTGGCCTTGATTTTCAGGCTATTTAGTTCGCCACGGCTGGTCCCGTTTGCTTGAGCTTTTTGTTGTTGGTAACTAAACTACTAACTAACTTTCACATTTATAACGTTTTTAACGTTTCTTCAGGGGGAAGCCCGGGAATGTCGCGACAAGGCTATCACTACTGGTCTATCTTGCGGGCGAGCACGACAAAACGGCGGAAGTCCGCGTCTCGACGTTCTAAAACAAACCGGCAGTCCCATTTTTCAGTGGAGCATTTGGAAGCTAGGCACTTCCTCACAGCCAGCCCGATGAGCTCTGGGCTCACAGGTGACGCCGATTATTATCTGGCCAGTCCGCCTCCGGTTCTCGACCCCGAGATCGTTGCGCTTCTCAATGCTGCAAAGGGGGGTAGCGGAAGTGAAATAACGGATGCATTCGATCCTGCGCGGGCTTTTCAACTCCATAGCTTGCCAGGCGCGACAAAGACGATCTACCTCGATTTCGATGGCCACCTTACGCGTAACACGCAGTGGAACACACAATTCAATTCCCCGAACATCCTTACCCCTCCTCTTAGCTTTGACGATGATTTAGTCAATTTCTCGGATGAAGAGCGCCTTTTGATTTACAACATCTGGCAACGCGTATCCGAAGATTTCTTGCCGTTCCAGGTGAACGTTACGACGCAAGATCCTGGTGAAGAAGCGCTCCGCAACACGGGCGAAGGCGACGAAGAATGGGGGATTCGCGTTGTCATCGGCGGTAGTACGTTAGACTGGTACACTCCCGTCACGGAGCGGGGAGTGGGCGGCGTCGCATATGTCGGATCGTTTGCTGGGGCCAGTGATACGCCTGCGTTTGTATTTGGTGCTGATTCGATTTTCATCCTCGATCCAGATAATCCCTACGAGTTCGTTGATTTCACCGAGTCATTTATTACGGAAGCGGTTTCACATGAGGTCGGTCATACACTCGGTCTCAGCCATGATGGACAAACTTGGCCAGTATTAGACGTCACCGACGAAGACGAAGACGGTGAGCCCGATGATCCGACTTACAGAAATATTCATGTCGAGTATTATTCGGGCCATGGAATGTTAAACAACCTAGGCACGAGTTGGGCTCCCATCATGGGTGGAGGAGCGGGCGTGCTCACCCAGTGGGGAAAGGGCGAGTATTTCTGGGCCAATAATATCCAAGACGACCTGGAGATAATAACCACTCAGAACGGTTTCACCTATCGCGACGACGACCACGGCAGTTCTACGGAAGACGCAACCTCGCTTTCTATTGTTACTGACCTGGAAGACCGCGTTCTTGACGAGGAGGGAAAGTTCTTTTGGTCCGAAGGAATTGTCGAACGTAATACGGACGTCGATTACTTCTCATTCGTCGTTGAAGGGCTCGGCGAATGGTTTTCATTCGATATCAGCCCCTTTGAACGAGGGGCCAACTTAGATGTGCTGGCTACCATCAGGGATTCTTCCGACACGGTTTTATTTCGTAGTAATCCTCTCGATGGAATTTATGCCGGTAGCCAAACTTTTGGCTCTTATAGTGACGGCGGATGGGCACAGCTAGATGCTCTTGGAAACATACTGGGCTACGTCGACGCCTTTAGCCTACTTCCGGGCACCTATTATCTAACAGTCGAAGGAACCGGCAGGCCGATTACTTTCATCGATCCCGCAATTCATCCGGGGCCGGTAACTCTAACCAAAGATGACACCGGTCCGGATGGTAATCCGTTCACGGCCGATGACCTTCCAGACGATGAGTCCGACTGGGGCTACAGCGACTACGGCAGCCTTGGCTACTATTCCATCACCGGTGAGCGGAAACGGAATCTCGTTGTTGGCGTTGATTTTAGTGAGCCGGGTGGCGCGAGCCCTCTGAATTGGAACCCGTTCGAGGCAGATGAATCTGGTACCACGATCCATAATCTTATTAGTGAAGCGGGGTTCGAGACGCCCTATGATCTGACGGTCACCACGACAGGCCCGTCGCTCAACATTGTCGCGAGCTCGAGTCCTATCAACCCGGGGGATTTGCCTGAGCACGCGTTGCCGCTCGATGAGATCAGCGGGTACATCTCCGCCTCGGACGGCGAAACGCTCACGTTTACTTGGAGCGATCTCGACCCGAACGCCGTTTACCAAATCTTCGTTTTTGGGCACGCCAGCGAAGATATCAAGAACATTGTTACCATCGTTGGTGGCGAGTGGAACGGCGTCACGCAAATCTATAATTTCACGCAAACCATCGCTGCGCATAGTATCGGTGTCAACGGCGATGATTCGGTCGGCGGCGAAGCGCTTTCCACGCTTAGCCTGTTGGTCATCGCGGATGAAAGCGGCGAAATCCGAATTGATGTAACCAATGCCGAGGGTTATTCAGCAGGTATTGCCGGCGTCGCCATTACGAATACCAAGCACGGCTCGCTCTCTGGCCAAAAGTGGAACGACATCGATGGTTCTGGTGCCGCGCCGGATCCAGGTGAAGCCGGATTGCCAGGTTGGTTGATTTATCTGGATCTCAACAACAATGGCATTCTCGATATTGAAACGACTCCCGACCAAGCAATTCATCAAGACGCACCGAGTGTTCCTCAGGCTCTTCTCGATTACACGACGGTGAAGAACGAGCTTATTATCGAGCAAGAGGGGATCATTGTTGACGTCAACGTAACGATCGATATTTCCCATACGTACAATGGCGATGTGAATGTGTATTTGGTCGCCCCCGATGGCACTCGTGTGATCCTGGTGAGAGACCTCGGCGGCAATAGTCACAACTTCACGAATACAACGTTCGACGACTCAGCGACGAAGGCCATTACTAGTATTACGCCTTCGCAGGCACCGTTTACGGGCAGCTACCGGCCGATGACGCCGCTCAGTGAGCTGAATGGCCTCAACTCAGCCGGCACGTGGACGCTTGAAGTCGAAGACGACGGGCCCGGTAACCAAGGTACGCTAAACGCCTGGTCGATCGATATTGAAATTCTTGGTTCGATTACCATTCTCGAACCCTACCAAATTACCGATGCTGACGGACACTACGCTTTCGAAGACATCAAGCCAGGTCTGTATTACGTTCGCGAATTCATTCAGCCGCAACAAACGATTGACGGCTGGCGCCAAACGTGGGCCCCAGCGCCCGTGAATGTTACCTCTGGCGGTGCCATCACGGGCATCGACTTCGGCAACTGGATTCCCATCTTTTCGCCCGGTGAAGTGGTTGGGCGTGTTTGGGACGACCTCGACGGCGACGGCCTGTTAAGCGAGGGTGAATCCGGCCTCTCCGACTGGATTGTCTACATCGATGCCAACAAAAACGGCGTCCGCGATGTGGCAACCACGCCAACCGTCTATGAATCGACAGCCGTTCCCAGGCCGATCTTGGATTTTTCGACGATTACGTCGACGATATTCATTGGCGATGTAGGCTCGGTCCTCAGCATGGAAGTAACCGTCGATATTACCCATAGCTTTATGGCCGACCTCGAAGCGTTTTTGACGAGCCCTTCTGGCCGCATTGTCGAGTTGTTCTCGGGCGTTGGTGCTCAGTTCAACGACTTCAATAACTTAACTTTGTCGGACAGCGCAGAGCGATCGATCATCTCGATCGGTCAGGCTGACCAGCAGTACAACCCGCTTACCGACACTTGGTATTATACCGGCGTGTGGCGTCCCGAGGTTCCGTTGGCCACGTTCTTCGGAGACGAGTCGTTCGGTAATTGGACGTTAACGATCCGCGATACCGCATTTGCCGATCAGGGAACACTGAATAGCTGGTCGCTGTCGGTCATCACCGGCGAGCTATTTGCCATAACCGATGAGAATGGCGACTATGTGTTCAACGATGTTGCTCCCGGGCAATATATCGTCCGCCAGGAAATGAAACCTGGTTGGGAAGAGACGTATGCCCCGACTCTGATCGATGGCGGGTTAGGCAATTTCTACAACATTCACGTCAGCGGAGGTAGCTCAGTTATCGCCGACTTTGGGAACCAGTTCCAAGGTCCGGCGCTTCCGGGTGACTTCACGTTGGACGGTGTTGTCGATTCGGCCGACTATATCATCTATCGCAAAATGTTCGGGATGACGGTGACTCCGTTCTACGGAGCCGATGCCGACGGCAATGGTTTCGTGGATGCCGATGACTTGGCTATTTGGCGCAAGAACTTTGGACGTGTCTTGGAATCTTCCGGCGGCGGCTCCGACGATTCCTCGGCTTTGGTTGCTGAAGCTCCCGCACCGGCCGCAACGGTCAGTTCGTTCGTGTCTCAACCTGCTGAGGAAGCAGCGGTCGAGACAGGTATCTCTAGTGCAAGTTCGGTATCGACTGCCAATTACTATGTTTTGGCCGAAAGCAACGGTACGAGCCAATCGTCATCGTCCTCGTTCGATAGCCTTGGCGGAACTGGTTCGTCTTCCACGTCGCTGGATGCGGCCTTCCTCGCGCTGATTAGCGCAACCGAGGGTGGTAAGCCGGGAGTAGTGGCTTCGGAAGATGCCCTCGCTTTGGGGACGCCTTTCGACGACGAAGCCTGCGAATCGCTCGAGGGTATCGATGCCCTGTTCGAACTAATTGGTGCCTAGTTTCGATTCGGTTCCGCGACGGTATAATCGTGTCCCATGGATGCTCGCGAGAGAGCTAACCGAGGACACGAAGCCACCGCTCAGGGGCCTGCCGCTTCGTCGGCAGAACTCGCTACTGTCGAGCCGCCACGGTATCAGCCGCTGGTTGTTGTCGCAGCCGCGCTCGCGGCGGGAATCGTTCTCGATCGATATTTGTTTCTCTGTTTGCCGGAGGGGATCAGTCGAAACATTTCTTGGGTGGTACTGTGGGGAATGCTCGTAGTTGCAGCCCTTCTGTCGTGGAGAGCGGCATGGAAGCAGGGACGATTGCCGGTTGCGGTAAGTGCGGTTCTTCTTGCTGCCATGTGTCTCGGTGCGGCGTGGCATCATTTGAGTTGGAACCTGTTTGACCGGTATGAAGGTTTTCGTTATGCGAGCTATCGCGGCGGCCCTGCCTGTTTGGAAGTGGTTGTAACGAAATCTCCATCGCGTGTTCCAGCGCCTAAGCCTACTCCGCTGCGTGCAATTCCTGGTGGCGAGCGCACACGCATGCAGGTGCGGCTTGTCAGCATTCGCGACGGCACTAAATGGCGATCGGCGTCGGGAATATCGCAGCTCGATGTTGATGGGCATGTTTTAGGCGTCCGAGTTGGGGATCGTGTGCGCGTCTTTGGATACTTGTCGCGAATTTCTCCGCCGCTCAATCCGGGCGAGTTCGACTTTGCTGAACATGCTCGGGCCGATCGCGAGCTGATCCGGATCCAGTCATCGGTTCCGGAGAGCATTACGGTGTTGCCAAGTGTAGACCGATGGCGGCCGGAGCGGTTCGTCCATTCAATTCGAGCCAAGGCGAAGCAAGCCGTTCGAGCATTTGTTGGACCAGAGCGAGCCGACCTGGCCTCTGCCATGTTGCTCGGTTCGCGGGAAAGTTTAACGGCCGAGGTTGCGGAGCCGTATTTGCTTACGGGCACGATCCATGTTCTCGTTGTTTCTGGGATGAACGTGGCAATTCTAGCTACCGGTTTGTATGTTTTGGTTCGAATAGGTTGGGTGCCGCGTCGTACAGGGTTTGCGCTGATCATGGTTGTTGCGGTCGGGTACGCGCTCGTTGCCGAAGGGCAACCGCCAGTAACCCGAGCGGCCATTTTCGCGGTAATCGTGTGCATTGGGGCATGGATTGGCCGGCCTGGCATCGCGTTTAACTCGTTGGCGTTTGCCGCGATCTTTGTTTTGGCTTTGAATCCCTCCGATTTGTTTCGTGTTGGGCCGCAGCTCAGCTTCCTAGCGGTGGCCGGGTTGATTTGGACCGAAAAGTGGTGGCGAAATCGCCAAACCGGTCAAGCCGATCCGCTTGAGGAACTGGTGGAATCCACGCGTTCGTGGCCACGTCGTTCGTTCCATCGTCTGTTGCGCGGAACGGGCGGGTTGTTGCTGACTTCGCTTGTGGTTTGGCTCATCACGCTTCCACTGCTGTTGAATCAGTTTCATCTGGCGGCCCCGGTGTCGGTCATCATCAGCCCGCTACTGTGGGTTATCGTGGTTATCATTATGTGGAGTGGTTTTTTCATGTTGATTGTCGGCTGGCTGATTCAGCCGCTTGGCGAAGTATTGGGAGGGCTGTGCGCTACAGCACTTGGCTGGCTAGAGCGGCTCGTTGAGGTGGCAGAGCGAGTTCCAGGCGGCCATTTCTTTGCTCCGGGGCCAGCGCTGTGGTGGGTTCTGGTTTTTTATGCGGCTTTGCTCGTGCTGCTGGTTCGTGGTCGAGCGATTTTGCCGCGGCGTTGGCAGTGGGCGGCGTTGTCGGTGTGGATCTTGGTGGGGCTTATTCCGCCCGCGGTTCGAGCCATGCAGCGCAATGCGCTCGAATGCTCGTTCGTGGCTGTGGGGCATGGGGCTTGCGTGCTCGTGGAATCGCCCAGCGGGGAAACTTTGCTGTACGATGCGGGCTCGCTGGGCTCGCCGGAGTTTGCCACGCAAACGATCGCTTCGTATTTGTGGCATCGCGGTATCATAAGGCTCGACGGCATTGTGATTTCGCATGCCGATATCGATCACTACAATGCGATCCCGGGCTTGCTCGAGCGGTTTCGTGTCGGGGCGATTTATGTATCGCCGATGATGTTCGACGGTTTCGACGACGCGGACACGACTGGGCCCCAGGTGTTGCAGGCGGCTATTCGGGAATCCGGCGTGCCGATTCGAGAAGTTTGGTCGGGCGATCGGCTGAAGTTGGGGGAATCTGTTTCGCTCGAGGTATTCCATCCATCGAAGCAAGGCGTTCTTGGCACCGACAACGCGAACAGTATCACGATGGCGGTTGAGCATGGCGATCACCGCCTGTTGTTGCCGGGGGATCTCGAGTCGCCCGGTATTGAGGAGGTGATGGCTGAAGTGCCGTACGATTGTGATGTGTTGCTTGCTCCTCATCATGGAAGTCGGCGTAGCGATCCGCCCGGTTTTGCGGCGTGGAGCATGCCCAACTGGGTAGTGCTTAGCAGCGGTGGCCGGGATGATGTGTTGCCTGTGGTGGCTACTTATCAACGGGCAGGGGCCATGGTTTTGTGTACCCATGAGTGTGGGATGGTGCATTTTTCGCTTGGTAAAGGGCCTGTCCATGCCAGGAGTTGGTTGACGGAGCCCCTGCGCTAATTTTGATACTTGGTTTATAGTTTGGCTGGCGAGCAATAATTTGGTTGTTTGTGCGAATGCACGATGGCGGGCAGTTTCGTGTTCTGGTTATGGAGGGGGGTTTTGGGCTAGCCGGGGAAGCCGCAAGCGTCTATCATTTGTCAGCCTTCCGTATCTTTCTGAAATCGATTCTCAACAACGTGCGCCCTCTATATTTCGCGCGGAGAGAATTTTCCCCTTGCATGGAATCCCCACGATGAGCGACCACGAGTCGATCGCTGTTCGTACAGCCCCCGCTTCGCACCGGCGAGCGAAGGGTACAGACCATATCAACGGACATTCGCATAGCCATGTTGATCCGACCGCGCCTGAGTTTGGTCCCATGGGCCCTGGCGCTGGTGCCGAGCTGCTTGTGAGCCGCGGCTTGGACTGGCCAGTAGTGATTTGGATTGGTTTGGTGCATACGCTGGCACTACTCGCGCCGTTTTACTTCAGTTGGCAGGGCTTGGTTGCTTGTGCCGTTCTGATCCTGCTCACAGGCTCGGTAGGCGTGTGCATGGGTTACCATCGCTGCCTGACGCATGGCAGCTTCAAGACGTATCGGCCGATACGCTGGTTGCTTGCGTTCCTCGGTGGCATGAGTGGTGAAGGTTCGGCGCTGACCTGGGTGGCGAACCATCGCAAACATCATTTCTACAGTGATAAAGAAGGTGACCCGCATTCGCCGCGTGACGGGGCTTGGTGGAGTCACATGCTGTGGTTTATGCCGAACTTTGGCCAGCGCTGGCACAAAGATTTGGTGCAGAAGTATGCTCCTGACCTGCTCAAAGACAAAATGATGGTGGTGATTCACCATATGTTCCTGCCATCGCACGTTGCGACGGGCATTGTGTTGTTCCTGATCGGTTATTTCGGTACGGCCCTTGGCCTGGGTGGTTGGCGTTCCGGTATGTCGCTGGTGTTGTGGGGCCTTGGTGTTCGCATGGTATACGTGCTGCACGTGACCTGGATGATCAACTCGGTGACGCACATGTGGGGCTCGCGCCGGTACGAGACTACCGACGATAGCCGCAACGTGTGGTGGGTTGGCCTGCTGGCGTTTGGCGAGGGTTGGCACAACAACCATCATGCCTACCAACGGGTGGCCAGCCAGGGACATCGCTGGTACGAAATCGACACGACGTATTACCTGATCTGGATGATGGAAAAAGTCGGCTTGGCGTGGGATGTGGTGCGGCTGCGTGATATCCCCAAGGGCACGCGGCCTGCCTAGTGATCTGCCAAACCGGCAGGTTTTTTGTAGTTTGACGTTTCATCTCCACGCAGGACTTACCGTGTTTTTTGCGTAGATGCGCGAAACTCTCCCCCTGGGTTTTGCGCAGCTACGTGGCGGGAGGGCGGAGCGAGCTCCGCCGCTAAATAAGTGGGTGGGTTGTCAAAGAGCGCAACGGGTTCTGGGGCGTTTGCTCCAGGCCTTTTGTGTTGTGAACCAAAAATGGTTCCTATCATTTTCTACGGTGGTGTTTGTTTTCTTGCTGTTGATTAACGTCTCCCTTGGATGGTGATCAAGCGGATAAAAAAGAATGATGCGCGCGCACTGAGCCAACGACTTCGCATCGGCG
>CAZTWS010000106.1:0-6249 GCA_964618225.1 uncultured Planctomycetaceae bacterium
CGAGGCCAAGCGAAAACACAACCAGGTTCGTCTGGCCGAGTTGAGTGGCAAGAATCCAGGCACGTTCGAAGAAGTTGTCGCCTCCTCCAGGAACGCCAAATAATTTTGGCAACTGCGTGAGCCCGATCGTTAGTGCCGCCCCGGCCTTGAATCCCGTCAAGATGGTTTGGCTGATAAAACTTACCAATCCACTGAGCCGAAACATCCAAGCCATGCCGCTGAGCGCTGCGACGACCAGAGCCGTCAGCGCGGCGATGCCGGCCCAACGCGCCGGATCGCCCCCGGCCATGCCGGCGACGGTCGTGCCAACGAGCATCGCAATGGCTGAAGTCGGCCCTACGGCCAACTGGCGCGAAGTGCCAAGAATCGCATAGGCCACGCCAGCAACTAAGTAACAATAGATCCCATAATACGGTGGGAGCCCCGCAAGCGTTGCATAGGCGAGCGAAACGGGAATTGCGTAGGCGGCAAGTGTAACGCCGGCAATCAAATCGCTGGCTAGCCAAGCAGGTTCGTATCGCGGCAGCCATTGCAGCAGCGGGAACACCTTGGCTAAGCCGCTTGCAGCTACGTCTCTCGGATGAGGTGTGTTCGCATCGTCCGGCTCTGCCACAGCGTTCATTGGAATCGTTTCTCCACATTCGTGCCTTCGCGCTGCAGGGCAAAACTTAGCGTTTATTATAGATGCGTTGCACGGTCGCGACGATGATACTAGTTGACCAGCCAAGCATCAGCACACCGACCGCTGCTTCGATCGGGCCGAGTAATCGCCATGAGGCAGGTGGTAGGACGTCGCCGTAACCAACCGTTGTATAGCTCTTCAACGAGAAGTAAAGAGAAGTCTCAAAATTTGCAAACACGCCGGCGGACGAATACGCTGTTGCCCAGACTACCATCTCCAGTAAGTGCAAAGCGAGGAGCATGCTGACCAAGCGAGTCAGGATCCAGACTGGTCGAAGCTGGACCTGCGAGTCCATCCTCTGTGGCCAGACACCAGACCGAGGAATCACGACGTGTACGGTTCCAACTGCGTGAAGAATGACTGTCACAATTGCCAGTGCAAGTGCTAAAAGTGATTGCCAGATCATATTTCGCCAAGCTGTAGTTGCTGCTTACCGCCGTTTTACGCGCGATAGTTAGTAAGCGACACATAGCCGCTTCGCGGCACGCTCTCAATGGACTACTCGCGCAATTGGTAAAGGGGTGAGAGCTACGGTCTGTGGTTTTTGCCCTCTGGACTATCGATAGAACCAGGTGATTTCATAGGTATAACCGGCTTCAACCGATAGCAGCTTGAATGCGAGGATAGTGTAGTCTTTAGCTAAGTATTCGGTGACAACCTTCACATTTTCCGTGGTTTCTAGCTTGCCTGTCTGGTAGCGAATCAATTGGTAGGTCCGGTACTGCCTTCCTTGAGGTAGCAGCAGCCAGCGAGTTAGTTCCACCGTTTCCGCCTCGACCTCGAACGCTAGGGTGGCGAAGCCAGCCCCTTTTCGCAGAAATGTTCCAGGCGAAATATGTTCATAGACAATATCCACGGCGTCGCCGGCAGGCACTTTCTGGAAGCTGGTACCCACTTCCCAATGAACTCTTTTTTCACCCGGACGTGGGTCTTCCAACGGCCGCGAATACAGCTTCGGATCTAGCTGCTGCGGAGGAAAGCGAATCTGAGTCTCGGGACTGAAGGCCAAAACGCTGACGCGAAAGTCATTGTTTGTCGCATTCGTAAGTTGTTTTTCAACCTTCAATCGTCGGTAGCCATAGATGAATGATTTAGGATCGCGAATACTGTCGGTCGTCTCGCGCCAATTCCGCAAGTCCATCATGCGTAAGTCTTGCAGGATCAGGAAGCCTGCAAGATTTGGCTTTTCGTCGGCGCGGAGTTGCTCGACATTTTTCTCTCCGACCCACGGTGCCACCGGACCGTCCATCAACCGGGTCATTTGCTCCAGATCCCGACTTCCCTGCGCAAGCGACTCGACGATTTGGTTTACACGTCGTGATCGTTCATAAGACTTGACCACGATGTAAGGCAATAGAACAAGAATGGGGATCATGATCGGGACGTATACATATGAAACCCAATCGCGATAATCCAATAAAGTCCGCCAAATGCGTCGTACCGCTGAAGCATGCAGTGTGCGCGCATCTTGGGTCACGAGTATAGAATCTCGCCGAGCGGAAGGCACATTTGCTAAGTCATTAGCAACAGGCATCCTGGCGTGCGGTGCCAATATTGGGTTCCACGGTGGATCTACAGGTAGATCATTCCCAAACATTTCAGGATGCGCAAGGCACGTTTTGCGGCCGACACAGTATCCCTGCTGAACCAAGCTACTAATCTCGATGTCGGAAAACCGATCAAGGTCGGTGCGAATACTCGGCAACTGCCTCTGTACTTCGAGATGCAAGGCGGTTGGATCCTGCCCGGGATCAACGAAGTCGGTAATCCGGGCAAAGAAAAATCCCGGAGTGTCTTTAAATGTTTCATTCTCCAGTTGCCAGACTCGGTCCATGAGAATGTCGCTAGCGCGCATCGCGGTGCGAACGAGTCCACTAGATCGCGCATTGCTACGAATTTCAAAGGGCTTCCCCACATCGCTGACAAGCACGCCATCCCACAAAGGCTCATTGGATTCCGACAACTTCGCGAAAAAGCGAAACATGCGGACACCGAGATTATCAAAAACGCCACCGTCAGTGTACGCCTGTCGGCCGAATTCTCCGCTTCTCGCACCAACGTCTGCTCCGGTCAACTCCATTGGTGGAAAGAAACCAGGAAACGCGGATGAAGCGGCCACGGCCATCGGTACTGTGGCTAGACTGATAGGAAGTTGGTCGATTCTAAAAGCGAGCCCTGGTTCGCGACGGATCATCCACAAGCCATCGCGATTGAACGAACAAAGTTGCCCTTCGCTTATATTCGTGGCGAGAATGTGCAGACGCGGGTGTTCCGGCAATTGGAACAAACTGGTATCACCGTAGAGGTATTTCTTGTAGTGATACTCCAGGAGCCCCACGCGCGTGAGCTTGCGGTTCGACAGTCCAACCAGACGGCGCGGCCAGTGTAGAGGAAGCCCCAGGCCATATCGCCGAAGAATTCGGTTGCGCACATCGAGACGAACAAAAGAGAGCAGTTCTGCGGCGACTGTTTCAAACTCGCTATCCGAGCCGTTGTAGCGATCCCAATTAAGGCAAAGATGGGCGGCGATAATACTCCCGCCTGACACGGCCGTGACGTGCGAAACGTTCGGCAATATCCTGGCATCGCGAAGGAAACGGACCATGCCGAGGTGGTATAAGGTTGCCCGAAATCCACCTCCGGAAAGTGCGAGACCGATCTTCATAGCTGCTTATGCACCGTGCGGCGATCCGACAGCCTGCCGTGGCTCGAGCGTTATCTACCTGGGGTATTTCAAATTAATCGCTGAGGTTCGATTTCACTGGTGGGCTCATTCCCGAGAACTTGAACGATACCAATCCTTTAACCAAGCGTTACGCCGCGGGCTCTAGAGTATCGAGCGATCTAAACTCGGAACTGTCTCCAGTCTAATTGGCTGGGGCCAATAGTGCATAAAGTTTTGAGAAATTTGGAACCAGAAGCAGTTTCAAAACATGTAGCTGGGGTCTGTAACTCCGGCATTATCTGATGAAACCGGCCTCAAAGAGGCCAGCTACAATCGTTTTAAAACCGGCTCTAGTTTTGAACCCGCTTTAAAATTCACTTTGTTGTTGTACGAATACGCTAGGAAAATGCTTCTACCTGACCGATCAGTCCCGCTGATCTCCGACTAAAAAGCCAAGATGTCGACGTCCCTATTGTTTAGGTTCTGGCATTCGGATCATGAGCCACTGCTGTGTCTGGCCGTCAGCGAAATGGATTAGCGCGGGGGACGTATCTTGGGTGAGGTTCGAGAGCCCGGTCTCCATAACGGGGCGCTCTTGTTCGACTACGCCCCAGGCCGCTCGCTGGCTTTTTTTGTCCGCCATTCCTTCAATCGACTGAACCTTGTTGGTCAGTGTGTTTTTCAATGTGCCGGAAATGACTCCCTGCTTGCTGATCGCGAGCTGCAAGTAGAGCGATGGCTCTGAGCCAGATGCCTCGCCGTCCTGCGTAATTGCAAAAACGCCTAACGGCAACCAGTCGCCTTTTGCGGGCGGGGCGCTCGACTCGGTAGCGGCAATATCCGCGGCTTGGTCGGCATATTCTTCCGTTGTGGCCAACGGCCTGGTCTCCGTAAAAGACCTTTGGCCACCTGAGTAATTAGACGTTATCACCGTAGCTGTAGGTGGCTGGTTCGACAATCGCCGTGTAAATGAGAAACTGTGCCGCTGGCAAGGCAATCTCTGTGATCAAAACGAATAGTAGCCGTCTGGACGTGCTGTCTTATGTAGAGCAGTCCGCGAGTCTTTCCACGAGTTGTGACAAAGTGGTGCGAACCGACTCGATCGTGTATGGGTCGCCCGGATGGGGCGGCAGTCCCTCTTTTTCGAAGTGAGGCCGTTCGAGCATCATACGCGCCCATTCGATGTCCGCTTCGCGAACAATTTCTTTCAAGAGATAGGTCGAATCGAGCACTTGTTGGCAGTAGCTGGCCAATACGACCAACGGTTGCTCGAAGTTATTGAGCAGTAGCTCACTACCTTTGACGCGACGGTGAAGCACGATTTCTAACACACCCCCTGTGTCCGTCAGGTGGCTTCTTAGATAACCTCCGATCGCAATCTCCGCTTGTTGCATGCGCGTGATTGGCGACTCGCCTTTCATTGCGCCCGGGCCCACCATCCGCGCGATGGCTTCCTCCAGCGTAAACTTACGCCCCTCGCGGATTTCTCGTTCGAGTTCGGCGTCGGCCGGAAAACGTTGCTTGGACGGCTTGTCGTCACTCATGTGATTTATGTTGCACCGACCGAAGCCATGCGTTTGACGGCAGTCGAGGCAATATCTTTAGCGGTCCCGTGGAACCAATGGATGGTTCCACGGGACGCAATGGTTGCAAACCGGTTTTACTTGCTAACTGGCTTCGCGGCTTCGTGCTCTTGACCGGCGAGGTCTTCCTCAACACGAATTGTTTTGACGATGTAGCGAGCCGCTTCCTTGTAACGAT
Source organism: uncultured Planctomycetaceae bacterium (assembly GCA_964618225.1). Classification (GTDB taxonomy): domain Bacteria; phylum Planctomycetota; class Planctomycetia; order Pirellulales; family Lacipirellulaceae; genus JABDGM01. Next base: position 5,109 of record CAZTWS010000106.1, read on the forward strand.
CGTCGACGCTCTTGTCGACGATGAACGCCACGCCCGCGAGTTGCTGCGGAGCCGCTTCAAAGACTCCAACCGCAAACACCGCGTCGGTTCCGGCCTTCTTTCCCTTGCCGGTGCCAGTAATCAAAAGCGCACCGCGATCTGTCTTCGTCAGTTCGTCATACTCGATGTCCGTCAGGCACTTTTCGAGTCCTTGCTTAAGCTTTTTGATTCCATCCTGCTTATCTGTTGCCCCGTCCAATAAGGCAAGCGCGGACCAGGCATTTCCCTTTTTGCTGATCGCGGACACGGAGTTGCTCCCTTCTTTCTGCTTCCAGTCGGAAGGATAGGTGATCGCCACGATTGGCTTGCCATCCTTCTTTAGAATCGCCTCCCCGCCTGGGGTCGCAGGTTTGTCCGATGGGGAAGCCAACAATTCGGGCGGCGTTTCGCTGAAATCTGAGTGCTGTGCACTCTGGTACTCTGTACTAGATTCGTATTCCGTTCGCGACTGGGATTCCGAATCCATCGCGCGGCGATCCGCGGTCCTTTCAGCAACACCACGGGTCGCGCCAACGACTACTCCTGCTTTGGCACCTTTCTTCGCCCCTTCGCTTCCGCCAACCATTCCGCCGACCACAGCTCCGCGCGTGCCGCTACGAACTGCCCCGCCCCCGCCACCTCTTCTTTGAGCCATGGCGTCAGGAGCCAGTACTACCAGAACCGCGACAGCCACTCCAAATAATCCTAGCTTTGTCATCGACGTTCTCCTTTTCTCTCAGGTTTTCCATCGCGATACGTACTTGGAAACAATTCCAAGCTCACGATGGCAGATTCTTTGCCACGAGCATTTACGGCGTGAAATGGCGAGGAGTGGTACTTACACCTCGGCCACCTAACGATGCAACAACGCGAACTGCAATCGCCGCGATCGCATCCCTGAACCGACCCAGATCCAAAGCAATATCGAACGGCCGGAACAGGAAATCGCGCGAGCGACGGATTTTCAATTACCTCGTAACGACATACCAAACAGAATCCGGCCTGGTCCTAATTAGCAGCCCGTTAGCAGGCATGAAATGCATTAATGACCGACGTAAGACGAGAACCAAGCCTAAGAAAAGGAAGTCTAACCTTCTGCTGCTGGGAATTGTAAGCCCGGCAG
>CAZTWS010000106.1:6349-17638 GCA_964618225.1 uncultured Planctomycetaceae bacterium
GACTCTAATCATCAGGTCACAAGTGAAGAACGATCAAGTGGAGCTATCGCTTAAGCGATAAATCGTAGAGTTTTCGTCTAACCGAGCGATTCTATAGGCGTTCTAAATAGCCGAGATCATCACCGTGCCCGTGGCGGAATGTGTTGTGGTACCGGCAATTCATAAACCATCAGCCGTCTTCATCGCGGCAAATGGAATCGCGAACGCTTGGTGTCATCGAGTGGACAGGCTAAGCAAGATTGTCGCTGAAGAACTTAATCGTCCATCGGGCCTCGCTATTTTGGCATTGGGAAAAGACTCTCGCACAAAAGTACAAGAGTGATGGCAAGGCGACTTTCCAAAGTTTGGAGCAAAAGTTACTTCTTCCGAATTTTGGAAAGAGCGAAAATTGCGTACCCGATTACCACGATCGCGAGCGGGATAAGAATGAGAACGGTGATTCGAATGAGTGCTTCGTCCCAATCAAAGATTCCATCAGCAAGAATTGGATTTAGCATGTAACCGCCTGCGGTAGCCAGTCGCCCAAACAAATTACGAGCACACGTACTGTTTGGGTAAAATTAACATTCGACACAACCATTGGTAATAACCACCTGCTTATCCGGCTGCTTCGCCGCCGGCTACGATGTCGATCTTTGGTCATGGCTGTGTCCTCGCAAGTGTCCCGAATAAAGCAGACACAGCACGGGTGGCGATTATTAGACCGAGCGCTAACGCCGCGACAATCAACGTTGACTGCAAAGCATTACTTAAAGTTGCAGAGATCTGAATGGAATCAACTTCGCTCCTCAACTGCGCAATCTGAAGCGCCCCGCCGAGTGCGCGGTACATTTGCATACCAGGCATCATTGTAACCGCTCCGGCGAAGGCGATGACAGCAACAGGTGTCTTGTAGTAGCGAGCGATCGAAGCGGCGACTGCCCCCACAGCCAACGCTCCAAGCAGTGTGGCCATCTCGATTCGAATGCCGCGTTCCAAGGCCAGGAATCGAGTGCCGTGGCCTACCATTCCGCCGATTACGGCAAGAAACGTTTGCTGCCAACTGGCATTGTAAAACACGGCGAAGCCACACGTAACGACACCGGCAAAGAGCATATCCAGTGGCAAGTTTAGATGATCTTCGACAGCAGTTTGGCCAGCCGACGGGATTACGGACAGCGTTAACACGATGCCCAAGATTACTCCCGCCGCGCTGGCGAAAAGTATTCCCGTGGCCAATGCTAAACGTGCAACCGACATCGACACATGATTGTCGACCAGATCAAACAGCCCATTTAGAAGATGTGGGCCGGGGACAAGCATAAGCGATGGCACGATTAGAGCGAGCCCCGGCGTATTAGTCCAGCCAAAGCGGATAGCAATTCCAGCTAATGCGGCACCGATGAATGCCGCGGTAAAAGGCAACGCAAGCAAACTGAGATGACGGCGGCCCAGTTTCTTTCTCGCGAGCAATCCGACCGCTGAACTGAGTCCGACAATTGCAATGGTGCCATAGTCCGCGCCCATAATGCGTGCCAAACTCGCCGCGGCAACCCCCAGCAAAAAGGCGACGATCCAGCATGGTTGAGGCGGCGTATTTCCTTCCACATTATTCAGCTGCTCAAACGCAGAGCCTGCCCCAATCTCTCCGCTGCGTACCTGCCGCAAAATCGCATGAAGCTTTTCTTGAATCGCTTGATTGAATCGAAGTTCCTTCACGGGCTTGATAACGGGCGGTTCATCCCCAAGCGAGACAATAACTCCGTTATACGAAACGGTCACATCGAACTTATCACTCGACAGCGAGCGGGCAGTGGACGCAAGCGACTCGTCGATCTCTTTGGACGACGCGTTGTATTCGAGCAAGAGCTGGCCAGCGCGCGCGAGGAAATCACGATGTGTGGCAGTAGTATTCATTTGAGCGTCCATTATTAACGAAAGCGCCGCTGTCATCGGTAGCACAACTGACTCGCATGCTGGTGAATGCCCCTCAAGCTAGCGACCAATCAATAGGATATTCTCGCATGTTTAATCGTGCTTGCTAGTTGCTACCGTCAGTTCGCAAGAAGCCTTTAACATGCACGGGCTGGCAAGATGCGGTGAGAGTTTGGATTGTGCCGGTAATACCGGTGGAAACGATCTAGCTCGTTATGTCAATTCGTCACGACGATACTCGATTTATCGGTTGATTCGATAAGCCGGGTGGGTTCGCCTGCACCGAAAATTCGGGCCTCGGCCAGCGTTTAGTTTACTTCAGTTTGCCATTCAAAACTGCAGGGTATATGGAACCGCCATATGAGACGTGCATCTCGGTTTTCCGTCCTTGCACTGACGATCATGTACTTTTCGGGTTGCTGCTATGTACCCGGTGGTAGCTGTCGCGACTGGGTACGAAACGGTTTCAAAGTCGGCCCGAATTATTACCGTCCACCCGCTCCAGTTGCTTCTGAATGGATTGATTATGGCAATCCGGATGTAAAGAGCGACGAGAGGCATTTGTGCGCCTGGTGGACCGTATTTAATGATCCGGTGCTGAACTCGCTCATCCAAACAGCCTACCAGCAGAACCTGACGCTTCGACAGGCTGGAGCGCGCATTATAGAAGCCCGCGCCCAACTTGGCATCGCTCAGGGGAATCTACTGCCTCAAGAGCAATTCGGTTTTGGTGATTATTCACGCATCAAGACCAGCCAGAACGTAGCCAATCCGCTGCCGGTCGCCTGGTTTTCAGATTGGACGCTCGGCTTTGGAGGTAGTTGGGAGCTTGATTTCTGGGGCCGCTATCGCCGCGCCATCGAGGCAGCCGATGCGGAACTCGATGCCTCTGTGGAAAACTACGACGATGTTCTCGTCATTCTGATTTCTGACGTCGCCAGCAATTACGTTCAGTATCGCACGTTTGAGCAGCGGATCGTTTATGCTCGCGCGAATGTCCAGACGCAGAAAGGCGCATATGACATCGCCGTCGACAAGTTTCAACATGGTGCGACAACCGAACGCGACACAACGCAAGCCAAGCAACTGTACGAACAAACGGCGGCATTGATCCCGGTCCTAGAAATTGCCAAGCGGCAGGCTGCCAACCGCATTTGCACGCTGCTTGGCATGCCACCCACAAATCTGGAAACGATACTGGGCAAAGGGAGCGGCGTGCCAGTCGTGCCTCGCGAAGTCGTGGTGGGCGTGCCAGCGGACCTTGTGCGGCGGCGGCCGGATGTGCGTCGTGCGGAACGCGAAGTCGCAGCGCAAAGCGCCCGAATCGGCGTGGCTGTCAGCGATTTATATCCACACCTCAGCGTACTGGGAACGATCGGAGTCGAGGCCGAACAGTTTGGGGACCTGTTCAACACCCCCGGAAGCATGATCGGTGAGATCAGCCCCGGATTCCGCTGGGATATCTTAAACTACGGGCGGCTCGTCAACAATGTGCAGGTCCAGGACGCGCGCTTCCAGCAACTGGCCTATGCTTACCAAGATCAGGTTCTGACGGCTGGCCGTGAGGCCGAGGACGCTATTATTTCGTTCCTTAAGTCGCAGGAGCAAGTCAAGCATCTTGATGCGGGCGTTGCCGCAGCAGTAAGAACCGTTGAAATAACTCGCGACCAATACAGCGAGGGTGCCGTCGATTTCACCGCCGTGTTCGTTTTCGAAGGCGATTTAACGACCCAACAGGACCAGTTAGCCTTGGCGCAGGGAAATATTGCGCTGAGTTTAATCTCGGTGTATCGGGCGCTGGGGGGCGGCTGGCAGATTCGTTTAGACAATGTTGGTGCAAATGGCGAGATCATTCAGCCATCCCTGTGGGAAGGCGAGGAGATTCCGAACCCGCCCAAGAGCTCAGACGAGCAGCCCCCGATGATTCCGCCACCAGCACTAGCACCTAAGGACGGAGCAGAGACGAATCTGCCCCCACCAATACAAGACGCAGGTGCGGCCACAGCGAACCCTTTGGCTTCGCCCAATGAGTCGACGACGGCTGTCGAGAAGAGCCCGAAGTGAGGTGAGAACAATGCAATCCTGGGTCAGATATTCATTCGCAGCAATTGCACTGCTGCTTTCGACGACCGTTACAGCTGAGGAGCCATACGCGGCAACCGGACCAATTTTGCGTAAGTGCTCACTTGTTTGTCCGGACATCTTACTGCGTGGCTGCTGCTCGATCTATTGCCCGAAGCCGATGCCGTATGTGCCTTGCGTTTGCTGTTGCTGTCCGGACGATTATTGCTGCAAGCCGTGCCCCTGTATTCCGTGCTACCGCGGTGGCGTGTGCGACTGCTACTGCCCAAAAGCCTGCCCAATTCTATGTCGCCCTATAGTGGCCGACTATTATACGTGTGAAGCTGGTACACCCTGTGGCGTTTGTGCTTCTACCCATCTGGTTAACGAGCCCCCGCCGGCTAACGGAAACGCGCCTTCGGCACTCCGTATCACACAGCCAAGTTCGCTAGAAAGCGCGGCGGACGCGTCTCTGCCGAATAATCCCAAATCTTTCTTGGGTTTATAGTGAGCCGCTATGTAGCAAGACTTGCTATTTCGCTCTCACCAATTTAGAACAAAGTATGTTGGAAGGCCGTACTCTATCTCTGCGTACAGCTTTTCGGGTATTTCAATCTGGGCGATCTTGAACTGTGCTAAATTCACGAACGCGCGTGGCGTTCTGAACAGTTCGTTTCAGTGAATAAGGCAAGTGTCGTATGCGGTGCGGTCTTGCTGGTACGCTTGTTCTCGTCGGAACAGCACTTCTGAGTGCAAACCTGGGCTGTGAAGCACCACCGCCGACCGCCACTCCGCAGCCGCCAAAAGTCAGCGTGATGCATCCGGAGCAGCGGGAGCTCTCCGACCACGAAGAATTCAACGGGTGGATGGCCGCCGACAAGTCCGTCGAAGTCCGCGCCCGCGTCAAAGGACATATCAAGAAGATTCACTTCGCCGATGGACAATATGTAAAAAAGGGTGACCTACTGTTCGAGTTGGATCCCCGGCCCTTCGAGGCTGAAATCGCACGGGCCAAGGACTCGATGAAGGTCTACGAAGCACAAAAGAATGCCGCAGACAAGGAAGAAGCACGGCTTCGATCATTGCAGTCGCGTGGCGGTGCCAGTGTTCAACAGGTCGAAAAGGCTGAGGCCGACGCACTTGCCCTCGCCGCTCAAATAAGCGCGACCCAAAGCGAAATCGTTGCTAAAGAACTCGATTTAGAATACTCACGGATCACAGCCGATATCGAAGGGCGAGTTAGCAAAGCCCAGATGAGCGAGGGCAACCTAGTCAACGCCGGCGGCAGCGATCCTCTTCTCACCACGATCGTATCGGTAGATCCGATTCAAATCAACTTCAATGTCGACGAGCGTTCGATGCAACGGTACGCCAAGAGTATTGGAGCACGCGGTGCCAAACTATCCGACTTGCTCGCGACGATGAAGGATCAAAAAGCGAAATTCACCTTCGCTCTCGACGGCGAAAAGGGGTTTGAACACGAGGGCGAGCTCCGCTTTGGCGACAACCGGGTGGACACCAGCACCGGCACCATCCAAATGTACGGCATCGTTCCGAACCCTAATGGAATGTTTGTCCCTGGATCGCGGGTCCGCGTGCGACTAACCATTGGCAAGCCCTACATGGCATTGCTCGTGCCCGATACCGCAATCCTCTCCGATCAGGATAAGCGTTATGTTCTTATTGCAGATGACAAGGACGTCGTTCGCCGGCGAAACGTAACTCTCGGAGCGATTACGGACGACAGCATGCGCGCCATCCAACCCGCTGATAAGCTGGCCGATGGCGAGAAGGTCGCTGCCTGGGAAGTGATCGTAGACAACTTGCAGCGAGCGCGTATTAACTACCCCGTGGAGATTGCAAATCAAAGCGCCGCGGTCGCGACGCGGTAGCGGGAATTCAGCACCGATTTCGCACGCAAATATGATTTCCCATTTCTTTATCGACCGGCCGATTTTTGCCACCGTATTGTCGGTCGTGATCGTGATCGTGGGAGCCGTCGCTGTCACGCAGCTGCCCGTGGCGCAATATCCAGATGTTGCTCCACCCACGGTTCAGGTCACCGCAACGTATCCAGGCGCGAACGCCAAAACGACTGCCGATAACGTGGCAACACCGATCGAGCAGGAAGTAAACGGTGTGGAACGCATGCTCTACATGTCGTCCAAATGCACGAACGATGGCCAAATGAATCTGGACGTCACGTTCGAGCTCGGAACAAACCTCGATACGGCCCAAGTGCTGGTACAAAATCGTGTCGCCGTCGCCGAGGCAAAGTTGCCCGAGGAGGTAAAACGCATCGGCGTCACCACGAAGAAAAAGTCACCCAGCATTCTTTTATGCGTAAACCTCGTTTCCGAAAAGCGCCCTGATGCCAGCTATTTCTATGATCAACTGTATTTGAGCAATTTCGCAACGCTTAGCGTTAAGGATGACCTAGCTCGCATTAAAGGCGTCGGCGACGTGGCATTTCTGGGGCCCCGCGACTACAGCATGCGGGTGTGGCTTGACCCGGATAAACTCGCCGCTCGCGATTTGACAGCCAGCGACGTGATCAACGCCGTTCGCGAACAAAACCGCCAAGTCGCCGCTGGTCGACTCGGGCAACCGCCGGTTCCAAACAGCAGCGCGGTCCAATTTCAATTGCCGATCAACACCGCGGGTCGTTTATCAACGGAAGAACAGTTTGAAAATATCGTGCTCAAGACGAGCGAAGACGGCGGCGTCGTCCACTTCAAGGATATCGTCCGAGACGTCCGGGCCGATGCCAATGGGCGCGTTTTGGACAAAGGTATCGAACTCGGCGCAAAGAATTACGATGTCAACAGCTACTTGGACGGCGACCCTTCTGCGACTCTCGCTGTTTTTCAATTGCCCGGTTCAAACGCGCTCGATACTGCGGCTGCGATTCGAGCGAAAATGGAAGAACTCAAAGGTCGTTTCCCTCAGGGCGTCGATTACCGCATCTACTACGACACGACCGTTTTCGTCTCCGAGTCGATCCACAGTGTGATTCATACGCTTATCGAAGCGTTCGTTCTCGTATTTATCGTCGTGCTCGTATTTCTGCAAAACTGGCGAGCTACAATCATCCCGATGGTTGCCGTACCGGTTTCTCTTATCGGCACGTTTGCGGTAATGGCGCTGCTCGGTTTCTCGCTCAACAATCTATCGCTGTTTGGACTGGTACTCGCAATCGGTATCGTCGTGGACGACGCGATCGTCGTGGTAGAGAACGTTGAGCGCTGGTTGGCGGAAGGATTGTCGCCGAGAGATGCATCGCGCAAGGCGATGGACGAAGTGACTGGCCCGGTGATTGCCATCGCGTTGGTGTTGTGCGCCGTATTCGTACCCACCGCGTTCATGGCGGGTATCAGCGGGCAGTTTTATAAGCAGTTCGCACTTACGATCGCGGCTTCGACGATCATCAGCGCGTTCAACTCTCTAACACTTAGTCCCGCCCTCGCGGCACTGCTGCTCAAGCCGCACGGCCATGGTGAACACGGTCACATCCAACAAGATGCTTTGCCACGCGCGGGCATCGCCATCATCAGCGGCTTGCTGGCCTACGCTTTCCTCCTGGCCCCGATTGGCCATTTGGTTGGGATCGAAGTTGGAGACCACGGTCCCCATGGCGAGACGCACGCTAGCGCCGGTGCCGTGCTTGCCCTCAGACTGGGCGTTTTTGTTGCCGGCGCAGTGGTTGGCTACTTTGTTGGCTTCATCGTCAATCGATTACTGGGGGCCTTCTTCCGCGCGTTCAACTGGTTCTTTGACGTTACGATCAATATCTACGGGAAGATGGTCGCTGGCCTGTTAAGGGTGAGTATCATAGCACTCTTAGCTTATGCCGGCCTGATGGGTCTCACCATACTTGGCTTTCGTACGGTTCCTGTTGGATTCATTCCCGAACAAGATAAAGGCTATCTCGTTCTGAATGCACAACTGCCGGATGGTGCATCGCTCGACCGAACAGACGCCGTTGTGCGGGAAATGAGCAAGATCGCTCGTGAAGTGCCCGGCGTGGCACATACGATCGATCTTCCTGGATATTCGGCCGTACTGGGCACGAATATCAGCAATGTTGGAGGCATGTTTGTCATTCTGGATCCGTTCGAAGAACGAGCCGGGAAAACGGAACTGGGCGCACCCGAAATCATTAAACAGTTGCGACAGAAGTTCAGCCCAATCACTGAGGCACGTGTTGGTGTGTTCGGGGCACCGCCGGTAGAAGGCTTGGGAACGACGGGTGGCTTCAAGCTTCAAGTACAAGACCGAAGAAGCGCAGGACTGCGAGCTCTGCAGGGAGCAGTCGAAAACTTGGCCGACGAGGGCAATAAAGATCCGCGCTTGGCGGGGTTGTTCAGCAGCTTTAGCGTCACGCAACCGCAACTTTACGTCAAAGTCGACGAGGAGAAGGCTAAAGCTCAGGGTATCAAGCTACAAGATATCGATTCAACGCTTCAAGCGTATCTCGGATCGTTCTATGTTAACGATTTCTTCTTTCAGAACCGCAATTGGCAGGTCAACTTACAGGCCGCGCCAAAATACCGCATGAAGATCGACGATATCGGCAACCTCGAAGTTCGCAACGGCAAAGGTAGCCGCGTTCCGCTTCGCACACTGATCACCGTTCAATACGACAGCGGACCGGCAATCGTTAATCACTACAATCTTTATCCATCGGCAGAGATTAACGGTAGCACCGCGCCCGGCGTCAGTTCGGGGCAGGCGATCGGGATTATGGACTCCGTCGCGGATACGGCGTTGCCAAACACGATGGGATTTGAGTGGACAGAACTGACCTACCAGCAGATTCTGGCGAGCAAGGATTTGTTGACTAAGCTGGCGTTTCCGCTAGCTGTTGTGTTTGTTTTCCTCGTGCTCTCAGCTCAATATGAAAGCTGGTCGATACCACTCTCGATCATCTTGATCGTCCCGATGTGCTTGCTGGCCGCGATCGCCGGCATCTGGCTGGCCGGTCTGCAAAACGACATCTTCACCCAAATCGGTCTTGTGGTCTTAATTGGCTTGGCTGCAAAGAACGCAATCCTTATCGTTGAATTCGCAAAGCAGCTTCAGGATGAAGGCAAGAGCCGATTTGAAGCCACGGTCGAAGCCTGCAGACTTCGGTTGCGGCCAATTCTGATGACGTCGTTCGCGTTCATCCTTGGCGTCGTTCCGCTCGTGTTAGCTACCGGTGCTGGTGCCGAAATGCGGAGAACTCTCGGCATCGCCGTGTTCAGCGGCATGCTCGGTGTGACAGCGTTCGGCATATTCTTCACGCCTGTGTTTTATTCCGTAGTGCGGTGGTTCACAGAACAGAAGAATTCGGTCAGCGACGGACCAGAGCAGGCAAAGTCATCTATCGTCGTTGCGAGAGACGACAAGGCGAACGGCCATCCAATTGCACCCATGGCAACGTTGCTATCCCCGCCTGAATAACCTGCTCATCCAGCAACAAATTGCAGTCTCAATAAACAGAATCAAGTTAAGGAAAGTACCATGCCAACAGATACACTGGCCGATCGGATTGACGCTGAATTTGCTGCCGCCCGTCAGCGAATTGACCGATTAAAAGCAGAAAAGGTTGATGAATTTCGAGCTCGGCAGGAGCGGCTTGAACGGTTCGAGAACGTATTAGAGAGTCTGCGCAATGTTTGGACTCCCAGACTAAATGCGCTCGCACAAAAGTTCGGGGATCGCGTCAAGGTGCAGCCAGATATTACCCCTGGTCGCCGGAGCGCCGCACTCGCGTTCAATTCCGAACTGGCAAACGTCGACCTGCGGTTCTCGGTTTCGCCAGACGAAGACGTTCACAACCTGATCTTTACTTACGATTTGCATATTCTGCCAATACTCATGAAGTTCAACTCTCACGCCGAAATCCAATTTCCGCTGGATGGCGTCGATGAAAACAAACTCGCCCGGTGGTTCGACGATTGCTGCGTCGACTTCGTGAGAACGTATCTGTCTCTGCACGAAAATGAGTATTACCTCAAAGATCATATGGTGGAGGATCCAATTGCTAAGGTCCGCTTTCCAAAATTTGCCGCAGGCGCTACTTGCTTACATGAGGGCAAGACCTATCACTTTATTGATGATTACACACTCAAAGAATTCCAAAAGATGCACGAATAACGATGTCCAAAAAAGAGAAGAATAGCGAAGGAGCGAAGCTTAGCCGAAAGGAATACGAGTCCGAGCTGAGTCGGCTACAAGCCGAACTGTGCCATCTGCAAACCTGGGTTAAAGCCAAGGGTTTACGGGTAGTCATAGTGTTCGAAGGCCGTGATGGTGCCGGCAAGGGTGGCACCATCCGCGCCATTACAGAACGAGTTAGCCCGCGGGTCTTTCGCGTCGTCGCTTTGCCGGCACCCACGGAACGCGAAAAGTCGCAGCTCTATATGCAGAGGTATCTACAGCATTTTCCGGCCGCCGGTGAGATCGTTATCTTCGACCGTAGCTGGTACAACCGTGCGGGTGTCGAGCGCGTGATGGGCTTTTGCGAAGATGCACAGTATCAAAGGTTTTTGGAACTGTGCCCGCAAACCGAAAAGTACATGGTCAGCGACGGAATCATCTTACTCAAGTATTGGTTAGAAGTCAGCAACGAGGAGCAAGAGCGTAGGTTTCTAGCGCGTATTAATGATCCTCGCCGGCAGTGGAAACTAAGCCCGATGGACTTGCCGTCGCGCTCGCGTTGGTACGAATACTCTCGTGCTCGCGATGAGATGCTAGAATTAACCGACAGCGATCACGCGCCCTGGTTTGTCCTTCGTTCTGACGACAAAAAACGTGCGCGATTGAACTGTATCGCACACTTGCTTAGCAAGATTCCGTACAAAAAACTTCCTAGAGAGAAAATCGTATTGCCCAAGCGTTCGAAAAAAGGAGCGTACGACGACCAAGCGGCTCTCAAGCGACGAAAGATGGTGCCCGATAAGTATTAGCACCTTAAGGGACGCCTCATTCGGTGCAACTCGTATCAAATCATATCCACAAGAGTGCGAAACAGGCTATCAAGCTCTCGCCTGTACCCTACACGCCCAAGTTGCCGCAGCAAATCCGCTGCATCAGTGGGACGGTCAGATAGCGATTTGGCTAGACAGCGCAGCAGTAACGCTTCCAGATCAGGAGATAGGAGTTCTCCCCTGCGCGCCGGCAGTGGTTGCGGAATTTCGTTGATATGCTTCATGCAAATTTCCATCATAAAGTTGCCAGTGAAAACCAGGCTACCGGTAAGCAAGTAATAGCCGACTGTCGCCACGGCATAGATATCCGCCCTGGCATCGACCTTGTCCGGTTGTTCCA
>CAZTWS010000107.1:0-17527 GCA_964618225.1 uncultured Planctomycetaceae bacterium
CCCAGAAGGCGAAGGCATGCCACCCATCAAATGACCATGGACAGAACACTAGCCTGGACTCGCTGTTGCGGGAGCGCTAGAATCGCGCCGGGCGCTGCTCCCTTTTTTGCTGATTTGCCGCAACTGCCATGACACCGAGTGATACGACAATTTCTGGGTCGGCACCAAGAGGAGTTATTCCGGCATGGGCGGTCTCCGGCGTGTTTCATTGCGGGCTGATCGTTTTGCTCGGGCTTTCGATTCAGCCGCTACCGAAGCCCTCGTTGAACTTTTCTGAGTTAGGCGGCGGATTGGTGCTCAAAACGTCGGCCACTCGGCCAGAGCTTTTCGACGGCGAGGATGGTGAGACAGCCTACGGCAGCACGGTCGATATTGTGGATTCAACGGAAGAGCCGATGAGCGATTTGCTGTCGATGCTTCCGGACGAACCTGTTGCTCCGCCTGTTGCCGCGGAAACCGCAGTGGAAACATCGACGATGAACGCTCCGACCGTGGCGAACCAAGCCGTCGGTAATTCGGATGCCGGACAGTTTCGCCAAGTGGCGGGGCAGAGGGGGGCCGGCGGCGACGGCTATGCCACGGTGAGTGTGTTTGGCGTTCAGGGTAAAGGGAACAAGTTCGTCTATTTATTTGATCGCTCATCGAGCATGGACGGCGCGCCGCTGGCGGCTGCCAAACGGCAGTTGATCCAAAGTCTCCAGTCGATGGATACGGTGCATCAATTCCACGTGATTTTCTTCAACACGAAGACGCAGCCGCTCGATATCACGGGCGGCGGTCGGCGGATCGCGTTTGCCACCGATCGGAACAAGAAGCTGGCTGAGAAGTTTGTAAACGGCATTATGGCCGATGGCGGCACCGATCGGATTACAGCCCTCAAGCAAGCGATTTCATTCGCGCCAGACGTGATTTTTTTTCTTACCGATGCGGACGATCCGATGTCGCCTGGCGAGTTGGCCGAGGTTGCTCGTGACAATGAGCGCATGCAAGCCGCGATCAGCGTGATCGAGTTTGGCCGCAGGCAGCAGCCAATGCCGAACAATTTCCTTTCGGAACTGGCAAAACAAACAGGCGGGCAGTACGGCTACGTCAATACGATGACGCTCTCGAACAAGTGATTCGTGCCGCCGCCTCACCGCTGATCCGCACGCGCTTGCGATGCAAACATGGTTTCCATGTGTGGTTGCACGCGCCTCTCTTGTTGATTCTGCTGTTCGTTGCTGGAACGCTTTATGCAAGCGAAGTGGCGGACGTTGTTCGATTACGCACGGAAGGAAAACTCACGGAGGCCGAGTCGCAAGCGCGGGAGAGATGGGCAGAGGAGTTGTCGGAGCCCGATCGAGTTGAGCTGGCAACGGAGCTTATACACATCTACGCGGAACAGGCGCTTGTTTCCGCGGGGCGTGAACGAGCCGCGCTGTTTGCCCGGGGCGATGAAGTTTGTAACGCGGTGCTCGAAGCATGGGGGGATCGAACACGAAGCAAGTTTATCGAGTTGGAGCGAACGCACCTTGGCGTGGTGCGCGCGTCGGTCGCCCGGGAAGATGGAAACACGAACGCCGCGACAACCCAGTTGACGGCGGCCGTTCGGCAGCTCTCCTCGATTTCCGAACATGCAGAACGGCAGCAAGCCGAACGACGTTTGAGCCCGCAAGTGAAGGCGACCAATGAAACGTTAAGTGACGAGGAGCTAACGGCGCTGTCGCAGCGAGCGGCTTATTACTTGGCCAAGGCCGAGCATCAGTTGGCGTTGTGTCATCCCAAGGAATCGCCGGCGAGCGATAATTTGCTGCTGCAGGCGAGTAAACGCCTTGCTGGTTTGACGTACCAGAAAAAGACCGATGAGCTTGTTTGGAAAGCGCGGATTGAATTGCTGGGGTGCCAGTACGATTTGGGCAATCCGCACACGGCGCAGCGGTTGTCTGAAGCGTGGTTGGCACAAAATCCCCCGGCGGGCATCGCGGCACAGATTCGCGAGATGCCTGCGATCAAACGTTCCGAACCTAAAACAGCATCGACAGGTGAAACGTCGAATGCAGTGCCGTCGCAGACGACGCCAAGTATCGTGCCTCCGCCGGCGTCTGCCTCAACAGCCAAGGCAAGCGTTTCCAAAGAATCGGCAGCGGCAGCGCAACAAGCGGGCGATCATAAAACGGCAATGGAGCAATTTCGCCAACTGGCTATGGCGCGGCCGGAGGATCAGGAATCGCCCGAATTACATCGGCAGGCGATTTTGGCGGCAGCAAGTTTTTTGCGGGCCAGTAGCCCGACGGATCGAGAGTCGGTGGCGAAAACGTATGAGTCGCTACTCGTGGAGCACCTGCGGGTTTGGCCCCATGCGGCCACGGCGAATGAAGTTCGCGTGTGGCTAGGAAAGTTGTTCGTGCGGCGTCGCGAATGGGCCAACGCGATCAGCACGTTGCAGCCGGTAGCTTTAGATGCAAATACCGCGGCCGACGCTGTTCCTATGCTGGTAGAGGCCTACGAGCAGGAGATCCGCCGAATTTCTCCTCGCGATTCGCAAGCTGCCGCGAAGCGTACACAGTTGCTGGCCACGGCGACACGATCGCTGCAACCGATCATCACGGGCAGCGATAACCGTTGGCCGAATCCGTGGTCTGCTGCTCAGCGACAGGCAGCTCTCGGGCTCGGTTGCCTGCACATTCGTTATGGCGAGGCGTCTTCTCCCTACGCAACGCAGCTTATGACGGCCATGCTGCGAGATGCGGCCGCTGACTCGGATGAAAAAGAGGCGGAGTCGGTCGTTGCCAGTGGGCACGCTATTCTTGTGGCTTCGTTGATGCGAAGCGGTCGGACGGACGAGGCTTTGCTGTTTATTGAACGAGTGGCAGCGGCAAGCGCGGAATCGTTGTACGATTCGTTGGCAATGGTGATGGACAAAATTACGGAAACACCGACCAGCGACGCGGCTCGCCGCGAGCGATTGAGCCAAGTGGCGTTGAAGTTATTGGGTTTCATCGAGCCAAAATCGGCCGAGTTGGAGGCCGCTTCGCGCGACAAGCTGCGGCTCTACCGCGCCGCCGCGTTGGCGGCGTCTGGCGATCGAGAGCAAGCGCTCACACAGTATGCGGCCCTCGTTGTGGAGTTGCCAAACAACGGCGACGTTCAGGAACAATACGCAGCGTTGTTAGGCGATACGACGGTGCCCGAGGAGTTGCAGAAGTCGCTTGAGCAATGGAAAGGCGTGGAGAGACGCAGCCGCGTGGGCGGCGATCGTTGGCGACGTGCGCGGCATGCACGGATTGAAGTGTTGTCGCGTCTTGGTGAAACGGCCGAGGCCGCGAAGCTCGATCGGCTTACTCGGGCTCAATATCCGGATTGGGATGCGGACCAGGCGAAGTAGTCGAACTAGCGCTACGTCAGCCATGATTTGTTGGGTGGCATGCCTTCGCCTCCTGGGCGTAGGCATGCTTACCCGCTAGCGCGTGAAAGCATGCCACCCTTGTCGAACTAGATATGGATAGCTAGGAAAACGCAAATAGCCGCTGCCGGAAGGCAGCGGCTACGAAGTTGATTTGATCCTATAACACTACCAGGGGCCGCGCACGGGGTACACGCCGAATTGCGTGGTGTCGCTCGGCCACAATGGTGTGCTGCGGAACGGACCGCCGAATTGGCCATCGCCTGGGTAATTGCGTTGGAACTGATGGTCGATTCGCGAGATGCGCGAGCTGGCTACGCCCCAGCCGTAGTTCGTTTGCAGTTGGGCTGTCGGCGGAACCACGAGTGCTACGGGCGCGCCGTACTCGGTGTGGGCGTAGTTGCGGTTCCAATTGTAATTCTGAGCGCGGCGAATCGGCTTCATGTAACCGAGATCGCAGCCACAGCAACCGGCTTCGCATAAGCAGTTGCCATAAGATGGCGTGTAGCCAGACGGGCTGCATGGTACACAGCGAGAATTCGGTGCCTGGGCGTTTGCTAATTCATGCAAGATCGCCATTGCCGCGAGAGCGGCCACGGCGAGCAATAGTTTGTAGAGGTGGCGCATAATCGTCTCCGAAAGGCGGGATTGTTTCTAGGCAGGACTCGCGGCTGAGGAGGGAGCCTCGAAGCCGCGAGTGGATGCAGGCAGGTTATTGGGTGAGAACCGAGATACCAAATGATTCTGGCTCTCGACTCTCCCCCCTCGACTCTCGACCCTCTCCTACCAGCGTGTGCCAGGGTAGAAGTAGTCGTTGTGGGAAGCCCAGATGTTGTTGCTCATTGGGAAGTGGGTATCGGCGTGCCACTTGTCCATTCGCAGGCCGAAGGTGCCATAGCGAACATTCGTGCGCCGCCAACCCGCGCCGGGGTTGTGCGTGTAGTAGGAACGCTTGTGAGCATACAAGTATTCGTGCGGCATGTAGGGTTGGTAGGTCACGTAGGTATGGCCCACATGGGTCGGTACGGGGCGTGGCGAGACATACATGCCGGCGGCCGCTCCGTTGTACGGGCCTGGCTGGGCGTAGTAGTTGTAGAACAGGTCTTTTTGTTGCTGGTAGCTGATATGGCGTTTGCCATCCCAGCCGGCCTTCATTTGGGCATGAGCGGTTTGGCTCGCGGCGGTAGCGACCAGCGTCGCAAAGGCCATGGTAAGAATCGGTTTGATCGACAGCAGGCGCATCGGATTCCTCCGGTGACTTGGAGAGGTGAGAAGTGAGTTTCCCACGGTGGCGTCGAGCAGCAGGCGGGTTGGGTCGTGGCCGACGCGTTAGGTAAGGTCTATCCCAATTGTTCGGCAATGCGCGGTCGGAGGGGTGAATCTTTGTGTAACGGATAATCCAAATGCATGCGTTCTCGGGCCAAACAGCGGCCCAAATGCGCTGGGTCGGCTGGGAAAAGGTGGTTATAATCCGCAAGATCGTTACAAATTAACCACGCGAAGAACGACAAAATAACGCACAACGAAGGACGCAACTTTGGAGGCTGACGCTTTGGCTGTGAAGCGAATCAAGAGGACGACGAAAACCGGACCGCCCACTAAAAAATTACGCGCCCCGAAAGGCCGCAAATCGCGAGCCTCGGCCTTGCCGAGCAGCAATGGCGATGGTGTCGCCGATGCGCAGACAGATGACGAGCAAGAAGCGGTCGATGAGACGCACGATGATGTGGCTGCGGCGGAATCGAACGGCAAAGCGAGCGGTGTAAAGACGAAACGCCGCGCCACGGCCCAGTCGATGGCCGCCAAGCA
The DNA here is from genome assembly GCA_964618225.1 of uncultured Planctomycetaceae bacterium. Taxonomy (GTDB): domain Bacteria; phylum Planctomycetota; class Planctomycetia; order Pirellulales; family Lacipirellulaceae; genus JABDGM01. The sequence goes on from CAZTWS010000107.1 coordinate 5,192, forward strand.
GCGCGAAATCAGCGTCAGTGAGTTCTTTGCCAAGAACCGTCACCTGCTCGGTTTCGACAACCCCCGCAAGGCACTGCTCACGACGGTGAAAGAAGCCGTCGATAACTCGCTCGATGCGTGCGAAGAAGCGGGAATCCTTCCGGAAATTTGGGTTCACATCGAATCCACCGGCAGCGACCGTTACAAGGTCGGCATTCAGGATAACGGCCCAGGCATCGTCAAAAAGCAAATTCCGAACATCTTCGGCAAACTGCTGTACGGCTCGAAGTTCCACCGTCTTCGGCAAAGCCGCGGGCAGCAGGGTATCGGCATCAGCGCGGCCGGCATGTACGGTGTGCAAACGACGGGCAAGCCGGTAAAGATCGCATCGCGCATCGATGCCAAGAAACCGGCCCACTACTTCGAAATCCAAATAGATACCAAGCGCAACGAAGCCAAAATTCTCAACGGCAAGGGCGACGGCGAAGACATCCCACCCGGCGATAAAGGTAAACAGTACATCGAGAAGCACGGCATCGAGTGGGTCGATGTGTCGCACGGTACTCGGGTGACGATCGAACTCGAAGCCAAGTTCGTGCGCGGTCGTGGCAGCGTGGATGAATACCTCGAACAAACGGCCATTGCGAATCCGCATATCACGCTTCATTACATCGACCCCGAAGGGCAGGTGTGCGACTACCAGCGCTCGGCCCAGAAGTTGCCACCCGAGCCGCGCGAGATTTTGCCGCACCCCTACGGCGTGGAACTGGGGCGACTGGCCGCGATGCTGACCGAGGCCGAGGGGGTAAGCGTTACTCAGTTCTTGGTCAACAATTTTTCTCGGGTGTCATCGGGCATCGCGCGCAAGCTTTGTAATACGGCAAAGATCTCCCCGCGCGGCTGGGCGAAAAAGATGGGCCGCCAGGAGGCCGATGCGCTCTTTCATGCCATTCAAGGCACAAAAATTCCGCCGCCGGCGACCGATTGTATTTGCCCGATTGGCGAAGACCTGATTCTGAAGGGCTTGCACCAAGTCGTTCCGGGCGAGTTTTATACGGCAGCCACGCGCCCGCCGGCCGTGTATCGTGGCAATCCGTTCGTGATCGAAGTCGGGCTGGCTTACGGCGGTGCCGCGGCAACGCAGAATGTTACCAAAGACCTGCTCGAGGATTTGCTGGAAGAAACCGATGCCCGCACCGTTCGGCAGTTTCTTGTCAGCACGTTCAACGGCTTGGGGAGTGATGCGGCCGACCGAATTCTCAAAGCGGCCCAACTCGGTACGCGGCAGACGCCAAAAACGCTCAAACCGAAAGAACGCGAACGGCTTCTCACGGCCATGCAAAACGTGAATGTGGCCGAGGGCCAAACGATGGAGGTGATGCGGTATGCCAACCGCGTGCCGCTTCAATTCCAACAAGCGGCTTGTGCGATCACCCAAACCGTGATGCAAACCAACTGGCGCAGCTATGGTTTGCAACAATCGCGCGGCGGCCTGCCACGCGGCCCGGTGAGCGTGATGGTTCACATCGCCAGCGTGTGGGTGCCGTTCACGAGCGAATCGAAGGAGGCTATCGCCAGTTACCCGGAGATTCAAAAGGAAATCCGCCTCGGCCTGCAAACGGCCGGCCGCAAGCTAGGCATGTATCTCAACCGCCGGTTGCGGGTGAAGCAGCAAACCGATCGCCGCGAAATTTTCTTGCGGTATCTTAAGGAAGTATCCGGCGCGGTAAGCGAGATCAACGGCGAGGACCGTAACCGCTTGTACGATGAGCTTGTGAAGGTGGCTAAGAAGGTAACTGCCGACGCCGACATGAAAATGGACGACCGTGGTCGCAAGGTATCGCCGGAAGAAAGCGAGCTTGCAAATGACACGGCAGTGCTGATCGTCGATCCGCTCCACGCGGCGGCGACGATCAATCGGGCTGCGGTTGCCCAGGAATCGCTCCCGGAATTGAGCGGAGAATCTGAGCAGGAGCCAGCGAAAGAAAAAAAACTCAAACTCAAACGCAGAAGTGTTCGCAAACCAAAAGTCACGGAGGCAAAGCAATGACACGTGTTACGGTCGATGCACAGTTGCAGCAATTGCTATTGAATTTCTCCAGGCCGCTTGAGCTGTGTGATGAATCCGGTTCGCTTGTAGGAAGGTTTATTCCGGCCATGTCGCATATCGTCGATGACGACTGGAGCGATCTAACCCCTGACCTTACCGACGAAGAACTTGAAAAGGAAATTGACTCAGGCGAGTCCTACAGCACTCAGGAAATTATTGATGAAATCAAACGAATGCGAGGGCTGTAGATGTTTCGCATTCGATGGCCAAAGTCGGTGAATCGACAATTGCTTGATACAAGTGCAAAGGCCGATTCGCTCAGACTAACCGATATTTTGACCGCGATGTCGGAAGCCGAATCGATGCTTGAAAACGAGCCCGAGTTTGTCGGTGAATCTCGCGACGCCGACAAGCGAATCTTGATTGTTCATCCGCTCTACGTCATTTATAAAGTCGATTCGCGACGTCGCATTGTGAAAGTTCTTCGGGTACGAATACATCGCACCAAGGACTAATTCAATCCGTCAATACACTTAATATTTAATTGCAAGCGAAAGTTTGCCGATTGTTGCCCCTGCTTTCTCCGTGCTCTGCGTGAAACATCTCTGAACCGCATCGAAAGAATTGGATGGCCAAAAAGAAACCCGCAACCGATACCTCTGCCAAAACGAAGACGCCCGTCAAACTCTCGGCGCGCGACAAGAAAACCAACGACTCGCTCGTCGGTCTTGCCGACAAAGTGGTCAGCGCCGCCAAGAATCGCCGCGATCCGTATGTCGAGATTCCGTCGCGCACGTTGGCCAACGTGCATTACTCGCCGCGCAAGCGGATTCTCGAAATGGGGAACGCCAAGAACAAGCGGCAGCTCTTCGACCTGTCTCAGGCCAAGGCATACATGCGGACAATGCTCGTCGCCAGCGGTTGCAAGAAGCTGATCATGCAGGGCAAGACCACGAGCCTCCGAGGTCTGTTCTACATGCTCAAACACACGATCGAAGGTGCCAAGGAAAACACGTTCGACGTGCAGGAAGAATGCGATACGATCATCGAAGACACCGAAGTGCTGCTCGATGCGATCCGCGAGGAGTTGCATCTTTACGCGGAGAACCGCGGGGCGATGGTCGGGAATATCACGTTTACCGACAAGGGCGATGAAATCAACTGCGCCCGCATGGGATCGGGTGGTTATGCGATTCCCTCGATTTGCGAGCCGGAGGTGATTCAATTCGACCCCAGCAAGTGCAAAGCCAAGTTCATCCTGCACGTGGAAAAAGGCACCGTGTGGCAGCGGTTCAATGAGGACCGTTTTTGGGAAAAGCACAACTGCATTCTCACGCATGGCAGTGGCCAGCCGCCTCGCGGCGTTCGTAGAATGCTCTTCCGCCTGCATAACGAGCTCAAGCTGCCGCTTTATTGCGTGCTCGATAACGACCCCTGGGGATACTACATTTACAGCGTCATCAAGCAGGGCTCGATCAACCTGGCGTTCGAATCGCAACGCATGGCGATTCCCGAGGCCAAGTATTTGGGGCTGCGTAGCATCGATTTCGAGCGCTGTGAGCTTTCGGACAGCGTGAAAATCACGCTCAACGACACCGATCGCAAGCGCGCCAAGCAGGTGGCCAAATACCCCTGGTTCGAAAAGAAACGCGATTGGCAACGCGAGATCGAGAAAATGCTCAAGAACGACTTCAAGCTCGAAGTCGAGTCGCTCATTTCGAAGGATATTAGCTACGTGACAGAAGAATATGTCCCGGCTCGATTAGCGGCGCAAGACTGGCTCGATTAGGTAAATACCTGGCGGTTGCGTGAGGCAACTCTAGGCCTTCGAGAATTTCAAAACAAGTTCTTAAGCTTGTTTTGGGGTGCCGACTTCATGATCTGAAAATCGAGGCTCGCCTAATGCTTAGGCAGGGTCTGCTAGCGGCTGCCTGATTCTTAGACACTCGCCTAAGATGAAAAACACTCGTTTTTCGGCTGGAAATGCGTGTTTCTTGCACATTTCAATTTTTTTTATTCCATTCGCACGGCATTTGCATTCAGCCGCCGCCACCGAAGCTAGTGATTGTGCTTTTTGCTTCGGCTATGGGCGTGGTCGCGCTCATCTATTAATCGACGTCGCAACAGGAGGGCTAAGTTCTCCCGTTCGGCGATCGAGCAGGTTCCATGCTACTGCCCGCTTCATGGCAGCGTTGTGTCGTTCCGTTTCGGCGGCCGGTGACGACGACGATCGGGTTGAAGCATTTATCTGCAACTTGAGATGCCTTCTAAGGTTCGCCTTGCTACTCCGGCATAGCGAATCTCTACCTTCTGGAAATCGGGAGTAATTTGTTATGGGAAATGTATTGACGCTCGATGGGCGGCGGTTGCCCATGCTGCTCGCGGCATTGACGCTGGCTCTGGCGGTCGTGCCATGCGTAGTGGCGCAAGAAACCGCGAACATAGAGAGTGAAGAAGCCGCGGCCACTTCGGCCGAACCTACCGCTCCACTAACGTTAGAAGATGTGGATGCCAAGGCAGATGCCGCGGCGCTTGCGGGCAACAACGCCTGGATGCTTACGTGCTGTGCGCTTGTTTTGTTCATGACGGCCCCTGGCCTGGCGATGTTCTACGGTGGCTTGGTGCGCAAGAAAAACGTCGTTGGCGTTATGATGCAGTGCGTTTTTCTGATGGGGCTAATGACGGTTCTTTGGGCGCTTTATGGTTATTCGCTGGCGTTCGGCGGCTCCGATGCGGAACTCGGAAGCAAGTTCAATGCGTACATCGGTAACGGCGATTACTTGTTCATGAAGAACGTCGAGCGTACCTGGGACGAAGCCACGAATGCTCCTGTGGAGCCTATGGCAGATGCCATCCCACGCCTCACGCACATGGTTTTTCAGGGGATGTTTTTCATTATCACGCCTGCCCTCATTTGTGGTGCTTTTGCCGAGCGCATGAAGTTTAGCGCGATGGTTCTGTTTATGATTCTATGGGGGACGTTGGTCTATTGCCCGTTGTGTCACTGGGTGTGGGGCGGCGGCATTCTGGCTTTCGGTGAGGAGAGTTCCTGGGCCGGGGGTGCCTTGGACTTCGCGGGTGGCACGGTGGTGCATATCAGCTCCGGCGTGTCGGCTCTTATTTGTGCCCTGGTGATCGGCAAGCGGTTGGGATTCGGCCGCGACGACATGCGGCCACACAACCTCACCTACACGGCAATGGGGGCTGCGATGCTGTGGGTGGGTTGGTTTGGTTTCAACGCGGGTAGCCAACTAGCTTCCGACCATCTGACCTCGAGTGCGTTCGTGACCACGCATTTTTCAGCCGCGGCAGGTGTACTGGGGTGGGCCTTATACGATTGGGTCACCCGTGGCAAACCCACGTTGCTCGGTGCTGCTTCCGGTGCGGTAGCCGGACTTGTGTGTATTACTCCGGCAGCCGGCTTCGTCAACACGATGCCCGCTCTTATCATGGGGTTCGTAGCAGGTATTGTGTGTGCCCTGGCGTGCGGTAAGCTTAAAGGTGCCTTCGGCTACGACGATTCGCTCGATGCCTTTGGCGTGCATGGGATTGGCGGCACGCTGGGTGCCGTACTCACCGGTGTTTTTGCAACTCGCGCGGCAACAGATATCGCTGAGGGAAGTCCGCTTGGGTTGTATGAGGGTGGCTCCATCCTTACTGGCCAAGTGGTAGCCGTCATAGTGACCTGGGTGTTCAGCATCGTTGCGACCTTCATTCTTTTGAAGATCGTCGATGCGATTGTCGGGCTCCGCGTTTCTGAACAGGATGAGGTCCGCGGCCTCGATGTTACGCAACACGAGGAAGAAGGTTACATTTTTGTGTAACGCCTCGATGTAACAGCCGTTTCCGCCATCCAGCCACAGAGGACACAAAGCTCACGGAGAGATATGAAGAACTGCAATTTCTGGGTTCTTCGTGGTCTCTGTCCTCTGTGGCATCAACGTACAAGAAAGTAGCTCAACATGAAAAAAATTGAAGCAATCGTTCGGCACTTCAAGCTCGAGGACGTGAAGAACGCCCTGATCGAAAAAGGCATCAATGGTATGACCATCACTGAAGTGCGCGGCTTCGGCCGTCAGAAAGGTCACACCGAGATGTATCGTGGCACCGAATATCGCGTCGACTTCGTACCCAAAGTGAAGATCGAAGTCGTCGTCGACGATGGAAAACTCGCGGCGGCCCTGGATGCCATCAGCAAAGCGGCCCAAACGGGCCAGATCGGCGACGGTAAAATTTTCGTCTCCGATTTGCAGGATGTGATCCGCATCCGCACGGGCGAAACGGGCGGCAGCGCACTGTAGTTCCGAGCCAGGACTGAGCATTGTTAAGTCGCGTTTAGTAGTCTATCAGTCTTAAAAGAGTATGATGGGGTGGCATGCCTTCGCCTTCCGGGCGTAGGCATGCTTACCCGCTACGCGTGAAAGTATGCCACCCCATCCACTGCTACCACGGCCTTGGAAATAATCCAGATCAGTCGACTTTTATAGTTGTAAAACCCGGTAACTGCGGGGCCGGAAGTGCAAGCCGCCCTGCGGTCAGCCGCCCGGTTTTTTGGCACCTCGTGCCTGCCAACTATGCGATCTAGCTACGAAGTTATGGCCTGGCGGACGGTCAAAGTGCAAAAACACCGGGAAATCCGCATGTCTGGCTGGTTGCATGGTTGCGGTACACCACTTGCTTTTACCGAATAAGTTGCGGCCAACGGACAGGCCGCAATTTCTGCCACGGAGTTTGGCAAACGGTCGTGCCCCCCCCTTCTGGGCCCGGCCTGGTACCTACATTTTTCGGTCCGGGATGACCCCGGGGAGAGGATTCACTGTGAGTACTGTTACTCGTTCGGGCGCGAAGTCGACCATGACAAGCGGATCTGCGGCAGCCATAGGCGGAAATGGTTTTGCAGGCAGCTCGGCTCGTATGGCCGCCATCTCGGCAGTCACCAATTACAAGCCAATTTCAGAGCCGCTGAATTTTATCGAAACGCCCACCTCGGAACTGTTCGGAGCAAACGTTTTCGGCAAGTCGGTCATGAAGGCACGCCTTCCGAAGCCGATCTACAAAGCGCTTCTGAGTACGATCGAGTCGGGCGAAAAGCTCGATCCGGCTGTTGCCGATGTCGTGGCCTCGGCCATGAAGGATTGGGCGATCGAAAAGGGGGCCACGCATTACGCCCACGTATTCTACCCACTCACCGGGCAAACGGCCGAAAAGCACGATAGCTTTCTTACGCCCGATGGCGATGGCGGCGCGATTGCCGAATTCACCGGTAAGCAGCTCATTCAAGGTGAGCCAGACGGCTCGAGTTTCCCCACCGGCGGTATCCGCGCTACGTTCGAAGCTCGCGGTTACACGGTGTGGGACGTCACTAGCCCCGCTTACATCCTCGAGAACCCGAACGGCACCACGCTGTGCATTCCCACCGCGTTCGTTTCGTGGACCGGCGAAGCACTCGACAAGAAGACGCCGCTGTTGCGTTCGATGCAAGCGTTGAACAAGCAAGCCCAGCGCGTGCTCAAGCTGTTCGGCAAAACCGACGGCGCGTTTGTCGCCTCGACGGCTGGCCCCGAGCAGGAGTATTTCCTGGTCGATCGTCACTTCTTCTTCGCTCGTCCCGACCTGCTGACCGCTGGTCGTACGTTGTTTGGCGCGAAGCCGCCAAAAGGTCAGGAGTTCGAGGATCACTATTTCGGCGCGATTCCGGAACGTGTTCTGGCTTTCATGCTCGAAGTTGAACGCGAGCTTTTCAAGTTGGGCATTCCGGTAAAAACTCGTCACAACGAAGTGGCACCGGCCCAGTATGAAATTGCTCCGGTGTTCGAGTCGGCCAACCTCGCCAACGATCACCAGCAGCTCATTATGATCACGCTTCGCCGCGTGGCCGAAAAGTATGGCATGTCGTGCCTTACGCACGAAAAGCCGTTTGCCGGCATCAACGGCTCGGGCAAGCACGTGAACTGGGCGCTCGGTAGTGTTTCGCAAGGCAACTTGCTCGACCCGGGCGACACGCCGCACGAAAATGCCCAGTTTCTCGTGTTCTGCGCGGCCGTTATTCGTGCTGTGAAGAAGTACCAAGGCCTGCTTCGCGCGGTGGTAGCCACCGCCGGCAACGACCATCGCCTTGGCGCGAACGAAGCTCCGCCCGCGATCATCTCGATCTTCCTCGGTGACCAGCTCACCGATGTGTTCGAGCAGATCAAGAAGGGTGGTGCGAATTCGTCGCTTAAGAAGGGCCTCATGGAAGTCGGTGTCGATGTACTTCCGCCAATGCCCAAGGATGCGGGTGATCGTAACCGCACCAGCCCGTTTGCCTTCACCGGCAACCGGTTCGAGTTCCGCGCCGTCGGTTCCAATCAATCGATCGCCGGCCCGCTCGTGGCAATGAACACGATTGTGGCCGAGTCGCTCGACTACTGTGCGACCGAGCTCGAAAAAGCCACTGGTGGTGACCCGAGCAAGCTCCATGCCGCTGTGCAAAAGCTGCTCACCGAAATCATCGGCGAAGCCAGCCCGATCATCTTCAACGGAGACGGCTACAGCGATGCTTGGCATCAAGAGGCCGCGAAGCGTGGTCTCTTGAACTTGAAGACTTCGGTCGATGCGATTCCTGTGCTCGAAACCAAGGAAATCAAGGAACTGTTCGCCAAGTACAACGTGCTGAGCGAGCGCGAGCTCGAAAGCCGCCTCGAGATCTATCTCGAACAGTACTGCAAAACGGTCTACAGCGAAGCCAATCTCACGCTTGAGATGGCCAAGACCATGATCTTCCCGGCCGCTATCCGCTACCAAAGTGAATTGGCCTCGACCTGTGTCAACCTCAAGCTGGTCGGTTACGAATTCGATACCGATACGCTCGACAAAGTCACCGAACTGGTCAAGAACCTGCAGGACAGCATCTCGGTGCTGAGCATGGCATTGAGCAAGGTGTCGCACGACGGCGGCATACTCAAGGCCGCTCAATACTGTGCGAGCGACCTGCTGCCGGCCATGTCGATGGTTCGCAAGTACGCCGACGAATTGGAAGGCTGGGTGGCCGACGATCTGTGGCCTCTGCCTACCTACCAGGAAATGTTGTTTATCAAGTAGTAATAAGGGAGTTTGCGACCGGTCCCGCTAGCCGGCCTCTCTGAGGCCGGAGTTTTGAAGACCGGGGTGCGAAGGATCGCACAAGCTGACTTGACGCAAAGGGGAGCCGACAGCGGCTCCCCTTTGTATTTTTAGAGTAGCAGCACCTCGGCCGATTTTTCGTGGTTTTACGCTTTTCCTGCGGCATTTGCAAAGCCTGATACAATGAAGAGGCCTCGGTTAGCCGCCTTTTAATGTTGCAGGGCCGTGCCATGAACCTTCACGCTCGCTGGTATTGGCGAATTCGCGCTCTCCTCACGGGCCTGTGCTGCGCTTTGCTTGTATTCGCGATCGTATTCCCAGCCTCGGCCATCAATATCACGGTCGATTACCGCTACGACACGAACAACTTCTTTAACACCCAGCAGAAGCGTGATGCAGTGGAAGCTGCCGCAACGCGGTTAAGCTCGATCATCACGAGCTCTCTGTTCGGAGTGACATTTGCGAACGATTCCACAGATGCCCGCATTGGTTTTACCCATCCGGGTACCGGAGCAAGCTTCGAAGTTAGCCCGGCAACCAGTTCCAGCAACGACGCGCTGGTCACACTTGCCGGAGCACCTCCCGCCAATGAATACCGTGGCCCCTGGTCGATTGCCGCCAACGAGTGGATTCTTTACGCGGGGGGTCGTTCGCTCACCTCGGCTGCCATCGGCGGCACCGCGACGGGCACAAATTTTACGAATGTATTTACTAGCGGCACTTCGCACACCAATCGCGGCTTTCGTTCCACGGGCAGCGTCAATAATCTGCCCGTATGGGGCGGTGCCATTTCGTTCGATAACGATGGCAGCACTAACTGGCACTACAACCATCTTACCGCTGCCCCCAATGGCACGGTGGATTTCTACAGCATCGCCCTCCACGAAATTGGCCATGCCCTCGGCCTTTCCACGACTTGGCTTGATTGGACCAATAAGATGGTGGGTAATCAATTCTACGGCACCAACGCGCTTCAAGCTTACAATGCCGATAACAGTGCATCGCTTACCTCGTTCAACCTCTCAGGGGACCGCCATTTCCAGGATGGTGTTTACGATTCGCGCATCTTTCTCAACGGCAATCCCAATCTTGTAGGGACAGTCGGTTCCAGCAATCTCCAAGACTTGATCATGGAGCCTACGGCCAACTTCACAGGTACACTTCGCCGCTTCGAGTTCACGAATGTCGATGTGGCCGCGCTGCGCGATGTGGGTTGGGCCACGCTTCCGCAGCTTGCCCCGCCCAGCGGCGATTTCAACAACAACGGCCGCGTCGATGCCGCCGACTATGTGCTGTGGCGTAAAGGTGTTGCCGATGGTAGCTACTCTCTATGGCGCACTAATTTTGGCCGGGTCATCAGTGGTGCCGGGGGCGCAGTGCCTGAGCCGAGTAGTGCCGTGCTAATATGCTTAAGCGTCCTGGGGTTCTGCTTCCGGGATCCCAGAAGACGGCGAAGCTCTCGCGTTTGACGCGATAAACGGGCCTCAACCCGCGGGGTGTCGAGCCAGTCAGCGTTCGTGTCGATTCATTGAGCGCTGGTAGGCCTTCTTTAGGGAATCTTTTCATAAGCCACTTACGAACTCCTGTAAGTCTGGTTCAATAACGCGACCACTCGAATAGGCTGCAATGGGGCCCGCTTGGCGGCGCGGTTGTTTGTCTCGGCGTGTAGCCATTCGTCGCACCCCAATCATTCTCTGGCCAAGCACAAAAAGGATTTTCAGAATGACTTTTCATCGTTCCACTAAACGAGCCACAGGCTTTACTCTGGTCGAACTGCTCGTGGTGATCGCCATCATCGGCATCTTGGTGGCACTGCTGCTCCCGGCGATTCAAGCGGCTCGCGAAGCCGCGCGTAGGAGCCAATGCAAAAACAACCTCAAGCAATTAGGGCTCGCGGTGCTCAACTACGAGTCGTCCAAGAAGTGCCTGCCGCCGAGCGTGATCATCAACCAATCGACCATGACCGGTGCCAACAATGGTGCCTGGGGCGTACACGGCCATATTCTTAGCTACCTCGAAGAAGAATCGCTCAGCAACCTCGTGAATATCAACGTGGCATGGGACAACCAGCAAGCCATCAGCGGCTTGCGCATTCCCGTCTACTCGTGCCCGAGCGATGGTCCTGCGGCCGAAGTGCGCGATCCTGGTGCCGGCAAGGCGCTGCTGTTTGCAACCACTTATGCGTTCAACATGGGAACCTGGTTCGTGTACGATCCCGCGACCAACAAAGGCGGCGACGGCGTGTTCTACCCTAACAGTCATTTGAAGATAGCCAAAGTGAGCGATGGCACCAGCAAAACGCTCCTTGCCGCGGAAGTGAAGGCCTGGACCCATTACACGCGCAACGGCGGATCGCCGTCTACGACTCCGCCTGCGACAGCCGACGCAGCCGCAACCATCGTCGCTTCCGGCAGCGAGTATAAAAACACGGGCCACACCGAATGGCCCGATGGTCGCGTGCATCACTCTGGCTTCACCGCTACGATGCCCCCCAATACGTTCGTCAAATACGTGAATGGCGGCGAAACCCTCGATGCCGACTACAACTCCTGGCAAGAAGGCAAAGATTGGCCCGGCGGCAGCCCCACGTATGCGATCATCACTTCGCGCAGTTTCCACTCGGGCGGCGTGAATGTCACGCATGTCGATGGCTCGATCCAAACCGTGAACGACGACATCGACCTGTTCGTTTGGCGGGCCAAAGCCACCCGCGCCGGCGGCGAAACGATTTCGGAATAATTTACCGCCGAACCGATTTTTCGGGAGTGTGTCACTTTGCCAAAAGTGTAGGCCGCTCGCTCCGCGAGCGGAGATTCATCTCGCGGAGCGAGATGACTACAAAAGGAGCGCGGAGCGAGCTCCGCCGCTAAATAAGTGGGTGGGTTGTCAAAGAGCGCAACGGGTTCTGGGGCGTTTGCTCCAGGCCGCTTGTGTTGTGAACCAAAAATGGTTCCCGAAACCATTCTATCTAGTGTTCTGTCCATGGTCATTTGCTGGGTGGCATGCCTTCGCCTTCTGGGCGTAGGCATGCTTACCCGCTATCGCGTGAAAGCATGCCACCCATCAAATCAAGACTGACAGAACACTAGGTTGTGTTTCGCTGTATTTGTTTTCTTACATTTATTGACGTCTCCAGGGAATGGTGACAACGGGATAAAAAAGAATGATGCGCGCGCACTGAGCCAACGACTTCGCATCGGCGCTCC
>CAZTWS010000108.1:0-4339 GCA_964618225.1 uncultured Planctomycetaceae bacterium
TAGCCTAGCAAATAACATGCCCTGATGGCGTGACACAAAAAACTTTACAAGGCCAATTAGCGGCGATTAGTGTTCCTTCAACTTAGTTGGGCTGGCAAGTTTCCGCATTGGATGGTGATTTGGAAATATAGGTTGATATCTCACAAAAGTGATTACTGGGCCATCGGAGCTTCCCCAAAAAACCAAGGCTTTTCTAAAGCATCCTCATCAATGGTCGTGTGTTTGAGCTGGGTTGAGTAATAGTAGAACAGGTGCCGGACGCCGGGGTCGTTGAATGTCAGGTTTCCGTTCTTCTCAGCCTCTTCATAAAGCTTGCGTCGGCCATCGAGGGCTTCCAAGCCAAACTGCTGAAAGATGACACGACCGCCGTACTTGCGATGCAACTCTCGCTCGATCTTCCAGTTGTGGATTAGTTGGCGAGCGATGCCATCGGGCGTTAGGAGCGTTTTTTGCTCGTCCTGTATCGCCACGGTCTTTTCCAGGGTTTGCTGCTGTTTCTGCAATAGTTTACGCTGAGTGTCACTCAGGTCGTCTTTAGCCAACTCCGTCTTCAAGTTCTTCAATCGCTCTTCGTTTTCCCGCACTTGCTTTTTGCGGGCTTCGGCCGTGTTTTTCTGGAACTGTTGGACCTCATCGTCAGTCACTTCTATTTTTTGCTCATCGACGAATCGATCGAGAACCGGCTTTCCGAAGCGAGTCGCAATACGCCCCATCAACTCCCATTGCGGTTTGTCGCGCGCGTCGAATTGCATGGTCGAATCGATTGGTGTGACGAGGCCAATGTCCTTTGCGGTAACGTTCTTGGCGTACACAGTGCCCACGACCCTATCAGCAGCCGCAGCAGACTTCGCTGGCGATGAAGCTTCGTCAGAAGTCTTAGCATCCGGCGACTTATTCGGTTGCGCCGTTTGCGGCAGTGGAGCGTCTGCCTCCGTGTTTGCATCATCCACCATGTGCAAGTGGTTGTGGTCGATGTAGATCACTTCTTCGACGTCTGGACGCATAATCGGCTGCCCGCCCACGCGGCGGTGTTCATCGTAGTACACCGTGCATTTGTAGTGAGCATGGTACTGTTGAGCCGGACCTATAAGCGGATACACACGCGGCGGATCCACGTAGTCGGCAATCTTCTCCTTCACGATGCGCACATTTTCACGCGTGCGGCCTCCCACAAATCGTGCGCCGCCTTCACGAGCGTCTATTTTCTCCAAAGCACGCATCACCTCATCATCGCTCGGCGGATCCAAAGCGACCGGCGGACCACCCGAGGTGAGCGGTCCGAGAATCGGTACAAGCTCGTGACGCCCGTGTTCCCAGGGTTCGTTTTCCTTTTGATCTGGGGAACTCGCGATGACCGGAGCCAGCGCGGCAGCGTTGCCAACGGCAGGATTATCGGCAATCGGTTGGGTGCGCAGCATGGTCAACACGCGGCGGGAGGTTTTGCCCGCTTCGAGACGGAGGTCGGCAAGAGGAATCGGAACTCCAAATAACGGGTTCGCCGGAAGTTCATACTCTTCGTGGTATGCGACCACATAGGTACGGAACGGTGGCAGATTGCGGATTTCGGCTTCACCCTCGTCATTCGTAACTGCCTGGTAGAGGAATGTTTCTTCATTGAACGCGGGAATGCCACTCTCCGTGGTGAGAGTTTTTTTAGTGCTCGTAAGATAACCGAAACCTGAAGTGCCATTGATCACCAGCATCCCAGGTTGAACAACAACTTTTACGCCGGGAATTGGTTTGTTTCGATGGTCGCGAGTTATCACCAGCGCATGAGCGGCAGGAGACATGGGTAGCGTGAACGGCTTCGTGACGTCCTGCTTCTTGAGTTTTACCGAGGTCATCATTCCCGCTGCCTCGGAGTCTTCGTTGATTTGGGAAACAAAGCCATCGCAAACTGCGGCGAAGTAGAATTCGGCTTGTTCAATTGGCGGCAGGGATTCAAACACAAACGAACCGTCTTCCGCAACCGTTGTCCAATCGGCCCAGCCGTTCTCATCTGGAATCACCATCGAGAGCATCACGCGACCGTCGCGAACCGGTCGAGGCACTTGCGGGTCGATCGTGCCTTCAATACGCATCCCAGGGCGTAGTTCTACTTTGAGCGGTGTCGATTGGCCAGCAACGACAGAGACCTGGATTGCATCGCTAAAAAGTGCTGGGCCTCCATCGGGAAAGTAGGCGAATCGGTGCGACTGCTCGTCTGCCGGGAGTTGGGGCGACTGCGTGCTGCCGTCGGCGGATTTTATCCACGGAGAAAGCAACCCATGCCGCGGAACGATGGCATAGACAGGAAAAACAGGCTCGGAATTGCTCGTAGTGTGGGCGTGCAGATCGATGGTTCCGCCACGCTTGAGCGTGATTTCAGACGGCTTGCCAAAGATATTTACATTTTGCTGCGCGGTGACAAATTCCGGATGACGAACGGTGACATATACGTCTTTGACTCCAAGTCGCTCTGTCGCAAACTTCGGGTAAGGAAACTTTGCCACGCCTTGTGCGTTGCTGGGAGTGGCGGGTTCAATGTTCGCCGTCGCATCCGTTTTTTGATAACTGTGCTGCTCGATCGTAACCCCTTCAATCGGCTTGCCCTCTTCATCGACGATGCGGACCGAAACCGTGACCATCGGAATCGGCGGCTTTTCAGCAGGTTTGGCCGAGTCGGCGGCCGGTTTCACTGTCTCGGTTGTTTTCTTTTCTTCCTTCTGGGGAGCGGCTTTAGCCGGCGTAATTTGCTCGAACGTGATGAGTGAAAGGACGACCGTGGTACACAGTGCCAGAACCGTTGCGCTAAGCCGCCAGCGGTTCGGGCACGTGCGCAGGATGGCGAAGCGATCGTCGAGCAGGATGGCGATGCGGCGGCGGAGCTGCGAGGGGCCTTCCCACAAGCCGACGGCCGTGGACAAGTGGAGCGAATTGCGCGGGCGAACTTGGTGGGCGAGTGCGACCAGTTTTTCGGCGTAGTGTTGGCGGCTGGTCAACTCCGCAGCCGCGGCGTCGGCCAGCAGTTCTTGGTCGAGCCGCATACGGCGGCACACGAACCAGAACAGCGGTTGCGCCCAAAGCAATATGGCTAGCACGCGGCTGGTTGCGAGCCAGTGGAGGTCGCGGCTGCGAAGGTGGGCCGCCTCGTGGGCGAGCACCGTGCGAAGTTCCTCTTGCGATTGCGTGGCGAGCCAGCTTGCCGGGAGAAGGATGGTTGGGCGCGTGAGGCCGAGCGCGACGGCAACGTCGATTTGTTCCGACGTGCGCAGCTCGGGCGAAATGCGTTTTGCCGAAGGGGGTAGAAATTCTTGCAGCAGCATGTGAAGCGTCGGCGGTGCTAGTTGTGATCGACGGAGCAGGCAGCGGGCGGCGTACCAGCCCAGAGCGAGGCGGGTGGCGATGAGGAGGTTGCCGCTGATCCAGACAAGAACCGCGAGCGCAGCCCAGGGGATGGAGGGAATTGTGAAGGGAGTGGTGGCCGGCGTGGTTTGTTGCGGTACAGTTTCAATGGGGAGCACCGGCTCATGCGTAACGATGGGAAGTGGAGAAATGCTTTCGAGAGGGACCGGCAAAGTGGTTGCCGTGTTAGTCGGAAGCGAACGAGGTTGTTCTATGGGAGCGGGTCGCGAGGCGAGACTGATGAGCGACCAGCCGGGGAGGGCGCAGAGTGTCGTCAGCAAAATGAGGCCGACGAGCGTGGAGTGCGTGACGACGCGCCGTTTGGCCGGTTGTTTCGTGGCAAGTAGCGCCGTCATGGCCAACACGAGAAGCAGCGAACTGAGGAGGTAAACATCGAGCAACCAATGCGAGAATGATGAGAGAAGAGATGTCATTTTTGACCTCCTTTACGGCCACGTTTTTGAGTCCGTTCGCGAGCGGCGGCGAGCATGGCGTCTAGTTCATCGAGCTCGGAGGGCGACAATCGTTTGGCTTCGAGGGCGTGGACGAGGTATTCGCTAAGCGCGCCGTCGAACACGCGGTGGAGAAAGCCGTCGGCCAGTTGGCGGAACGTGCTTTGCCGTTCGACAAGCGGCAGATAGACATAGGCCTTACCTTCGCGCCGATGGCGGGCAAGGCCCTTTTGCTCCATCACTTGCAGCAGGCTAAGGACCGTGGTGTAAGCGAGTTTGTCGCCGGATGTTTTGATGCCGGCATTCATGGCGTCGGCCAGATCGCGAACCGTGGTTTCGCCACGGTCCCAGAGAATCTTGAGGGCCTCTAATTCACGGTCCGTCGGCACATCGGGCGGCATGGCATCGCTCCTACGGGTCGGCCAGTATTAATGAGCCCGATTCTACTGGTTGACCAGTAGATGTCAAGAGCGAGGTTAGAGGAAAGAGGTCAGGGTCTTACG
>CAZTWS010000108.1:4439-17495 GCA_964618225.1 uncultured Planctomycetaceae bacterium
AGCGCATCTACGGGCAAACCCCGATAATTTAGGAAATCGTTTTGTCTCGTTTGCTGACCATTCCGTGGATGACCAGGAGCAGAATTGCACCGAGGATGGAGCCGATCCAGCCGACGGTGCGGCCTTCGAAGAGAGAGCCGCCTTGAATGAGGTTAGCAAGCGTGCCGCCGAAGAATGAGCCGCCCACGCCGAGAAGGATCGTCATGAGCATGCCCATGGGTTGTGGGCCGGGCTTCAACAAGCGAGCGAGTACGCCGACGACGAAACCGAAGATAATCCATCCGATAATATTCAACATTTCCAAAGTCTCCTACAAAATACCGAGAAGTGGGGAGGTTTACGATCTGCCGATGTAGCAACTTCCGCGCCTAAAATGTAACAGATAGTTTTGGCTAGGGAAGCTATAACTTGGGAATTGTTAAGAGGGATGTGACGCAACGGGTAAAATACGACGTTGGCAGATGCTGCCCGCGTGGCGGTAAACTCCGCCCCGTTTGTGTAGGATGAAACCCTGACTGATTATGTAGCGGCATCGCATTGGAGTTTTTATGACCAACTGGAATCTACTGGCAATCGTTGTCTGCTCTTTGTCGTTTATGGCGCAAGCGTGCCCTGCAGCGGGCGCGGGCGATCAACTTCCCGTGCTGGTTCAAGAAGATTTTGAAAAAGGCATGGGGCGATGGCAGCCATCGGATGCCAAGCTCAAGGAATCTGTTTGGAAGATCGTGGATGTCGAAGGCGGCGGCAAGGCGCTGCGGGTGACGGGAAAGAGCAAGTATCAGCCGCCGTTTAGAAGCCCGCATAGCGTGGCGTTGCTAAAGGATGTAGTGGTCAGCGATTTCGAGCTGACTGTGCGCGGGCAGAACACGCATAAGACGGCCGGGCCGCATCGCGACCTGTGCATCTTCTGGGGGTATCAGGATCCGGCGCATTTTTATTACGTTCACTTTGGCGCGAAGCCTGATCCGCACGCTTGCCAGATATTCATCGTGAACGGTGCCGATCGGAAAATGATTACCGTCGATCAGGCGAAGGGCACGCCATGGACAGACGGTTGGCATACGTTACGAGTGACTCGCGATGTGACCGACGGAAGCATGAAGGTGTACTTCGACGATATGGAACGGCCGTTCATGACGGCGCGTGACAAGACCTTCACTTGGGGGCAGGTGGGCATCGGAACATTCGACGACCATGGCAACTTCGATGACTTTGAGTTGCGTGGGGTGAAGGTCGAGCGTGATGAGCGTAAGGACGCCAAGCCGCGAGCGGCGGATTAGGAACGCCTCAATAATAACTTCCCGATTTTCAGAATACCCACAGAGACACCGAGGGCACGGAGGATTTGGATGAGTGATTTTGGACCACAGAGGCACAAAGGATAGTTGCGAAAGTTTTTTTGGAACGCTAATCGTCGCTGATATCGATCGGAATTCAGAGATTTATATCTGGGATGTTGCCGCGCTCGATTAGTGATTATTAGTGTGGATCAGTGTTCAAAACTTCTTCCAAAATCTCCGTGCCCTCGGTGCCTCTGCGGTGAATTCCATCTGCTGAAGTTATTTCTGAGTCATCCCTTAGTTGGATTTCGGCAGTGCGCGAACGGCACCGACCGAGACACCGCCGTCGACCAGCAGAGTTTGGCCGGTGATGTATTGGCTGGCGTCGGACGCGAGTAGCAGCAGAGCGCCGTCGAGGTCGCCGGGAGAACCGGGGCGGCCGAGCGGGATGCGTTCGCACAAGTATTCGACCCAACCTGGATCTTCGTAGAGAGCACGGTTTTGCGCCGTTTTGAACCAACCAGGAGCAAGGCAGTTCACGGTAATTCCATGCGAACCCCAATCGTGCGCAAGGCTCATGGTGAGTTGCTTCACACCGCCGCGACTTGCGCCGTAAGGGCCGAGGCCCGCGTAGCCGGCAACGCAAGTTACAGAACCGATGTTGACCATGCGGCCGTATTTGCGTGGGATCATGTGCTTGGCCACGGCCTGGGCAACGAAGAACGTGCCGCGCAGGTTGGTGTCGAGGATTGTGTTCCAATCTTCCCAGGAGACATCGACGGCCGGCTTGCGAATGTTGCAGCCGGCGTTGTTGATAAGGATGTCGAGGTGGCCGAGTTGCGTGATGGCATCATCGACAGCGTGTTTAATGCTTGCTTCATCGCGGATATCGAGTTCGACACGAGCCGCTTGGCGACCGAGCGATTCGATTTCTTTCGCGGTGGTTTCGAGGGAATCGCGAGTGCGGCTGGTGATGGCGACATCGGCACCCGCGCCAGCGAGCGCGCGAGCAAACTGTTGGCCAAGGCCACGGCTGGCCCCAGTGACGAGTGCTTTTTTACCAGTGAGATCGAAAGGAGAAGGCATTTTGAACGGGGAACGGGGAATGCGGAACGGGGAACAAACAACAAAAAACTTGCGACTTATGACTTATCGCCTAATGCCCAAAGCCCAACGCCTTATCATGGTTTAAGAATCACCTTCATGAGGCCAGGCTCGGCGGCGTGGAGGCGGTCGAACCATTGTTGGCCTTCATCGAGCGGGGCGACGGCCGTGATCAGCGGCGTGACATCGATTTGTCCGTTGGCTAACAGTTCGAGCGCCCGGGGATATTCGCCAGCGGAGGCGCAACTGGCGACAAGCGTTAGCTCGCGGGTGACGACCGATTGCAGCGGGAACGGCACTTCGGCGGCTAAGTTGCCAATGAGGGCCACGCGTCCGCCACGTCGCACAGCGGCGATGGCCGTTTTGAACGCGGGGGCGTTGCCGACGGCTTCCACGGCGATATCGAGGCCCACACCGCCAGTGGATTGCAGAATGCCTGCAACCACATCGGTGTTCTTGGGATTCAGCGTTCGCGTAGCGCCCATTTGTTGGGCGAGCGCGAGGCGTGAATCATCGAGGTCGATAGCAGTGATCTCGCTGCAACCGGCGATGCGAAGCGCGGCCACCGTCAACAAGCCAATCATGCCACTGCCGACAACCACCGCACGCTCGCCGGGGGATACGTTCAGTCGAGCCACGGCATGAAGCGCGATTGCAATGGGTTCGATCATGGTGGCCTGCTCGAACGTAACTTCGACCGGCAGAGTGTAGAGAATGTGTTGCGGGACGGCCACGAATTCGGCGAACGCACCGTACTGACGATAATCGGCACACGACACACCAAGCACGCGGCGATTGGGGCAAAGGTTTATTTGCCCGCGGCGGCACGCATCGCACTGGCCGCAATAAATCGTGGAGTCGAACGTAACGCGATCGTCCACGCGGGCACCGGTTACGGCAGAACCAACCTCGGCAACAGTGCCAGCCGCTTCGTGGCCCATGACGATCGGCGGGATGCGTCGCCCGCTGGTACCGTCGTAGCCATGCACATCGCTGCCACAAATTCCACAGGCGGCAACGCGAACAAGCACGTCGTTCTCGGCAAGCTTGGGCTGGTCGATCTGCGCTAGCTCGAGTTTGCCGTAGCTGGTTAGAAGGAGGGCTTTCATTGGAGAAAGGCGTTAGGAGAAAGGCGTAAGTCGTAAGTGGCTAGCAGGCGGAAGGCCGGCCTCGGAGGGGCTAATTACAGTGGTTTTAGAAGTTGATGCCGGTGGTGGAGAGGGGGATGCGTAGGAGTAGGTCGTCGGCGGTCATGAAGAGGGTTTTACCATCGTCTCCAAATTCGCAGTTCGCGGTGCGTTTTGTGGTGAGGATGGTGCCAAGCCGTTTGCCGTCGGGCGAAAGAACAGTGACGCCACCCGGAGTGGTTGCGAACACGTTTCCTTCTTTGTCCACGGTCAGTCCGTCGCAAGCGCCCTCTAGCTCCTTGTCAAGAGTGCGGGCATCGAAGAAAACGCGGTTGTCGCCGAGTGTGCCATCTTCTTTCACGTCGAACGCGAGGATTACCGGGCGCGGTCCGTGGGAGTTGGCAATGTAGAGAGTTTTTTCGTCTGGCGAGAAGGCGATCCCGTTCGGCCGCTCGACTTCTTTCGTGAGTAGCGTGACTTTGCCATCGGGCGTGACACGGTAAACGCCTTGGAAATCAAGTTCCTTGGCTGGGTCTTCCATGTTTTTTTCCAGGCCGTAAGGTGGATCGGTGAAGTAAATTGCCCCGCTGGAATGGACGATGGCATCGTTCGGGCTGTTGAATCGTTTGCCTTCGAAGCGATCGGCGATGGTTGCGTACTTGGGTGTTGAGGCACCCCACTCGGATTCGAGTCGCGCGATACGGCGATCGCCATGTTGGCAGAGGATGAGGCGGCCTTCACGATCGATTGTCAGGCCGTTGGAGCCGGATTCGCCGCCGCGTGGGTTGCTGCCGGTGTAGCCGGCGGGCTTGATGTATTCGGTAACGCCCGATTTGGCGTCCCACTTCATGATTCGATTGTTGGGGATATCGGAGAAAAGAAGAAATTTTTGGCTAGGAATCCAAACGGGGCCTTCGCTCCATGCATAGCCCTCGCCGAGGACTTCAATTTTGGCATCGGCCGGGATGAGTTTATCGATGGCCGGGGCGAGTCGTTCGATGCTTCCGATGGTTCGTGGTTCGTCGGCCATGAGTGTGTTGAAGCAATTCAGAGCGAGAAACAAGGCGACAGAAAAATTGATGGCAAAGCAGCGGTGTGAATTCATAGTGCGAGGCCTGTATCGCGTCGAGGGAATCGTACGGAAACCGAACGCGCATCATAACTTGGAAGTGGGGGGAGGGCTATAATGGCTGCTTGGCGAGAAGGCGGTCTGCGGTGGTGCGTTCCACTGGTGAAAGGTGTTTATCAAGGAGGAAATAGTGAAGAACGGGGCCGAGGACGGCCCGGTTCGCTGGGGTGGCGCAGAGTGGAAGGGGGGCTGTTTTGTTGTTATCATTGCCTCAGTCTGCAAGGTTTCTTTAACGATTCCACCTGTCCGTCACGAACGGTTCGGCGTGACGTTTTACGAGGATATACCACTATGTACTGCGGGCGGATATTTCGACGTGTCTTGGTTGGTCGGTTGGTCGTTCGAGCAATGGTCGTTGCGACCACGGTTGGAGCGATGGCAGGAAGTTCTTTGGCGGAGGTAAAGGTGACCGATTTTGGCAAAACGGCAGACGGTGTTGCCGTAAAACAATACACGCTGACCAACGCTGACGGCGCGATCGTGAAGTTGATTTCGCGGGGCGCGACCCTTACCGAATGGCTTGTGCCGGGTAAGGACGGCAAGAAAACGGATGTGGTGTTCGGTTTCGACGACGTTGCCGGTTACGAGTCGAAGGGTAACGGCTACTTCGGTGCAACAACAGGCCGCGTTGCCAATCGTATTGCCGGTGGTAAATTCACAATCGACGGCAAAGAGTATCAACTTCCAAAGAACGACGGGCCCAACACGCTGCATGGCGGTGTGAAGCGAAGCCTCGATAAAGTAGTATGGGACGGCAAGCCGTTTGAGAATCAAGAAGGGCAGGGCGTCGTATTCACTTACGTGAGCCCCGACGGCGAAGAAGGTTTCCCTGGCGAGCTAACGACTAAAGTTACCTATACGCTTACAGATAAGAACGAGCTTAAGATCGACTACGAAGCAACGACAGATAAAGCCACGCCGATCAATCTGACGAATCACACTTACTTCAACTTATCGGGCGCGGGAGCCGATACGATTCTCGACCACGAGCTAAAACTCGAAGCCGACCATTACACGCCGATCGACGACGTGCTGATTCCGAGCGGTGAGATCGCTGCTGTATCTGGAACGCCGCTCGACTTTCGTGAGTTTCGTAAAATTGGCGAGCGAGTGGACCAGCTTAACGATAAGCCAGGAAAGGGTTACGACCACAATTTCGTGCTAAATAACCAGGATGGCGACCTTGCCCTCGCTGCCACGGTGCGCGAGCCTAAGTCGGGCCGGGTATTGAAAGTTTATACGACCGAGCCGGGCGTGCAATTTTATGGCGGAAATTTTCTTGATGGCGTCAAAGGCAAGGACGGAAAGCCCTATGCTTATCGCAGCGGCTTTTGCCTGGAGACGCAGCATTATCCGAATTCGGTGAACCAATCGAATTTCCCCAATGCCGTGCTCCGGCCAGGCGAAACTTATACGCAAACGTGTGTGTATCAAGTAACAAACGAGTGACATGGATCGTTTGCCCGGTCGTTCGCGAAGATTAGGATTCAGGATGGTGGAGGCGGGGAGCAGGGCCAAGGCATTCAATAAATACCCTGTCCCCCGCATCCATCATCCTGAATTCTGCAAGACCTCGGTGTCTCTGTGGTTATTCATGAAAATGAGAAAGTTATTATTGAGGCGTTCCTAAGCGTTGCCTGTCTTTTGTGGGAGATGAGATGAAATCGAATCGACGTGAGTTTCTCAAGTACACGGCAGCGGCCGGTGCGATCGCTTCTGTGCCGTTTTCATTCACGGCATCGCGCGCGCGGGCCGATGTGAACAGCCAGCTTACGGTGGCGGCGATCGGTGTCGGCGGCAGCCGGGGCGCGTTTTCTCAAGGCGGCGGCGTTGCACGTCGGGCGGCTCAGCATGCGCGGATGATCGCGGTTTGCGATGTCGACTCCGTCCACATGGACGAATTCAACCGGGGCTTCGAAGGCAAACTGAAGAAATACGTTGACTATCGCGAACTGCTCGAACGTGAGAAGCCAGACATCGTGACCATCGGTACGCCGGATCATTGGCATGTGCCGATTTCGGTGGCGGCGCTTCGGGCCGGTTGTGACGTGTACTGCGAGAAACCGCTTACGCTCACGATCGAGGAAGGCTTTTTGGTCCGCGATGCGGTCAAGGAGACGGGGCGTGTATTCCAGGTCGGTACACAGCAGCGCAGCGAGAATGGTCAGTTGTTTTTGAAGGCGATTGCAATCGTTCGCAGCGGTCGCCTTGGGAAAAAGGTGAACGCATTTGCGGCAATCGGCGGCTCGCCTGGGGAAGGACCTTTTTCCAACACGGCTGTGCCCGAGGGACTCGATTGGGATATGTGGGTAGGCCCTGCTCAAGAGGCCGATTACTCGCTCGAACGCCGTAAAGAGTTCCGCTGGTACTACGATTACTCAGGCGGAAAAATGACCGACTGGGGCGCTCATCATATCGATATCGCCCAGTGGGCGCTCGGCCTGGATAACACGGGGCCGGTGAAGATTTCGGGCAAATCCACCTTCGGTAACGTGGTGCCCGCAAACTTTAATTGGATCAATTACTTCGCCGGCAAATCACCACTGGAAAATGGCTTTCAGACACCGGTGCATTTTGGAGTGGACTGCGAGTTTGAAAATGGTGCCGTGCTGCATGTTTGCGATCGCTACCGCCGTCCAGAGGCAAAAATCGACTTCCCGAACGGTATTCTGTTCGAGGGCGAGAACGGTCGTATTTTCGTCAATCGTGAGCGACTGACGGGGAAGCCAGTCGAGGAGCTCACGGCCGACGAAAACAAGAAGCTCGATGAAGAAGTGGTGAAGCTCTACGGCAGCCAACCGGGCGACCACATGCGAAACTTCTTCGAGTGCATCGCCAGCCGTGGCAAGCCGATTTCCGATGTCGAGACGCACCATCGCACCATGACGACGTGCCACTTGTGCAACATCGCACTGATGCTGGGCCGGGAACTCAAGTGGGATCCAAATGCCGAGAAGTTTATTGGTGACGAACAAGCGGCCCAGCTAGTATCGCGCCCGAGGCGAGAAAAGTATTCTTGGGAGGCCACGACGTAGTTGTGTCTTTGCTGATTATCAAGCACGTTCTTGAAGCGGCTGAGATACTATCTCAGCCGCTTTTTATTGGTGGGTATATTAAAGACAGCCCGCCAATCCTTCTTGAAAATCGATTCGGGGATCGGCAAGAATTTGTATCGTCCGACGAATACATGCGCGGCAAGCAGACAATCGTTGCTGAGAGGTTTGCTTTTACTTCAGGGAGAGTTGACTATTCGTGAGTATGGCCTTGCCAGTGCTGTTGTTCATCGTTTTTGGCGTGCTCATCGTCGTGGTGGGAATCTATTCCTATCAGCAACAGCAGCAACGGCTTTCGGCGTTAATTACCATGGCCCAAGAGCTCGGTTGGCAATTCTCTACCGAGTACGATTATTCGCACGACAATCGTTACACGCAGTTCGAGGTCTTTCGCCGCGGCGAGTCGCGATATGCTTACAACACGATGCGCGGCTCGATTACGGTTGGCGGCCGCGCATGCCCGGCGCAAATGGGCGACTTTCACTACAAGCAAACGTCTGGCACCGGCAAAGATCGTCGCGAGCATACCTATCGGTTTAGTTATCTCATTGTTGAGTTGCCCTATGGTGTGACGCCTAACCTTATGATTCGACCGCAAGGCGTTTTCGATTCCTTGGCCAGCGCATTCGGTTTTCCCGATATCAATTTTGAATCGGCGCAGTTTAACAAACGGTTCCATGTGAGCAGTGCCAATCGTCGGTTTGCTTACGACGTGCTCCATCCGCGCATGATTGAATTCCTCATGACCAGCGGTAAACCAATCATCGACATCGAATGCGGGCAATGTTGCATTACGGATAGCCACCAGTTATGGTCGGCATCGCAGTTCTCCGATTGCGTGGCCTGGACCGGCCGCTTTTTTGAGTTGTGGCCGAAGCATGTGGTTACCTCGTTGCAGAGCGATTGAAAAATGCGTATGGAACCATTGCTGTTTTTCGCGATCCTGGCGGCTTTCGTGTTGCTGCCACTGTTTTGGTTCATTGCCAACTTCAATCGTTTCATTCGCCTGCGTCAGCATATTCGAGAGAGTTGGTCGGGCATCGAAGTCGAGCTTAAACGCCGTTACGATCTCATTCCGAATCTGGTCGAAACGGTTCGAGGATACGCCAGGCATGAGCGCGAAGTGCTAGAGTCGGTCATGGCTTTGCGTAACAAAGCCATGGCTCACCATAGTTCGGCCAGTCTCCAAGGGGCCGATGAAACCGCACTGCAAATTGGCATGAAGCAACTGTTTGCCGTTGCCGAGGGCTACCCGTCGCTCAAGGCCGATGTCCACTTTCTCGCATTGCAGCAGGAGCTGGCCAATACGGAAGACCGCATCGCTGCCGCTCGCCGGTTTTTCAATGGCAACGTGCGCGAATTTAACCAAATGTGCGAAAGTTTTCCGACCAATCTGATTGCGTCGAGTTTCGGGTTCGAGCGGGCTTCTTATTTCGAGCTCTCGAACGATGCCGAGCGCGTAGTGCCGCGCATCGATATGGATATTCGAGCCTCACGCTAAATGGAGAGCGAGTCAGCAGGGCCCGAAGCCGCGATTTCGGCGGCAAATTCTTGGCCCTGCGGTTCGTTTCTGCTACTCTGGGAAGCCACGGCATCGGTGGCGATGTAATCTTGCCTGAGTTAGCCCGAGGAAAACGAATCGTGACGAAAGATAAATGGCCGATCGGAGTGTTTGCGAGCATCGACGCCGGGCTTGGCGTTCGATTGGATGTGGCTCATGAGTTGGGAGTGCAATCAGTCCATTTGCACTCGCCCCATGCCGAATCGCGGACCGAGGCACGAGCGGCCGAGTTCAACAAACAGCTTTCGGACCTGGGGATCCAAATCAGCGTCGTATTCGCAGGTTTTGAAGGCGAAAGCTACGACGATATTCCTACCGTGCAGCGCACAGTGGGGCTTGTTCCCAAAGACGTTCGCGCCGAGCGAACTGCCGAGTTGAAGGCGATTGCCGATTTCGCCCGCACTTTGGGAGTCGATCGCGTGGGCGTCCACCTTGGTTTCGTGCCGCACGAGCCGAGCGATCCCGACTACCAGGAGATGATCAACGTAACTCGCGACGTTTGCAGTCATCTGAAGAACAATGGCCAGGCTCTCCACCTCGAAACCGGGCAAGAACCGGTGGACGTACTCATTCGCTTTTTGGACGATGCCGCTTGCGACAACCTGTTCGTGAACTTCGACCCCGCGAACATGATTCTTTACGGTGCGGGCGAGCCGTTGCCGGCGCTCGAGAAGCTAGGCTCTCGGGTCCGCAGCGTTCACTGCAAAGACGCGATCTGGTCGGATAAGCCGGGCGAAACCTGGGGGGCGGAAACGCCGTTAGGCGAAGGCGACGTCGATTTCGCGGGCTTCCTGAAGGTTCTGGAACGAATTGGTTACGATGGCCCGCTAACGATCGAACGCGAAATTCCGCAAGAGCCCGAGCGGCAAAAGGCGGAAATTGGCCGAGCGATTACGTTGCTCGAGGGGCTGAAGGGCCGGATGTAGCTGTATCACTTGGGTGCGCGTTGGCACTCTTTTTATTATTCTGATTCTGGTCCAAACTTTGGGGATCTTCGATGTACATTCGCAGCCGCTTGTCGGTGATGATGTTCCTGCAGTTCTTCGTTTGGGGAGCTTGGTATGTAACCGTTGGCAATTATATGAAAGCCCACGGTATGTTCGACCAGGTCAGTTGGGCTTATACGGTCGGTCCGATTGCTGCAATCATCTCGCCGTTTTTCCTGGGCATGATCGCGGATAGGTTTTTCGCAACCGAACGAGTGCTTGCATCGATGCATTTGATAGGAGGAATAGCCATGTTTGCGGCGCCGTTCGCGGCCGCGGCAGGCCCAGCTATTTTTATCGGAGCCTTGTTGATCCACATGCTGGCTTATATGCCAACCCTTGGTCTGACGAATACCCTGGCCTTCCATAATATCCAAAACCAAGAAAAGGATTTTCCAGTCATCCGAGTATTCGGCACGATTGGCTGGATCGTCGCAAATTGGGTTGTTAGCCGCGGTTTCGAAAATGGAGATTTTCGCGCCGTCCAATTTTATGTAACGGGGATCGCAGCGGTTCTGTTAGCTGTATACAGCATGACACTCCCTCACACGCCACCGCCAGGAAAAGGCAAATCCATCTCGGTACGCGAGATCCTCGGGCTCGATGCATTACGCCTGCTACGCGAACCACCTTTTGCCGTGTTCATTGTAGGATCGTTTCTGATTTGTATTCCCCTAGCGGCATACTATGCGTTTGCGCCTGTCTACGCAGACAAAGTCGGCTTCACCAACATTGCTTCGACGATGTCGTTTGGCCAAATTTCAGAAATTGTTTTCATGCTATTAATGCCACTCTTCTTTCGCCGCTTAGGCGTAAAGTGGATGCTACTGCTCGGAATGCTCGCATGGGTCGTGCGTTATGGACTCTTTGCCGCAGCCAACGATGACAATATCAAGTGGATGGTGTTTCTCGGCATTTTGCTTCATGGTATTTGCTACGACTTCTTCTTTGTTACTGGTTTCATTTATACAGATAAAAAATGCAGCAGCGACATACGCGGTCAAGCACAAGGGCTGCTCGTATTAGTGACACAAGGGCTTGGCCTGGGAATTGGGGCGCAATTGGTCGGCCGGCTAGTGGCTGCTGCAACTCCACTAGAAGCGGCTCTATTACAAGCCCAATCTGCCCAATTGGCAAAGCAATCGTTTGCAAGCGGCGGAGACCCTGAAGCTGCGGCTGAAGCGGCTCGGCTTGCATCCAAAGCTGGTCAAATGGTCGATTGGTTCACCGTATGGCTGTGGCCTGCAATTGGTGCCGCAGTGGTAATGGTCCTGTTTGCATTATTATTTTGGGACCGTTCTGCAGATGCAGATAATTCAAACATCAGTCTCGAAGAATCGACAAAAGCTCCAGAGGAGGCCCCGCGGTGATTCGTGTCGGACTTGTCGGCATTGGTTTCATGGGCTGGATTCACTGGCTCGCTTACCAGCGGCTCTCAGGGGCTCGCGTTACGGCCGTTTCAACGCGCAACGAAAAGCGGCTCTCGGGCGATTGGCGTGGCATCCAGGGCAATTTCGGTCCCCCGGGCGAACAGGTCGATCTTAGCAACGTCGCCGCCTATGCTGAACTCGACGACATGCTGGCCGACCAGAATGTAGATCTCGTCGATATCGCCTTACCGACCGCGCTGCATGCCGAAGTGGCGATTCGGGCACTCGAGGCAGGTAAGCACGTCATTTGCGAAAAGCCGATGGCGCTACGACTGGCCGACTGCGAGCGAATGGTGGCTGCGGCACGGAAGGCTGATCGGTTGCTCATGGTGGCTCACGTGCTGCCGTTTTTTCCGGAGTACGATTGGGCGCTTCGCACAATTCGGAGCGGTAAGTACGGTGCCGTGCGAGGCGGAGCATTCAAACGTGTCATCTCGAACCCGGCGTGGATGAAGGATTTTTGGTCGCCCGAGCACGTGGGCGGCCCCATGCTCGATTTGCACGTACATGATGCCCATTTCATTCGCCTGCTGTTTGGTAAGCCCGAACAGGTGACGACCACTGGGCGAGAGCGCAACGGTTTGCCCGAGTTCTGGCACACGCAGTTCAGGTTTCCCAATCGCGATTTGGTCGTCGAGGCAACCAGTGGCACGATCGAGCAGCAGGGACGACCCTTCACCCATGCCTACGAAATTCACTTGGAACGAGCCACACTGATGTTCGACTTCGCCGTCCTCGGGGGCGAAGCAAAATATCTGTGCCCGCCGACGTTGCTCGACGACGAAGGCAAAGCCTTGCCCGCAGAATTGGTTGGGGGCGATCCCATTGATGCATTTGCCAACGAACTTTCAGAGGTGGTGGAGAGCATCGAACAAGGGCGATCGTCGAATGTCTTGGGAGCGGAACTCGCGCAAGACGCAATGCGACTTTGTGAAAAACAGGCCGAAAGTTTGCGACGGGGCGAACCAGTCGCCGTCTAAGCACTGATTTGCTCCCCCCACGCCGCTCGCGGCTTTTAGAAGGTGTTTGTGAATAGCTATCACCGTATTTGCGTTTTGGCAGGTCTGCAGAGTCGTTGCAGCATGAGTCGTATCATGGCGATTTGGATCATGGCTTCGCTATTTTCGAGCAGTTCCTCATAGTCCTTGCTGAGTCGGCGGGAGTGTGCCAGCCAGGCGAACGTGCGTTCCACGATCCAGCGTTTGCGAAGTCATTGAAAACCGGTTTGCTGCTCCAACTTCCTGACAATTTCCAGCATCCAGCCACACCACTCATGCAACCACTGGACAGTTTTCCGGCGTAGCCCCCATCGGCCCACACCAGCGAAATCATAGGAAACGACGCGGCCGCCTTGATAAACAGCAATTTGGCTCCGTCGCGGTCTTG
>CAZTWS010000109.1:0-17440 GCA_964618225.1 uncultured Planctomycetaceae bacterium
AAACTACTTCCAAAATACCGGATACCGCTACAGTTAAATTAAAGGCGCTCTAGGTTTCTCTCCATACCGCTCACCCGCTACGTAGTCACCTAGGCACGTAGCGTGGGTGCTTCCGCACCCACGAATTGTGCTCTTCCTAGCGTGGCTACAAAAGTGTTTTTCTCGGAACACTAATCCCCACTAATCTTCACTGATCCCAATCAACTTAAAAATCCACCCTGAAATATTACTCCACCCAATTAGCGTCAATCAGCGTTCCAAAAAACTCTTCCGAATCTCCGTGCCCTCCGTGCCCTGTGGTTATTCTTGTAAGAAATCCGGGTTAGCAGTGGTACTCGACACCCGGTAATGCTGGGAGTCTGCGGCGAGCCATTCTGGGGCGTAGGAAATTGCTGCCGTTGGTGGGGCTAGGTTTGCTTGGGCTTCTTCGTCCGAACTCTGCGGTGCAGCAGTTCCACTTCGATGGCCAGCGTAGGTTGTAGCTCAGCCAGTCGGGCAGGAATATCCATGCTGACGTGGGCGACCGTCAGCAGGACGATCGATTCCGGCCGTGCGTCGCAGACGAGCAGGTGCTTGTTGATTCGGTAGAACGCCAAAGCGGGATGAAGGTCGGGCTCGGGCTTCAGCAAATCAGGCTGCGCTTTCAGCCGTTCCAAGGCCGCTTCGATGTCATCGAGATATTTGCCCGCGGTCCGCTTCCCCCAGCGCTCGGTCGAGTAGTTGAAGATCGCTTGAAGGTCTCGCAGGGCGCGTTGTGTAACGAGCAGCTTGGAATGCGAGCGACGACTCACTTCTTGCCTTTTTTAAGCAGGTTTCGCAAGTTCCCTTCGAAGGAAACGGTGCGACCGTCGATCGCGTCTTGATACCCTTCCAGAATGGCGTCACGGACCTTGGCCGCCTCGATTTGGAGCCTCTTTTGCCGCAACAAATCGCGGACGAATTCGCTGGGCGTCGCGTAGAGCGTTCCGTCGCCGCAGTTCTCTTCGATGAACGATCGCAGTTCATCAGTGAGCGAAAGATTCAGGGTACTGGCCATTGATCATACTCCCTACGGCAAGGATAGCACGCACCCAAATTTATGTCAATATTTGCCAATTGGCCGGAAGAGAACGCGTAGCACACCTGCGAATTGTGCTCGGGAATTCACCACAGAAACACAGAGGGCACGGAGAGGATTAGGATTCAGGATGGTGGATACGGGGAGCAGGGCCAATGCATTCAATAGCATGTAGCGTGGGTGCTTCCGCACCCATGAATTGTGTTCTTCTTTGCGCGGCTACAAAAGTTTTTTTCTCAGAACACTAATCCCCACTAATCTTCACAAATCCCAATCCAACTTAAAAATTCACGCTGAAACATTATCCCACCCAATCAGCGACGATTAGCGTCAATCAGCGTTCCAAAAACCTCTTCTGAATTCTTCTCCGTGCCCTCCGTGCCCTGTGGTTATTCCGAAAATGAGGAAGTTATTATTGAGGCGTTCCTTGGCACTTACTCGGGAAAGATGCCGGCTCCGAACGCATCGTCGCTCATCGGATGGGGAGCCTGTTTACTGCCTCCATCGATACGGGGAGGTGTGCGAAAGTGAGGCTTTCCACCGTCTGAGCCGTTGGTGGAGTTGCGGTTTCTCTCCACGTGCGGCGCGTGGACAGCGGGAGTGGCATGGGGCGGATCGAACCGGACCGGTCGATTATTGCGCGATGGCTCGCTGATTTCAAAGTCGAAATCATCGTAACGCGATACATAGCCAGGTTGTTTGGCGCGTTCGATTTCTTCGTAGTATTCGCTTATAACGCCTTCTTGAATCATTTCACGGCAGTACGAATTAATCGGGTGAGCGATATCCGCATAAAGTTTCGCTCGGCCGTCGGCGTCTTTGGGGGCGCGCGAGTCGTTCATCCGCTTGCCGCATTGGTTGCAATACGCGGCGCGCAGATGATTCTTCATGCCGCAATTCGCGCAATGGGAAGTCAACTTTCGACTAGGCATTGCCACGAACGGACCATTCGTGCCATCGATAATTTTCAAATCCCGGACGACAAAACAATTGTCGAACGTAATCGAGCAGAAAGCTTTTAATCGCTCTCCTGGCTCTTCCATTAGCTTGATGCGAACCTCGGTGATTTCCACGGTCGATTCTCCTTGCGATAGACGCGCGACCTAAGCGCAACTGCGCGTGGCATAGACAAGTCCCAGTTGTTGCGACCTCAATACGTTCGCCAGCCGCCGTGCGTGTTGCGCATGGCGGCAAACCCCAAAATATGCCGAGCCACTTCCAGAAAGCTGGTGGCCGACAAAATCCAATCGATCAAACGCCGATTTCAGACGGTCTGTCCACGGCGACACGGTAGCGGCCGCGTCTTGCAGCCGGTTTTTCATCCAGTCGAGTGGAAAGTTTCGTCCCGCCGACGAATACCGCTCAACAATTCGTTCGACCCGTGTCGAAATATTGTCATTTTTTTGGACAGCCGATGCCGCATGAGCCGCGTAAACCGCGGCCGTGCTTAGCCCAGCATCCGGCTTGACCACGACGAAGTGCATGGGACGCGGCGTGTGCAGCGGTAGCACTTGTTCGCCTCGACCTCGGCACACAGCAGCGCCGTCACTTAAGAAAAACGGCACATCGCTACCGATTTCGCCAGCCAATTCCGCAAGACGAGCGAGAGGCCAGCCGATTTGCCATGCGCGATTCGCTAAACGTAGTACAGCCGCTGCATCGCTTGAAGCACCCCCAAGCCCGGCGGCATGAGGAATCCGTTTGATCAGTCCAACACGAGCCCCCTGCTGAACGCCGGTGCGATCGCGGAGCAGTTCGAGGGCCCGTACGACGATATTCTCTTTCCCAGTCGGTACTTGGCTTTCAACCGATAAGGTTTGCCGTGGCTGGGGGTAGAGAGTGCGAACTTCGAGCTCGATGGCACCGAGGGTGCCGTCGTTGGGTGGCGAAGTTGCGACAAAGCTGAGCGAGTCGAAGAGGTTGATGGGAACCATGAGCGTTTCCAGCTCGTGGAATCCATCGGCACGGCGGCCAAGGATCTCCAGATAGAGATTGAGCTTAGCCGGTGCGCGGGTGTATCGCGTATGTTGGTCCGTGCGGAGATCCATCCTGCACACCGTGACATCCGGAAACCGCCTGATGATGACTTACAAAATCGCCGGTCGAAGGCTGCCCTCCTACTTCCGTCGCGCAACCACAATCTGATTCCAGTCGTTGGAACCACATTGAGAAACCAAAAAACCGTTCTTTGATTTGACACGCCGTAACTCGTGCTGGCCGAAGATTTTAATACGATTGAAAAATTTCGTCAATGTTTTTTGGCTATTGCAACCAATGGACGGCAGTTCGTTTGCGGTTATTTGGGGCTGTTCGTGGCAAAACGGGCGGTTTGCGTTAGGGGAAATGTTCGATTTGCGACCATGGAGCCTAGCGTTTGTCGAGATATTCGACAGCATGGGACCAAATATCGGCTTGGACCTGTTCGATGGGGCGGCTTGCGTCGATGACGCGGATTCGTCGAGGGTTCGCGGCAGCCTCGGCCAGGAAGCCAGTGCGAAGCCGCGTGCGAAAGTCATCGCCTTGTTGTTCCATACGGTCGCGCGGTCGGTTCATGCGGCGGTCTGCCACCTCAGGGGGCATATCCAGCACGAAAATGCAGTCGGGTTCTATGCCGTCGGTGGCTATGCGACCGACTTGCCAAACGGCGGCCGGGTCGATCCCTCCGGCGTGGCCTTGGTAAACCACGTTGGCAAGCACGTAGCGATCGGAGACGACGGCTTTGCCGGCGGCTAATGCTGGGCGGATGATTTCATCCACGAGTTGAGCACGGGCGGCCATGTAGAGGAACATCTCGGTTCGGCGATCGATTTTGGTCGAGTTGTCGCAGGCCAACAGCAGCTCACGCACTCGTTCACCGAGCGAAGTGCTGCCGGGGTCACGGCAAACAACGACCTCGAACCCGCGAGCCTCTAGCGCATCGACGAACAAACGCACCTGGGTGCTTTTGCCGACGCCGTCGATACCGTCAAAGGAGAAGAACATGACGGTCCATTGTCCATTGTCCGTGGCCGGTTGCAAGCGACGAAAAGCGGCCAACGCTCGTCAGGGTTGCGGCTAATCGGCGTTGCTCGCAAACATTCAGGACGAGTTGAGTGGTTTGCCGCACGGACAGGGGCGAGGATGTCTCGGCTGGCCTGGCTGGAAGCGAGTGGCACAACCTGCTTGTTTTCCGGAAGGGGACAAGTTTCGGAGAAGGGGACAAGTTTTTTTAGGGTGTCCACTTGGTGCCATCGATGGGCACCGTCGTGGTGAGAGGCGAGATGCCAGAGGTGAGGTGCCGGAGCGCGCACCGGTTGCGGGAACGGGTCGCAAGCGACGCCGCTAAATGGTTGTTGAGGTTAGGTTGTCAAAGAGCGGGCGCGGGGATTGCGCGCTGTGATCGTTTGTTTAGTTGGCAGCATAGCAGATTTGATGGCATTTGTGTTGCGGAAAAAACGGCCACTTGGGTGGCCGAAAATAGTGGGTTGACAAGGGGGGAGGCAAATGGGGAATGGGGAATGCCGAACGGGGAACGGGGAACACCGGCAATCGGCCGAGTTCCGTAGGTTGTGGTTGATACCCGCTGAGAACGTGTGGTGGTGATTCCAATGCAACGCACGATTCGTGGGTGCGGGAGCGGCCACGCTACGTACTGGTGGTTCTTCTGAGAACGGCACCGACAAAGTGGCACATGGCGGGCGACTCTACTTAGAATAGAGGAATTGGGTAGCACATTTCCTGCGGGTAGTTCCGCGATTTCTTTCCTTGCAAGCATAGAAAATAACTGCAATCTGGTTTGCGAGCTGTATAACAAAACTCACGTAGTTGGAGGCGGACTAATGCGCGGTTGGCATTCCATCTTGGGCTTACTGCTTCTCGGACTCTGCTTTGAAGTGCCCTGTTGCTGGGCGGCTATCACGACGCTCGGCCCGATACCGTATCTCTCGAAGGCCGACAGCCCGTTCCCCGTGGACGGCAGCAATCCGAATTTCTACCTCGAGGACTTCGAGGATGGCGAACTCAATACGCCGGGGATTTCTCAAGGAGAATTACCCTTTTATCCATTGACCCAAGGTGTCGTCTCTCCGCCAGGTCTCGGCACCGATTCCGTAGACGCCGACGATGGTGTGATCGACGGCAACGGACAAGGCGGCCACTCCTTGGCATCCGTATTTACCATGAGCGATCTTATTTTTCCGGCAACTTATTCATTCTTGATAGCGTTTGAATTTAACCAATCGGAGCTAGGTTTCCTGCCGAACGCCTTCGGCTTCGTCTGGACGGATGGCCTTTCGCCCGGCTCGGTTGCAATGACTGTTACGACCGCCTCCGGCACTCAGTATCAAACACCCTATTGGAGAAATCTGGGCGATGACAGCCGAGAGGGCACGACTGCGGAGGATGTGTTCTTCGGCGTTATAGCAAACGAGGGTATCTGGCGGGTAATGATTAGGGGCGGATATACCGGCGAGTTGCCTTCCGACCAATACATCGAGATCGATCATTTACAATACGGATTGCTGGTTCCCGAACCAAGCGGATTATTCTTAGGCGGCATTGCTATTTTTTGTTTTGCCCTAGTGAGCCGAGTGCGTCGGCGAAAATTCACCTGGGCTATATCGCCTGCATTCCTGATCTGGTGTGCCGCAAGCGCAACCACAGCAAACGCTGCAATCACAACGCTCGGCCCGATACCATATCTATCAAAGGCCGACAGCCCGTTCCCCGTGGACGGCAGCAATCCGAATTTCTACCTCGAAGACTTCGAGGATGGCGAACTCAATACGTTGGGGATTTCTCTAGGACAATTGCCCTTGGACCCGTTGTCCAGAGCAATTGTTTTCCCGCCAAGTATCGTTACCGATTCCGTGGATGCCGACGATGGCGTGATCGATGGCAACGGTCAAGGCGGCCACTCCTTGGCATCAGGACTGACTATAGAGGCTGGTCCTGCTGGGCTGGAAAGCTATTCGTTCTACATGGCGTTCCAATTTAATCAATCGGTGTTAGGTTTCCTGCCGAACACTTTCGGATTCGTTTGGACGGACGGCCCCGCGCCCGGCGGGGTTTCCATGAGCATCACGACTGGCTCTGGTATCGAGTATCAAATCCCATCTTGGACAAATCTTGGCGATGACAGCCGAGAGGGCACGACTGCGGATGATGCGTTCTTTGGTGTAATAGTGGACGAGGGCATCTTACGGGTAAGGATTACGGGAGGATTTGGCGGCGAGGAGTTGTTCTCTGGCAAGTACATCGAGATCGACCACATTCAATACGGGCTGCTGGTTCCCGAACCGGCGGCGTTTGGACAGATACTACTTTGTATCGGGCTCATTGTGGCAGTGAAAAGGCGAAGTCTTGTGCCTTACAGGTGTAGGCGGAATAACACCTTGTAACCAATGATTGTTGAAAAGGAGCATGACAATGAGACGCCTGGTGCCACTGCTGACTTGCTCAGCAGTGCTCTGCCAGCCGAGGCCTTGTGGCATCTTTCTTCAAAAAAACATCTAACTGAATACAACAGCGATCTACTCCCCTTTTCCCTACTTCCCACCACAAGCTGGCGGCTATAAACCACACTGCTGGGCAAAGCCAGCAGTGGCACCGGGCACCGGGCGACGGGCACTCGGCGGTAAGCCGCAAATTCTACCCGCTGATACCAACTCGTGGGTGCTTCCCGCCGGTCGTTGACCGGCGGCTAAATGGGGTGGTAGCGGCGATTTGTGGGTGCGGAAGCACGCATGCTACGTATTGTTTTACCGTTCGCTGGTTGGACGGCGTGGCCGCCGCCGCTAAGGGACGACGTTCAGCGTTGTTTATTTCGGCAAGTTCGGTGTGGGCTTTTCCAGGCCGACCGCGTGGCCGTCTAGCTTCCATTGCGGGTCGATGGGAACGCCAAGGTGCGTGAGTGCTGTTGCAACGAGGTCAACCTGATTCGTGCGGCCTTCGATCTTGCCGGGTTTTGCGCCATGGCCACTGACGATAAGCCATACGGTGTTCACTTCCGAAGATTCGCGACCGCCGCCATGGCTGGTGCCTCGTCCGCCGTGGTCGGTTCCAACGAGAATCAACCAATTCTCCTGGGCGTAGTTCGGGCGTTTGCGAAGTGCCTCGAGCAACTCTCCCACATGAGTGTCAACCACCTTGAGGGCCGCGAGGTACTCGGGCACGCTACGATGAAATCCCGTGCGATGTCCGATCGCATCGACGTTTCCGAAGTAAACGAACATCGCATCTGGGTCGCCATTCTTTAGTATTTCAATGGCTTGGGTTACACAGCGCTTGTCGGCGGCCGCGTAGTCGGGTTCGGTTTTCGCGTCTCGAGGGAAGCAAGCGGATTCGTCGGCACAAGAGACCATGAGGTCTTGAATGGGAGGCCAGGTGCAATAAGAGCAAGTATTGGCTTGGGGGAACGCGCTCTTTAACCGCGCAAAAAAGTGAGGGAAGTCGTCGTAGTGGGTAACTTTGAACTGATTGTTTGTAACGCCATGTTTATCTGGCCAGACGCCGGTAAGAAAGTTGGACCAGCCTGGTCCGCTCACCGTATCCGCCTTGTCGCCTCGCGTGCCCACAATGTTGGTTGCATCCGAGAAGGCACCGTGATCGATCAAACTGCGGAGATGGGGTGGATCGGCAGCTTGAATCGCGTCTGTGCGGCAGCCATCGATACCAATAAGCAACACCCGATTGACCGGGCGCTCTTCGGCAAATGCAGTACAGTGCGCGATTGCGAAGAGTACCAGCGCGAAGCGAAACGGTTGTAACATGAGGTGTCTCCTCGATCTGCAAAGGGACCAGCTACTCCCTATTATTCTATCTCTGGCTGGCCTGCGTTTGCGAGGGGCACCCAACGAGGTGTTTTCGGCATACCAACTTGAAAACGGCTCTCAATCCGCAGCTTCCGTCGCCGTTGCGCGGCTGGATGCGTTTCAGGCCCGCGTGTCCCGGGGACTCACGTCCCGGGCTACACTCTTTCGTCGCTTCGCGACTAATGGTCTGTCAGTCTTGAATTGATGGGTGGCATGCCTTCGCCTTCTGGGCGTAGGCATGCTTACCCGCTACCGCGTGAAAGCATGCCACCCAGCAAATGACCATGGACAGACCACTAAGGGCATGCGGCGAGTAGCTGGGAGGAAGTTTAGCAGTAGTGAGAGGTCGCCGCGCACCGGGCGATGGAGAGATGGAGAGATGGAGAGATGAACCACCGAGGCGCAGAGGACGTGGAGGAGAGTTTTAAGGGTTCAGTTTTGAACCACTAAGATACCAAGGCACGAAGAATGGAAGAGGTAAATGAAATCCCTTCGTGCCTTCGAGCCTTCGTGGTTAAAAACTCTTTTCGAACCTCCGCGTATTCTGTGCTTTGCAACTTGCAATCAGCCGCTCTGTTGGGCGAGGTTGTAAGTAACTTGGCTGCCGTAGCCGCCTCGCCAACTTTTGGGAGGTTAAGGTGCTCTAACAAAACCGTCTGAGAGAGGGAGACAGTCCCATTTTGCTCCGAAGACTCCGCAAAATTGGGACAGTCCCCGTCGGTTTTATTAGAGTTTCTAAATCCCGTGGTGTTGGTTGGAGGCGTGGCGTTTTGTTGTCGTTGGTTGCCGTTTTTAGGAGCCGCTGGGGCTGGCAAGACTTCATCGGGCGAGAAGCCAGGGTTGCCGAACATTGCCGGGCCTTCGCTCGTGCCACCTTCGCTCGCACCTTGCGGCACGGGGCCTTGGCTCACGACGTTCGGTCGGGTGTAACCGTAGTCCATGTACAGGCCGGCGTCGCGCTTGCGGGCTTGTCGCATGGCGTCGAAGTAGGCTTTGCCAGGCCAGGCACCTTCGGCCAGGTACACGCCGTCGTAGTCGAGCAACGAGCCCTTTTGGAAGTGGACGTTCATGATGGCCTGGTTGTAATCGACCAGCGAACGGTAGTAGGCGCTTTCGGCTTCCGCACGGCGACGTTGGGCGTCTAGCAAGAGGTCGAGCGTAACTTGTTGGAACTGGTATTGAGCTTGGACGGCCTGCACTTCGGCCTCGGCGGCAACGCGCCTGTTGAAGTTGGTTTGCGTGAGGCCGTAGTTCAAATCGATATCGCGGATCGCACCGCCGAGCTGATGCGAGATTTCGAGCTCGAGGTCTTGGAGCAAGGCACGATCGCGTGCGAGCAATAGTTCGTGGTGGCGAACACCGGAGAGCTCGCGACGGAAGCCGATCGGAATGCTAGCCTGCAAGCCGAGCTGCCATTCGGCGAACTGACCGCTGGTGAGCGTACCGAAGGCCGAGGAGCCAGGCTCATTGAACGGAATGCCATTGTTTTGGTTGATGAGCTCGTCGCCCAGGCCGAGCCAACGGTAGCGGCCGACGGCATCGATACGTGGCAACAGCATGTTGCGTGCGGCGATGAGTTCGAGCTCGCGACGCTTGATTTCCCATTTTTGCTTGCGGACTTCGACACGGCGTGAGAGGGCTTCGACATGGATGCCTGACCAATCGAAGGCGACACGAGCGGTGGTGGGCTCGTCGGCCGGGCGAATGAGTCGGCCGTCGCTCATCGAGAGGCCCATGATGTAACGCAGGCGATTTTCGGCGCGGAACACTTCGGTAAGCGCTTGTTCGACCTGGCCGCGGAAGAGGAAGTATTGCGAGCGAGCCTGAGCTTCGCGATCGGCACTACCGCCGCGGGTACCGGTGAGGAACAGAGCGTGTGTTTTCTTCCACGTTTCGAGGGCGCTATCGCGGCCCATTTTGCGTGCTTCGAGGTCGCGGTAGGTGAAGTACAGTTCCCAATACGCGGCTTCGGCATCTCGCATGAGGTTGCGAACACCGCCTTCGAAGTCGTTGAGTGTTTGATCGGTGCGGATACGAGCGATCATGACGCCGTCGATCGGGTTGCCGAGGCCGGAGGCGTATTGTTGGAAGCTCATAGGACCGGCGATGCGGTTGTATTGCGCGCCACTGCCTTGGAACAACGGTTTGCTGAATGCGGCTTCCAAGTTCGTGTTCCAGTCGCTAACGAGCGGACGGAAGGAGGTTGGCGTGTTATTGCCATCGTAAACCGTGTTATTACGGAACGAGAACTGTGTACCTTCGGCTGTGGTTTTGGTAATTCCGATGCTGCCGGTACCAAGGTCTTGCTGGAAGACAGGCGGCTGGCCGAACTGACCAGTAC
Organism: uncultured Planctomycetaceae bacterium; assembly: GCA_964618225.1. Lineage (GTDB taxonomy): Bacteria > Planctomycetota > Planctomycetia > Pirellulales > Lacipirellulaceae > JABDGM01. The sequence goes on from CAZTWS010000109.1 coordinate 10,190, forward strand.
GGTTTTGCGGCCGGTCGTTCTTTTCCCAGAACACGCTGGCATCGAGCTGAGCATCGAATTCGCTGAGCGCGGCTTCCGGACCGGAACCTTGGAACGGCGAACCGACCGAGAGGCCGGTGACGGTTTCGGTGAGCGCCGGATCGTAAGCGGTTTGCACCGTGCCGGGCGTGATGAGCGCACGCGAGATCGTGTCTGGCGCTTGGCCGAGGCGTTGGACGAACGCCTGGCGCATCACCTGGCTGTTGCAGAGGGTCATGTGGACGACTTCGGAGAGCTGGAGATCCCAGATCTCGTAGTTTTCCATGTTCTTGAGCGTGAGCGGAGGAAGTGTGTTTTGCACTTCGCTGAGCGAGGGCTCGTTGACATCGGGGTACTCGATTTCGGTGGCGACATCGAGGTAGTGAGAGAGAGCGCCGTCTTCGCGGCAATAGAACGGCTGCTGTGGTGCACAGCCCGTGGTCACCGTCGTAACGATGAGGATCCACGACATAATAGCGCGAGTTTGCCGTTTCATTGCTGTTGCTTCCTGACTTGCCGGCGCGACGGGCGAGAAAGTCTCGCTTTGCCGCGGAGGTTTGATCGATGATCGCGCGCAGCGTCCTTCGCTAGCAGCGCTCGATCGACCCGTTTCCCCCCGGGCCGTCGCTCCGCCATGCCCTACCATCAACGATGGTGCGGGCGCAGAGCAATCAGCAGAACTGGTATCGTCGCCCCAGGTGTTAAACTTTGACGATTTTGTGGTTTTTGAGGGCCGGCTGTGCAAGCGTTGCTTGCGCGGGGAGGGCGGGGAAAGAGGGGGAGACAAGGAGAGGGGGAGTCGCAAGCGGGTGAGGGGCCGGAGACTAGGGCGGGGCTGGGAGAAGTGTCGTTATTTAAACGTCTTTGCCGGCGAAGTCGGTGATGTCGTGGATGCTGGCGTGCTTGCTGACGTTTTCAACCCGACTGGCGAGGTGGCCGGCGGCGATGAAATGGTTGAATTCAATCAACACGGCTTGCGTTACGATTTTGCGGAACCATGCAAGCACTTCTTCCGACAGGGAACCGCAGGTTTCGGAGACGAGTTCGATATTCAGGTCGGCACGGTCGGCGCGGGCATCGCTCAGGTCGGTCAGCAGGACGCCCTCGAACGTAAACCGAAGCATGTTTTCGATGTCGGAATTGGCCAGCCGATAGACGCAGTGCGTGTTGTAGAGATAGTACGCGTAGGCCCCGGGGTAGGCTTCGAGTGCTTGCTGGAGCCGTTCGCAGCGCGAGCGATAGCTAGGAGACGCATCGAGTGGAATATCGATGCGGCCGATGGATCGCAGCGGCAAACAATCGAACGCGATGTCGACGGCAGTCGTCATGGCTGGGGGCTAGGGATCGGGGGTTAGGGTGGGCAAGTGGAGTAGGTAAAGTAAGGGGGTACCCGGTGCCGCACCTACTCACTTACTCACCAAATACTATCACTTACTGTAGCTATTTCTTGCGGCGATCCCAAGCCACGGTGAGCCAGCCGCCGTCGGCATTGAACTGGTTGAATTCCAGCGGGCCGGCGTTTGCGAGCGCGTCATCTGGCTGAAGCGGCTCGAATTCCACCGTTTTGGGGAAGCCGCGACCTTGGGCCGAGCGGGCATTCAGCTCTTTTTCCAGGTTGCTTCGTTCTGCAACCTGGCGGGAGGTTAGCGATCCACGGAAGTTGGCGGGTAGCATTTCCAGGTCGCCTTCGCGACGTAGCGTGATGCCGCCGCCGTTCAATTCGGGCACGTAGGTGCCGGTGACGTCCCAGTTATTGAATACCTCGTCGCCCGATTGCAGGCGTGAGATATGAATAGTGACGCGGACTTTGCCGTCGACGAAATCGACGCTGAGCGGACGGTTGTCGCGGAAGCGGAGCGAGTAAGGTTTGAATTTTTCGTCGCTAGCAGCGGCCGATGGGTCGGTGGGCTCGGTCTTGCGGTTTTTCCAGGCGTCTTTCATCCAATCTGGAAGTCGGACATCGAACTTGAGGTCTTCGTTCGGTTTGTTCTGGCTCGCGGTGGCACCGCCAAGCAGCGTGGTCGTGTAGTTGTTGATTGCGGAGCCGTGAAGACGCATCGACATATCGTGGCCGACCGGGGCTTCGGGCGGCGCGCTGACGGCACCGAGTTGGCTGCGATTAAGCTGGGCGATTTCCAGGTTGATCGAGTTTTTATCGGAGCTAAAGCGGATATGCTCGGGCAGTGCGTCGCGGCGTTCGAGTGGGCGGCGATAATCTTCTTCGTAGCGTTTGCGAGCGTCGCGCACTTTTTTGTTGAGCTCGTTATCGAAGCGGCGATCGATGCGATCTTCGGCATGATTAGCCGCGATTCGCTCGGCTTGTCGTTCGCTCTGGCGGGCGCGATCCCAGCCGATGTTGGAAACGAGCCGACTGCCGATGCCGCCGCCGTTTTTCGACACGGATTGCAGGTGTGTGTCGGTCGTTGCGTGGGCACGCGAAGCGGTTGCCGTGAAGGCTTTGTCGGTAAGTTCCACGCGTTTTGTGGCGGTGAAGTTGGTGTCGGCCGTGCTGCGGATAACGGCCGGGCCGTTGGTTCCGACATTCCGTGAGAAAGTATGGCCTTCCGAAAGGAATTCGAGAACGGCTTTATCCTTCGACGGGATCGTGGCGACACCAACGGTACCTGTGGTGCGTGTTTGGCTACGGATGCTCGTGCCGAGAATACAATCGGTTACCGGCTCTTTGCGATCGATCGGGTCGACGCCAGCAGCAATGAGCTTGGTGGCTACCTGCAAAAACGCGTTTGGCTGTGCGAATTCTCGACGCACGGCGGCAACGAGTTCTGGTGAATAGTTGAGCGTTTCGAGAAAGGCAAGACGCGCGCCGATTTCCACGGCTACCGAGTCGGTGGGGTTCTTGCGATATTCATCGAGTTGCGTTTGCAGACGTTTAAGTTGGTTGTCGTAGTACTTTGGCTGATCGGCCTGACCGGCAACTTGAGAGAGTTGGATGTAACGTTGCAGGGCGCTCGCCAGTTTGCGGAACTGAGGCCGCTCGAGGCCGTTCTGGTCGCGGTTCAATCGCTGGTAGGTCGTGGCGAGTGGGAGAACGTCGACTTTATCTGCCGCGAGTGCTTTCGTGAGGTCGTCCCAACGGAGATAGCGAAGCCACGCCTTGCCATTTTCGGTGGAGGGGCGCACGAACCGCTCGACATCTTTCATGCTCGAATCGAGCTTAGAACGGGCATCGGCAACCTCTTTTTCAGAAATTGGCTTGAAACGGGCAGGCGCTTTTTCGAACAAGGCATGGAGGTCGTCTTGCGCGAAAACCGCATGGCTGGTGCCAAACAGAGTTACAACAACGAGGGACGCGGCAAAAATACCACGGAACAAACGAGGGGTGTGCATCGCGAGGTCCTTTCTGTGTCGTGGCGAAACTGATTCACCGCCCGTCCCAGGGGCAACACGGGAATATGATTTGGAGAACAGCGACCAAGTGTTTGATGATGATCATCAATCAGGGTCGTTGCAGTAGGCCAAAACGGCTGGTCTAAATCGGCGAACTGCGCCGACTGGCAAAGCCTTAGGCAGGGGGCCGCAGATTTTGACTAATCTACGCCAGTGGTGATAACTCGTCTACCCACCGTTAGGTTTCGTGAGTTAGGGGAATTGGGGGCTTTGCAAGAAAATCCGTCGTAGGGCATGTTAATATCTCGGGCCTCTGACTTCCTCCCCCTGACCTCTTTCTCTACTTTTTCCCCTCACGGAGTATTTGGAAGTATTGCTCGGCGTGCTCGCGGCGGCTTTTGCTGAGGCGTTCGTTCGTGAGTGGGTCGGCAGGCGTGGTGGAGGTCGCTTCGATTTCTTGCTTGATGCTTTGGGCAACTTCTCCCTTGAGGTTGGGGCCTGCGACGCTGCCGGTGTAGATGGCCGCCCCTTGCTTCGGCTGGGCTCTCACGCGGGTGTCGCGAAGGTTCGTGGGGGTGTTTTCGTCGGAGCGCTCGCCTTGGCCGCGTTTGGTGCCGACGCCCCATTGGGTGCCGCCGTTACCACCACCTTTGCTGCCCTTGCGACCGTCCTTACCTTGTCCGCTTCCACCGCCTTGGCATTCGGAGCAGCCTTCGCCCGTACACGATTGGCAACCGAGGGCGTCCTTGGTCATTTCGATTTCCTGCATGGCCAAGTCGAGCATTTCGAGGTTGTCCATATCTTGCTGCATTTCGGAGAGTTGGCTGGCCATTTGTTGCATGGCTTCGCTGGCGGCCTGGCTATCGCCTTGTTGGAGAGATTGTTGCATTTGGCTTAGCTGAGCAGCCATCTTCTGCATTTGAGCGGCGTTCTGTTGCTGCTTCTTTAATTGATCGAGTTTTTGCTGCAACTCGCCGGCTTTTGCGAGGTTGCCTTGCTGCTTCTGTTGTTCGATTTGTTTTTCGAGATTGTCCATTGCTTGTTGACGAGCATCGTTCGCGGCTTGGAGTTTTTCCTTCATTTGCTCTAGCTGCTTCATGAGCTTTTCCTTATCGGCATCGGAGAGTTTGCCGGCCTTGAGGTCTTTGGCCAGTTTCTCGAACTCTTTCATGGCCTGTTGCCAATCGCCTTGCTTAAGCGCCTGGGACGCTTTTTCAGCGGGACCGGCACCGAGGTTCTTCATGTTCTTGAACTGTTCTTTGAGCGAATCCTTGCCACCGAGCTGATCGCGCTTTTCTTGGAGTTGCTTGGCCAAGTCATTTAGCTTGGCAGTTGCTTTGGTGCGATCAACGTCTTTCGCTTTAGCGAGTTCTTGCGCGCCGAGTTCGATTTGCTTGAAGATTTTGTCCGCGGCTTCTAATTTTTTTACTTCTTCCTTCTTACGCAGTTCCTCGATTTTTTTGCGAAGCGATTCGGCGGCCGTTTTGTTGTGCTGTTCGAACGCGGCTGGCGTGGCGGGGTCGAGGCTACTTTGAGCGCTTTGGTAATCGACAAACGCGACGAGTATGAACGCGGCCACGGCAGGGAGCAGCGGCAGCCAAGCGCGGCGATCGAGTCGCACGCGGAACTTATCTTCCACGTCGAGTCGGCTAACGGCTCGAACGGCGTCATTGAGGAGCGCTTGCCCCGCCTCGGTTGACTGCTGTTCGCTCGATAACGAAAGGCTGCTGGCTATGCGTTCGCGCAGGTCGAAACGGCGGTCGATTTCAATCGCGGCATCGAGAGAGCTGCGGCACTTGATGTAGGTCCAAACGATGGCTGCCAACCCACCAGCGATGAACGAGCCGACGAGCCATGCCATGTCCCAATTTGCGGGCAAGTTCTCAAAGGCAACAATGCGTGGTGCCGCGATACCGAATGTGGCAAGCGTGAATGCGCCGAGCAGGCACCAAACGAGGCGGCCGAGGAATTGCTCCAGAATTAGACGCCGACGAGCACGCGCGACCTGTTGCCGAAGCTGATCCATGAGATGGTCCTCGAAATGAGGGTGATGGGGCCGACTCTTTTGGATTATATCGCGGGTTTAACTGGAAAAGTAACGGGGAATTTCGGGTTGTGTGGGTTTGGCCACGAAAAGGCACAAAAAGTCGCGAAAAGTTGGATAACTTACTGTGAGCGTGTTTTTGTTAATTTGGGTTCGTTTCTACGGTGAGGATATTGGAGAGGTAACCATGTACCAAATTGGTCGGTCCACAGATTTCGCAGATGGCCACAGATTGAAAGCAGGCAAGAGTCTTTCAATTAGGTTCAAATACTGAAGATACGCTCGTTCGCCTGCATCTGCGAATATCGGTGCTAACTGCGGACCCCAATAATTCAATGTGGTAGGTTGCATGGTTGGTTAACCTGCATTGGCCCTTGTATGGAATCCTCGATAAACTTGTGTTGTCATGAGTGTCGCTGTTGAATCTGCTGCTGTTGAACCGTTGCCGACGCCTGCCGAGCGGCCGGAGGCCGATGTCGTGATCTACGACGGGCATTGCCGTATTTGCACGGCCCAGGTTCGTAAACTGCCGTGGTGGGATTGCCAGAATCACTTGGCTTACTTGTCGCTTCACGACCCTGAAGTCCAGCGGCGCTGGCCCGATCTGTCGCACGATCGCATGATGCAAGAAATGGTGATCGTGGACCAACGCGGCAATCGGCATTGGGGGCCGGAAGCGATTCGCTATCTGACTCGCCGATTGCGGCGATTGTGGTGGGCATCACCCTTTCTTTACTTTCCGGGTAGCATGGCTTTGTGGAGGCCGATCTATCGCTGGATCGCCCGTAACCGCTACCGCCTCAGCGGCACCCACGATTGCGACGGCGGCACCTGTTCACTCCATCGCTAGTTGATAGGCCGTTCGGCCACGAAGTATGAAGCCGATTTTATGTTCGGTTCATGGAGGATTCAGATCGTCAATCTAAGATTGGTCGAAGTAACTGGGGTAAATAGTCCCGAGGTGGCTTTTCAAAGGAAATGCGATGACTGCAACCGAAGCAATGGCGAACCGTATGACAAATGACTTCACCGATTCCGCTTGGAAAATCTCACTTATGATTGCTGGGCTGTGTACAGCAGTGGGGATTGTTGGCGTGCTGCTGCGGCAAATGGCAATCAGCACGAGCCTCGACTGCGTGCTCGTTGTGGGAGCCTATTACTGGTGGATGGGCACGTTCAGCTATCTTTCCGAACGTCGGCGGGCAGCGGAGAGGGGAATTTCATCGCCGTCTCGCCGCGATTCAAATGCTCTTAGCAAACGATCGGGACGAGCGGCGAATGTCGACGGCCTCCTAAAAAGCCTCTTCTAGTTTTTCGCTCAGTGCATCCATGGCATTAGCCAGCGGCGGGCGGAGCAGTGGTCCTGCTAGTGAATCGCTAAGCATGCGATATAACGGATGATTAGCGACGTAACAGCGGCCGCCAGAAATCATCGCCGACGTGGTGGCCGCATGAACGGCGGCCTGGGTAATAAAAGTTTTCACTTGTTGCACGACCAGGGCATCAATTCGCAATCGAGCACGGCCCAGGTCGTGCGGAACTCGTCCCAAAAACCGGCAGCCGACAAAGCCGTGCGCACCCGCTCCAGCAGCGCAGATTCCAACACGACATCATTGAAAAACTGCCGGCCAGTACGAGTGACGACAATGCCGGACTCAGTTCCTCCGCCACAGCCAGGCGTCGAGCTTTTACCAAAAACTCGTTGGCCAGTTCGTAGTCGGGCCGCTCCGGCAGTTTGGTCTCCTCCAGTGCCCGATCAAACTGCGCATGCAAATCGAGTCGCCAGGCTTCGACCTCATCCCACGGCATTTCGTTGTTCTTGATTGCCAGCAACCGGTCGC
>CAZTWS010000110.1:0-16470 GCA_964618225.1 uncultured Planctomycetaceae bacterium
GGATGCCCAGGCCTTCGTTAACTTCTTCTGGGCCGTTCAAGCGACGGCTGCGGAACTCGATGTAGCCGATACCAAGGCACCCGAGCAAGAAGCCAGTGACTCCGCCCATGGTGGATACTATGAGTTGCTGCAATTTACTGCTGCCGCCCGAGGCAACCGCCGTTTGAATGAGGTCGATCTGCTGCGGAGCCTTGTCTTCGACTTCGAGGGTTTGGGCGCGGATGCTCATGTCGTTGGCAATTTGTTGCAATTGCTTCAATTCTTGCGACCGGGTGTCGAGTTCCACCGAGCGGGCATTGCGTTTATTCAACTCCTCGGTAGCAGTTTCAATGGCCTTTGTAATTGACGCATGTTGAGCTTGCAACGAGCGAACATTGGTTTGGAACTCTTTGTTGAGCGATTGCACCGCCAAGTTCGGTTGAGTCAAACGCTCTTGTTCCAATTGGCGCTTTAACGAGTTTTTGTAGCTATCAACCTGGGATCGCAGATTATTCACTTTGCTTTGAGCGCCAGCGGCAGCACGCGATGGCCGGTTACCGCCCGATTGCGAAGCCGCACCTTGGGCGTAGCTCAACTGCATCTGCAGCGTTTGGTAATATTGGTCATTTGCAAGCATCTCCTCGACTCGCATGTCGATCACCGCAGGACCATCGAACCGAGACTTGAGAATTTGATACTGGGTTTGCAATCCATGCATTTGCTCTTCGAGCTTCGATTTCTTTAACTGGGCGTTCTTGATATCGTTTAGCAGGATTTCGGTGCGAGCATCTCGCATCATCGTCATGGGGTTGTCGGCATCGCGGGCAATGGCCATGTATTCATCCCAACGACTGCCGATTTTCTTGTTGAGTGCGTCGAGACTTCGATTCAACAAATCTCGATTGCCGATGCGGCGGGCCTTTTCCTTGAATACGACTTCGTCGTTGTAGGCTGTTGCCACGGCATCGACCAAGCGCACCAAATCTTCTGGCGGCTCCGGACCCGATAACGCAATTGCCAGCACCTCACCGTTTTGGGGGTAGTTTACTTCTAGTCGATTGCCGAGCCATTCAATAGGCTTTTCGCCCGCCAGAGCACTGAGACTAGAAATACCCGGTTTACGGATGGCGGCATTCAATACGAAATACTGCCTGATTAACGCCAACTGGGTTTTCTTCAATGTTTCATAGCTTTGTGGAGAAATTTTGTTGTCTACAAAAATGTTATCTTGTTGACTAGCAACGCGAAACAAAGCGGTTGCCGAGGTCGAGGCCGGAAAGAGATACCACAACAAGCCTGCAGTGGCGAGACCTAGCACCAAGCCAACGCACGAAGCGACCAGCCAGCGACGCCGCAACGCATGAAGCAAGGTATTCGCATCCATACCGCCACGGAGGACATCGGGCCCCATGGCAGGAGCGGGAAGGGGCAGCGCCAACGGTCCTCCTGACGAACCGTTTTGCTGAACGACGAGAGCATCGCCCGGTACAGGCTGACTCCCAATCATCGCGTGTTTGGAATTCGAATCGTGAGAAGAGTCGTCGCGATGCATCTTGAACCGTTCCTAAGTGATGGTTATTGCCGGCGATCGGCCTTGATAGATTTTCGAGCAGGTGCCGGACATTTGGCCGGAACACGAGATGGCAACTCACGGGCCAATCGGTTCAAAACCGCGTCCACCAGCTCAATCACCCGTGTTTTTAGCAATTTGCTCATCGAGCACCGGCGAAACTGCCGAGTCACATGTCGCATTTTTTCAATCGAGTTGCGATTATTCAACAACATCCGCCAGCCTGGCGGCCGCAAAAATCACTACAACCTAACGAACCGGCACGGGGGCCGTCGTGCGGGCACCCCCAACGGGTCGCACCTGCACTGAATCGACCGGCACCGTAAGCCGTTCCAAGATTTGGAGCTCCAACCATAAGAATCCCAAAGCAAGAGGCATCATGAACAAACCGGCCCAGTCGTGACCCAGCTTGTGTGCAATGTGGGCTTCTGGACCAACCATCCAATACAGCAGGCCGATAACCGTAATACGAATGACATTCACTAACAGTGCGATCGGAATCGCGCTGAGCAGAATAACGAATTTGTCCCACCACGGGCGCTCGATAATGAAAACCATGAACACGGCCATCGCGCCGAAAATGGTACCCATCCGCAAACCGCTACAGGCCTCAGCAATATTCAACGGCGTTGTTCCGGGAATGCTGATGAGATTTCCCTGCCGAAAAGCGGCCATGCCCAGTGTCTGCAAAACAAAAGCGCTGCAAATGCTTGCTAGTTTCTGCAAGCCCCCCAGAACTGTTCGCTCGACCATGTTTGGCAACGGGAACATAAACACCAAGAAGCCGAGCGCGGGCCATGCCCAACGTATGATATGGAAACCTCCCACCATCATGAACACGCCAAAGATGCACGGCAAAAAGGACAGTTGATCGATGGGATGCACGCCGTATTCGGCCGCCCATAACCGCACAGAAAGACCAACAACCACCAATAACACGCCGACCCATCGCTCATGAACTGGCACGGGACCGAACGGCTGCCAACGCATCCAGAGCAGGGCCAGAGCAAAAAGAGGCACGATCCAGCCGTGAGAGTACAACCCGTCGCTCCATGCCGCGCTAATGAGTGCCAGCATGTCGGAATAGGCAAGAGACAATAGCAACACCAGCCCTGCAAGGATCAGAATCGGCGCACGCTGCGAGGGGTCCCAGAAAGACACCGGAGCTGCGGCAACTGCACGTGGAGCACCTGGTGTTAGGGTGCGCGGTGCTTGGGGCTTTCGGGTAGGATCCTTGGGCGGAGGAACTTGGCTCATAGAAAACTAAACCTCGACGACGTTGTACAACTAGATGCTTTAGCGGTTGTGCCTTGAGCGAACTCGAAACTCACGTTTTGAACACAGGCCCAAAACTCTGCATCGAGTCCAATCATTCTATCCGGTGCGAAGAAACTGGTGACAAATTTCTGTGGTTACCAGCAAACTCTCTGCTCCTGTGCCAGTGAAATCTGCACCAGCCTGTCATCCAGAGTCGCGGCGAAAAGTTCCGATTGCAGTGTGCCGCTTGCCAAGCGGCCGACAAATCAGATGATTTTCGAGCGTGAGGTATCCCCATCGAAAATTTCTCGATGAGTTTGCCACGCCAGAATCTCTGAATCGAGAATAAGCGGACAGCCCATTTCTGTCAAACGATTTGCCAAAACGCAACTTCTGTCGTAGCCGACGTTTGCGCCGGCATAGTCGCCTGCAATCCGACTAACTTACCCAATCAGAATCGGCTTGTAACAACTCTGCAAGCGCCCTCAGTTTCACCTCCTAAAACGATAGCAGGGGTTGCACCAAATGAGCTGGCTGCGACGTTGGTTTCTGCCCTCTCGCGCCATACGGGGCCACGAGCGGCAAAGTTCGCGCGTTCTGCCATTTTCCCACCGGCCTAGCTACAGTAAGGCCCCCCCTCTAACCCATCGGAACCTTTAACAAATCCGCTGATTCAACCCAAATTAACACCAGGCATCGTGAATTTGGGACAAATGGCGGATGTTTTCCGCCATGGACCAAAGTTGCCGAGGAACTTTTCCGATTACATGGACTATACCGATTAATCCGGGCGGGAGGTCGCCGCATGTCTGCTGCGTACTAACTGCCGCCGATGAATCCCAAACGGTCGCGAGCGAGAATCGCCATGACGCTTTCCAAACAATTCGCCGCCCTACGGGCTCTGTTCCTCGTTACCGTGGCAGTTGCCGCAAGCGGCTGCACGTCGTTCTTGGAACCCCGTGAGCCGTACCCGATTACCCCGCCCGAACCATCACCGCTCAGCACGGTACCGCGTGAGTTGGATATGGTGTCGCTACCACCTTACGTGATCGAGCCACCCGATATCCTATTCGTTCAGGCCATCAAGGTGGTTCCGAAACCGCCCCACAAGCTGGAACCGTTCGATGCGATCTTGATCCGTGTCAGCAATGCGTTTGCAGATCAACCAATTGCTGAAGCCTTCTATATCGATCCCGAGGGCAACGTCGATCTTGGTCCCACCTACGGCAAGATAAAAGTGGTTGACATGACCACCGATGAAGCACAAGTGGCGATCCGTCGTCATCTGTCGCAGATCATTGAAGACCCGCAGGTCTCAGTATCGCTGGCCGCTTCATCCGGTGTGCAGCAAATCACCGGCGAGCACTTGGTGGGCATGGACGGCTACATCCGGCTCGCGACTTACGGCTCGGTACACGTGGCAGGAAAGACGTTGGACGAAGCACGTGCGGCGGTCGAAAAGCATTTGTCGCAGTATCTCGATAGACCGGAAGTTGCAATCGACGTATTCGCGTACAACAGCAAAACGTATTACGTCATTACGCAAGGGGCGGGGAACGGCGATAACGTTGCCGAGTTCCCGATCACTGGCAACGAAACGGTGCTCGATGCCATTGCCAACCTGGGCGGTATTTCACCCGTTTCCTCGACTCGACTCTTTATCGCACGACCTGCGCCAAACGGTGTCGGCGCTGAACAAATTCTGCCGGTTAACTGGGATGAAATCAGTCGCGGGGCCAGCACGGCTACCAACTACCAACTGTTGCCTCGCGATCGCTTATACATCGCGGAAGATCCTTATATCAAGTTCGATGCACTGATCACCAAATACACTCGGCCGTTTGAACGCCTGTTTGGCTTCGTCGCTCTGGGTACATCCACGCTCAACCGTATCACCCGATACGGCTTAGGCAACTTGTAATAATAGTATTCGCAATCGGCTTCGTCAGGGGAGTGAACAATGAGGCTCGTGATAGTAATTTCCATGGTTGTGTTGCTTAGCAGTGCGACAAGCATCTGCCAAGCCGTGCCACAAGGCACGCCGTGCAATTGCCAAAGCTGCAAATCGCACGGATGCACCTACCAAGGGCACGCTCAAGGCTGCTGTTGCGAAAGCATCCTTAAACAAGCGCCGTCAAATCCGCTCGCGCCGGGTCGGCCTTCGCCGCCACCTTGCTGTGCAGACGGTTTCGCGTATGCCAATTACACAACCTGGGGCCATTACCCCACACGCTGGCGACATTGGCCAATTCACATGGCAGCCACAATGCCCGGCGCGGGGCAAACTTTGCCACAGCTTGGTCCAGATGTGCCAACGTACCAACCGTTACCACCCGAAGAAGAAGACCGCCGCGCTCCGCCACCAACGACACCGCGCGAAGAAGCCACGCCCCGTGCCGCACCGGCAGAGCAGGATGGGGAATCAGCCGCACCACCTGACAACAGGGCACCGGCAAAGCCAGAAAGCGACGAATTACCCGACTCGTTCTTCGGCCTGCCAAGTCTGGATGTCTCGCCATCTGACTCAAGCACGCCTTCGACGACACCACTTACACCACCACCCGGCACCCAGGACACTCCCAATACGTTGCCACTGCCAAGTGCCGATCCCTTTGGTGATGATGTCCCCCCGGCACCTCCATTTGCCACGCCAAGGCTACAAGGGCCTGTCATTCGGAGTGCGAGCCAGCCCGTGCAACCTGCTATCAAACAGCCGGTAAAACAAGCGGAACCACAAGACGATCCTCCGCCCGCTTTACCAAGTTCGCTGGCAAGCGTGGCACGATAAACAGGTATTCTGCAACATCCGGGCCAGGCGAGTAACACGGCCGTGTTACTCGCCTGGCCTTTTTTCGTGATTTTTTCCTCACCCCTCTCATCGCCCCAGCACCCAATTGTAAGACCTGCCCCGATTATACGGTCCGGTAGAGTGCGGAGATTCACCACATCCTTGACACTTTTTGTGGACCAGCCTACCGTGAAAAAAGGCCGGCGCACTACGCGTTATCTTCTCCGGCACGATTGCTTCCCCCCGCCGTGGCCATAAAACTCCCTTGAGGTTTCTGCTCGATGTCCCGTTACCTTCCCATAGTCGTCGGTGTGTTGCTGATCGTTGGGCTCACGATTGTCCAAGTGCGAATGACCGATCGGTTCTCGGATACGAACATTACCGCAAAGCAACAAGCTGAATTGTTAAAAAATGTGCCGATGGAAGTCGGCGATTGGCGCGGGACCGACATGGACGTTGCGGAAAACATCAAACAAACCGCCGGCGCGGTTGGCGTGGTATCGCGGCGTTATCGAAACACTCGCACCAACGAAGAAGTAGACCTATGGCTCATTGTGGGGCATGGTCGTTCTGTTTCGGCACACACCCCCGATATTTGCTACCCAAGCTCCGGATTTTCAGCACGGGCTACCGAAAACTCGGTTCACAATATGGTCATGAACGATGAATCCACTGTTCCGTTTTTGACCAACACCTTCTACCGAGAAGACCATATCACGGGTCGCCAACTTTATCGCGTCTTTTGGAATTGGTTCAATACAGAAGACGAAAAGCACGAAGGCAATGTGGTTTGGGAAGCTCCCACCAATGCTCGGTGGCATTTCGGCAATACCCGCGCACTTTACAAAATGTATTTCACGAGCGTGATGCGCGATCACATGGAAACCGCGGAGCAAAGCCCGGCCGCGAACTTTGCCAAAGAGTTCATCCCGGTTGTCAACCAGGCGCTGTCGCAAGTTCACATGGATGAACCCACGAACTCGGCCTCAACAGACGCGGCAGCCGAATTAACAACCGCAGAGGCAACTGAAGAACCAAGCGAACCTGTAGAGCCAGCCACAGAATCCGCGGCACCGGCTGCTGATGCTATCCCTGCGGACAGTAACTAACCATTTTTGAGCGTGTTTGGAATAGGCGTGCCACTGGCTCCGCCAGTGTATCCAACGCATATCGTCAGATATACGCTCCGACGGAAGTGTGAATCAGCTTGCGGACGAGGCTCTGTCCGGCCAAAAAACCAACCATGGTTTCTGCGGCATGAGCAAGCGCACTGACGAAGCCGCTCCTAACGCGCGTTTGCGCGATTAGAAAGCGCCCACCCGGCCGTCCTCAAGCCCGAGCCGCTTCATCTTCTTGTAGAGAGTAGTGCGGTTGATCCCGAGCTGGTCGGCAGTCAGGTTGCGATTCCACCCGTTCGACTCGAGCACCTCGCGAATGATTTGCCTCTCCGGTCCTTCAAGCGCTTCTTTCAGCGTCTTGTGGCCGGCTGTCGAAGCAATCACCACATTACCCGAGCCGCGAACTTCGGGGGGTAGATCGGCCGTGGAAATCACCGGCCCTTTTCCAAGCAGCACGGCACGCTCTATCACGTTTTGCAGTTCACGCACGTTACCCGGCCACTGGTAGCGTTCGAGCATCGTCATTGCATCGTCGGCAAAGCCCGTCACCTGTCGGCGCGAATCTTCACGCACCTGCTCCAAGAAGCTGTAGGCCAAGGTAGGGATATCGCTCACCCGACTTCGCAACGGAGGAAGCTCGATATTGATCACATTGATGCGGTAATACAAATCCTGCCGGAATTTACCTTCGGTTACCGATCGCGCAAGCTCTTCGTTTGTAGCCAATACGACGCGTACATCGACTTCGAACGTTTTTGTTCCGCCCACTTGTTCGAACTTCAATTCCTGCAGCACGCGTAGTAACTTCACTTGCATTGCAGGGCTTGCCGTGCCGATTTCGTCGAGGAAGATAGTTCCCCCATCTGCCTGGAGAAACTTGCCCATCTTTTCTCCCAGAGCACCAGTAAATGCACCGGCAACATGGCCAAACAATTCGCTTTCGAGCAACGTCTCGGGCAGGGCACCACATGCGACTTCCACGAACGGGCCCTTTGCACGACTGCTGCGCCGATGAATGGCCCGCGCGATCATGCTCTTACCGGTACCGCTTTCGCCTGTCACCAGTACCGTGGCGCGTGTGTCGGCCACGCTGCTGATCATCTCGAACACCTTGAGCATGCGAGGATCGCGGCCCACGATGTTATCCATGCCATAGCGGCGATCGAGCTGCGAACGCAGATTGTCGTTCTCGCGCAACACAGTGCGTTGCGAAATGGCCCGCTCGATGGTCATCAATAATTCGTTATCGATGAGCGGCTTGGTCACGTAATCGAATGCACCCGCCCGAATCGCCTCGATGGCACCGTCTGGCGAGCCGTAGCCCGTCATTAAAATGACTTGCGCAGCAGGCCAATTTCGACGGCACTGCTCTAACAAATCGAAGCCATCGCCATCGCGCAATCGCACATCGGCAATCACGAGGTCGTAAGTCTTACGACGCAAATGATCGAGCGCCTCCATATAACTGGTCGCGGCATCGAGTTCATATCCCTGGCCTCGCAGCCAATCGGCCATCGATTCGAGCACGTGTCGATCGTCGTCAACAAGCAACAGTTGCGGTTTATTCATGGCAACGCTTCAGCAATGCAAAAAGGCTATACCGCATCCTGCGTAGTTGAAATATTGTTCCCTGTGGCGAATCCATATGCCCGCCCTAGCGCCCGTCACACTTCGGCAACGCGAGCGCAGTCGTGTCGCCAAATATCTACGTCACAGGTAGAGGCCGGTCAACGAAAGCGGCCTTTTAAGAACGCAATCGCCCGCTTATACCGAATACACCGGCCGACACTCTGCATATCGCCTACATTGGGAAGCCATGGCATATTGCGATTAACCCACCCAAATTGATAAACACAGCGATCCGAGAACCCATGGCTCGAACTGAACCCATTCGCATCGAAGTAAGCGACAAAATGCAAAAGGGTTACGTTTATTACCTAACGGAAGCAACGGGGAAAAATTTTGCCCCCGACTTCCAGCCCGAATTGACACCTAAAGAAATGCTCGAAGTCGGCGTATTCGGTGGCCGTTACATAACGGATTGCACCGATGAATTTCCAGCAAGTTGGTTCAAGCAGGCGAAGTTGAGTCCCAATCGTCACGATCCGAAACTCAACTTCTTTGGCATCAACGCTTCGCAACCGCTTTCCGTGTGGAGAGAGAAGGGCTGGATCTACGAAGAAGATCCACGTGGCTGGTTTCAATGGTACTGCCGCTACTATATGGGCCGCCGCGGCCCCGACGACCAGCGCCAAATTAAACGCTGGCGTCAAATCGCACGGCACGTTGCCCAAGTGCGAAAAAACTGCCGCAAAGGCGACCTCAATTGCCGCCGCCGCCAACGCCAAGCCCTGCTGCACTGGGCGTATGATTCAAGGAAGATATAATCTGCTCGGCTACAGCGTACAATTGAAATGGCTGTGCGAGGACGTGCATTCATGCCCCCGAAAGATTCGTGAATTAATCCGCGATCTTGAGAAAGCAGGTTTTGTTAACCGTGGCGGGAAAGGCAGCCATCGCAACTATGAGCACCCAATATGAGCACCCAAGTGGCCTCCGCACCACCGTTTCAGGCAAGGCAGGTGATGACGCCAAAAGATATCAAGAGCGCGAAGTGAAAAAGGATTATCGAGGAATCCAAATCGTGAACGACAGCGCGCGATACATAAAAATCGTTGAGTGGTCAGACGAGGATCAGTGTTTCATTGGCGAATGCCCAGGCGTCATCGGACAATGCTGCCACGGAGACAATGAAGCGGAGGTATACTCCAAGCTTTGTGGAATCGTCGAAGAATGGCTTGAGATATTGAAGCAAGAAGGCAAACCGCTCCCACCTCCCACGGCTGGGCAGAACATCGCTGCTAAGATTGCCTCTTAGCAACGAATGAGTTGCGCTGTTTGATCGCGTCAGCACGTATAATCTCCGCAGCCAACAACACGGACGCTTACCGCGCCCGTGGATGCGCCTTCTCGTAAGCCGCTTTCAAATTGGCCGTGCTCACGTGCGTGTAGATTTGCGTCGTCACCAGGCTTTTATGCCCTAGCAACTCTTGCACGCTGCGAATGTCGGCGCCGCGATCGAGCAAGTGCGTGGCGAAACTGTGTCGCAAGGTGTGCGGAGAAGTCCGGCCATCAAGCCCCGTTTCCTTGATATACTTCTCTAACATGCGAGCCACGCTGCGCGTCGTCAGCCGGGTTCCAAACTTGTTCGTGAAAACAGGCGCTTCGCGACCTTGCTTTTCGCGCGGCGACAGCTTTCTCAAGGCCAACCAATCTTGCAGCGCGCGCTTCGCATAGGAACCGATCGGCGCTAGCCGCTCGCGTTTTCCTTTACCGCGAATCCGCACGATACCGGCCGCGAAATCGAGATCGCCATCGTTCAGTCCCACAAGCTCGCTAACGCGTAGCCCAGCCGAGTACAATGTTTCCAGAATCGCACGATCTCGAGCGGCAGCCGAAGATTTACCTTTCGGCGCTTCGAGCAACTTGCCGACTTCGCCCGTCGTGAGAAAGTGCGGCAGCTTTTGGCTCTTCCGTGGGTTACGCAACGCTTTAGCCGGATTGGATTTGGCCCACCCCTCGCGCTGACCAAACTTCATGAAGCTGCGAACCGACGCCATCCGCCGCGAGATCGACGACTTCGCGTAGCCCGCGTCGTGCAGGGCAGAGAGAAAACCGCGTAGCTCGCCCGTGGTAATCGACCCGGGAGCAGGGGACTGGCCCGCTTCGTCCGACAGATACTGGGCCAGCGCATGCAGATCCTCGCGATACCCCTTGAGCGTGTGCGGCGACGCACCTCGCTCCACATGCAGGTACTGCAGGAAGTGGCCAATCTGAGATCGCATAGAAGAAAACGAAAGTTCGAGAGCTAACTGGGGAAGTGGAATAAACGAACCATGCGTGGGCGTTGCCCACACCTAACTAGCTCTCCACTCTCCGCTCTCCGCCTCTCTAAAACATCTCTTCCGTATCCGTCACTTGCGGCAGGCGCAAGCGCGAACTTTGGCGCTGTTGTTTTTCTTCTTGGCGAATCTTTTGGCTCAGAACGGCCGCATCGTACCAGCTAAAGCTGAGTTCAGGGTTCGATGCATGCCGGCCAAGCATTCGCAACGCTTCAGCGCGTTGTGAGTCATCGAACAAAAAGATGTAGCGTTCCTTGCCTTTAATTAGAGCGAGGACATTAATGTCGTCGTTCACAGCCGGGTCTCCATGCGACGGCAGTATGCCACTTGTTCTGCTACGTGATGCAGAGGGTGGCGAGCGGGGGGTTGGCCGACATGTGCTGCGACAGCGAAGGGGAAAGTCGGCGGCGAACCAGGGTCAGGGTTCTGGATTAGAGCTCCAACACTTTGCCGAGCCGTAACCCAGGAACCCCGAACGATTCCATAAGGTCGTTATCGGCATTCCGACCATTGCCACAGTACTCGCGTTTCATCAGCACCGCCTCGCGCAGAAAGCATTTCGCAAATGTGCATGTGACAGCAAAAGCGAATGAAATCATCGCTACGCTGCAAATAAGTCTCCCAACCGCCAAACCGCGCATCAGTACGGAAGTGATAGTAGTTCGCCAAGGCCTTTGAAAAATCGCCGTCGGCACCGTTGTACAGCCGCGTATGCGTCATAACCGGTCCATTATACGGATTGCATGGCGCAGGAGTCTGGCTTGGCGGCGGCGGGATGAATCGGGCCGCATTCGGCCAGTTTGGTGGCAAAGCGCCAAATGCGCCGGTCGCACCGATCATGCCGCCCATGCCATCGCCTTCACACATCGCTTGCGGCGGCAGCATGGCACCACGTGGATCGTTCGGACCAACAGGCAATGGCTCCTCACCCGCTGGCAATTCTTCTTCATACGCGGCGAGGATTACACCACGATGCCTGCTATCACTTCCGTTGTTCACCGAGGCATCTTCTGCCGCATCGTTGGCGGATTCCGTACCCCGATTTTTGCCATCTCTGGAAGCACCACCACCATTGCTTTTGCGTTGCAAGCGATTAGCTGGCGGCGCAACCGACGGTGGAAATGGCCCTAATAAAAATGGTGGCGGTGTTGAGAGGTCTGACACCGGTGCATCAGACTGCGGAGGACCGAGCGGTGGTGCAGGGCAGTGCGGCGTTTGTGTGGCCATCTGCGCCTTCGCCAACGCAAACTCCGCCTCGAATACCAATGGCCGCGGAATGTACTCCTCCTCGGGCGTGCCCCAAGGCAGGCCATATCCGGGCGGTATCTCATGGAAGCCTGGATTCGCCGCATACCACTCCACACGCATACCGCAACGTGGCGGATAGTACGGCGTGAAGTCGGTCACCGAACCTATCACCACGGCATCCACGTTCAGAATCTGAGCGAGCCGCCGAGCTTCTCCGGCGTTCGAGAGATCAATTCTGTGCGCAATGATCGCGTCTTCAACAACACCCACCGGAACTACTTCGAAGCCAGGCGTCGATTGCAGTTCCGCGAAATAGGCCATCGCGAATTCGCGGCCATTAACCGTCGGCTCATCGCTCTGATTGAAAAACGGGGCGACCGCAACCCGGCTCAACTGCGGAAACGGATTATGAATGACCGGCTCATGGGCGACTTGCCACAGACAGCCCGTGGAGCTTGCAAGCAAGATGCCCGCCAGCAGCGCGGTCACCAAGTGCGACCACACCGCCAGCCCATTCTCCGCACGCGAAGAACGCGGACAGTTCCGCTTCGAAGATAGCAAGCCATCAGATAGCATTGGCCGGAATGCAGTTGCAAACACGGCCCCCCTGCTAGCAAAACGACCGTGCGCAAGCGCACTGCCGCGCTACCGTTATCGACTAATGCAAATGCGAGCTTGAATGAAATGCCGCAGGCTTAATTGCGTTTCGATGCTTGCCACGAGCGGCTGAGCCCAACTAGTGGTTTGTCCATGGTCATTTGCTGGGTGGCATGCCTTCGCCTTCTGGGCGTAGGCATGCTTACCCGCTACCGCGTGAAAGCATGCCACCCAGCAATTCAAGACTGACAGAACACTAGACATGAGCCCGGCCGCGACTTCTCAACTGCTGCCATCTCCGCTTAGCCATCACGTACGACACACACGCACACACGCCGAGAAATAGCACGAAAAGCCAAGACAGCACATTCTCTTCGCCCCCGGCAATCATCTGTTGCGCAAGAAACCCCGCTACGATTGCAAAGCTGCTGCCGATCGTGGCCCACGACGCGGCCGTCACAAAAGCCAGCACGCTTCGATTTCCGGGCCGAATCAACCAATCGGCAAACAACAATATGGCCGCCTGCACTAGCCCAACCGCCATGAATGCCGCAAGCACGCCCGCAAAATACACGCCCACCGTAAGCAGCACCGACACGACGGTAACAACGATCAACAAACTCCGCAGCGAAAATTGCCAGGGCACCGCTTCTTGATCTTGGTCGCTTGCTATCGTTCGTGGGTCGCCCGCGTCGGAGTTCATCAAACAAGCCCGCTCATGGTTCGCATTCCCAACGGCTCGCGGCAGGCGAACGGCTCACCGTAATGTGTGCCTATCGCCTTCCCCCAATACGCGGCCTCATCGCGCAAGGCATCGATAAAAACGGGCGGATCGGTCGAACGCCCCGTAATGAACTGGCTCTCATAGCAACGAATCGACGCCAGCTTCTGCTCCCATTCCTCGGTAATATCCAGCACGAACGCCGGCTGCGGCGTCATCTTCAAGTGAACGCAGTAATAATTGTAAATCCGCTGCGGATGAAACGGCTCGCCCGGCAAATCAGTCTTCGTGAGCTTCGACCAAAAACGTGCCGCTTCCACCAGTTGGGTAGCCGCCACATGATCCGGATGCGCATCGACCCAGTACGGCGCGAACAACCAGCGAGGCCGCTGTTGACGAAACACGCCTGCTAGCTTCGCCCGCGCTTCCAATGTTGGTTCCAACGAACGATTGGGAAGCCCCAAGTTCTCGCGCCAGTCCAGGCCAAGAACGGCCGACGCTGCGGCCGTCTCTCGTGCTCGAATTTCCAGCGTTCCATGCGGAGTAGGTTCACCGCTCGTCAAATCGAGCACACCCACCCGCAATCCTTCCTTCTTGAATTTCAAAATCGCCCCGGCCATGCCCAACTCGGCATCATCCGGGTGCGGTGCTATCACAAGTACATCGAGCATAAAATAAAGCCGAATCAAAAAGATCAAATCACGGAACAAAAAAGCGAGCCAGGCCGTCCTCGGCCCCCGTCCTCGGCCCCGAGTCAACGCACTTACCTACGTCCTTGTCGCTAGCACGAACTCCGCTTGCCAACTCGCCTCCACCCTGCAACACTCCGCCGACACTCTTCTCCGCGGTGGAAACATGAAATCGTTTCGTGGCCTATTTCATTTTAGTCGTCACCCCTGGCTCTTGGCAGCCGTTCTAATCCTACCATTCTTCGCTAGCGGTTGTGCCACGGCCCTGAACAGCGAAAACTGGAATCTCAACGCCCTTCGCGACGATCGCGCCGTCGACATCGACAAACGCCTCGAAGGCAACAAGCCGATTGTCGTCAACCCGTTCTAAACGGCCCGCGAATCGTTTCTAATAGCAACCGCTTCGCCTTGCAAACAGGGCGACAGGCCATGAGTCCTCAAAGACCATGGTATCAATCCACCCTCCAGCCAATCCCGAATTTGTCCGCAGATGGCGCAGATGATCGCAGATTGTTTTTTGAAACGGTTGCTTTGAGTTCTACGTTGAGAACTTAGCTGCGAGCTCGAATACACAATCTGCGAATATCTGCGCCATATGCGGACAAAAAAATCACTACTTTCATACTTAGGAACTCGAACAAAACCGGCGGGGACTGTCCCAATTTTGCGGAGTCTTCGGAGCAAAATGGGACTGTCCCCCTCTCTCAGACGGTTTTGTTCGAGTTCTTTAGCCACGAACCAGAACTCGCACCATGCCCAACAACCATCAAGCCACTTACGACAAGCTCTGCTCCCACATGCGCGAAGTCGCGCTGCTCACCTCCACCCAATCGCTGCTCGGCTGGGACGAACGCACCAAACTGCCACCCGCTGGTGGCGAATTTCGCGCTCAACAAATGAGCTACCTGGCCGGTGTCATTCACAAAAAGCAAACGGCCCCCGAAGTCGGTGAATGGCTGGCCGAGCTTGCGGACAGCCCCCTCACCGCCGATCCGCATGGCGAAACGGGATCCGACATCGTCAATCTCCAACGCGACTACAACCGCAAAACCAAGCTGCCCCAATCGCTCGTCGAAGAAATCGCCAAGCTCTCCGTCCTCGGCCAACAGCTTTGGGTCGAGGCTCGCAAAGCAAACGACTGGCCGCGATTCCAGCCACTACTCGAACGAATGGTCGAGCTGAAGCAGCAAGAAGCCGCCGCCGTAGGCTACAACAAAGAACCTTACGACGCACTGCTCGACGAATACGAACCCGGTGCAAAAACAGTCGACGTAGCCCGCGCGCTCAACGGCCTGCGCGATCAACTCGTGCCGCTCGTCGCCGAAATCGCAGCAAGCCCGAAGCGTCCCAACATCGAACTGCTGCACCGACGCTATCCCCTTGAATTGCAGGGAAAATTCGGTACGTTCACCACCGAAGCCATCGGCTTCGACTTCAACCGCGGCCGGCTGGATACCACCGATCACCCATTTTGCGGCGGAGCAGGCCCTCACGATGTGCGGCTCACCA
Organism: uncultured Planctomycetaceae bacterium; assembly: GCA_964618225.1. GTDB lineage: Bacteria > Planctomycetota > Planctomycetia > Pirellulales > Lacipirellulaceae > JABDGM01. The sequence goes on from CAZTWS010000110.1 coordinate 15,379, forward strand.
CACGCTACGACGACTCGCTCGGCGGCGCGCTCTTCAGCACCATGCACGAAGCAGGCCACGGCATTTATGAGCAAGGACTGCCCGCCGACCGCTACGGCCTCCCCACCGGCGAAGCCGTTTCGCTCGGCATCCACGAATCGCAATCGCGCATGTGGGAAAACTTCGTCGGCCGCAGCCGCGCATTCTGGGAACACTTCTTCCCCAAAGCCCAGTCCATGTTCACCGATGCCCTGCGCGACGTGTCGCTCGATGAACTTTACTTCGCCGTCAACGACGTTCGCCCGTCGCTGATCCGCACTGAATCGGACGAAGTCACCTACAACTTGCACATCCTCATTCGCTTCGAGCTCGAGCTGGCACTCGTGAACAACGAGTTGCCTGTCGCCGACTTACCGACCGCCTGGAACGCCAAGTATCGCGAGTACCTCGGTATCGAATCGCCCACCGATTCCGACGGCGTGTTGCAAGACGTTCACTGGAGCGGTGGAGCGATTGGTTACTTCCCCACGTACTCGCTCGGCAATCTTTACGCGGCCCAACTTTTCGAAGCCGCCGGCCGCGACCTCGGCGACTTGCACGCCATGTTCCGCCGCGGCGAATTCCTGCCACTTCGCGATTGGCTTCGCCAACACATCCACTCTCAAGGCCGACGCTACCCCGCCGCGGAACTTGCCAAACGAGTCACCGGCGAACCGCTCTCGCACGACGCACTCATGCGACATCTCCGCGGCAAATTCGGTCCACTCTACAACCTCGTTCCTCAACCGTAGGTCAGGCTTTCCAGCCTGACACCTGTGGAAAATTCACCACAGAGACACAGAGGGCACGGAGAAGAACCAAAATTCTTATCAACCACAAAGACACGAAGATCGATTAAAAATCCCACGCGACCTCATACCGCAAATAGAAAATGCCATATCGTGGGTGCATCAGTTGTTTAAATCCTTCGTGTCTTCGTGGTTCTAATCCTCACTCCTCGCCCCTCTAAAAAAATCCCCCATGGCCGAAAAAAAGTGTTGAAAACGGCCACCCGCTTGTGTATTCTTGTACACGTATTGAAATGACGGCCGCCCGGCTTGTTGCTGCCCGAAG
>CAZTWS010000111.1:0-16322 GCA_964618225.1 uncultured Planctomycetaceae bacterium
TTCCGAGCGCAATTCGTGGTGCTACTGGTCGCTGAAGCGGACCAGTCCGTTGGGGTGGGGTTGGGGGTGTCAGGCTGGAAAGCCTGACCTACGCGGGGCAGTGCGCGCTAAGCCGCGAGCGGTGGGGTGGCGTGGGGGGTACTGGTCGCTAAAGCGAGCCAGAGCCTAGAGCGAATTCAAATAGGTTACCGCGTTTTCTATTTCGCGAATCGGGTCGGGTGATTCCCGCCGTTCGATCGTGACCCAACCGCGGTAGTCGAACTCGGTGAGTTGTCCGAGCACGGCTGGCAGATCGGCCATTCCTCGGCCAAGCTCGACCTCGTTGGTGCGTCCCAAAGAATCGCGAACGGCGTCGCAAGCGTGGACATGCAAAACGTGTGGGCCTAGCGTCTCCACAGCGTCGAGTGTCGAGTAGCCTTCCACAACGAGCGCTGTTGGGTAAAGATCGACTCCGACACTGTGTGCGGGAAGCAGCCCCAGCAGGTCGGCCAGGGCGGCAGGCGATTCGGTGCCCGGCTGGATGGCCAGGCGTGCGCCCACGCGCTCTCCATACGAGCCGATCGCGGTTAGCGCTTCGACGAGCCGTGTGAATTGAACGTCGCTCTTGTCGGTCGGGATTCGACCGGCTCGATTGATAACCACATCGCATCGCAAGTCACGCGCGAAGCGCAGTGCAGCCTGCGTGGCTTGTACTCGTCGATCGAGGTCTTCTGCGTCGTCGTAACCGCGTCTGGTGGGAAAGGCCACGGCCGATACTCGGAGATTCAAGTCTTCAAGCCGTTTGTGCAATTCGCGCAAGCCGGTGCTAGATAGCTCCTGGGGCCGCAGTTCGTTGCGGGCGTCGATTTCGACGCCACTGGCTCCCAAACGGGCCGCGGTTTGTATCGCCTGCTTAAGCGGCTGGCGCAGGCTTCGAGTTTGTATTCCGACTTTAACGTTCGACATGATCGTAACAGTTTTAAGGCCTTTCAGCCGCGAAAGACTGGCCCGTCCTCATCTAAGAATCGAGCCATGGACCTATATAAGACGCTCGAAAGGCGTCGTGCGCCGTACATTTATGAGTGAACCACTCGAATTTCAATCCGGCGCGGTTTCTACCGCTTTTTCTCCACGGGCCGCTAGCGGTTTGCGCTATTGCGGCGTGGTTGATTTTATCACTGCGGGCGGTCGGAAGCGAAGCCCCATCGGCTGAATCGATCGACGTGTTTCGCTGCACGTTCGACGAAAAGTGGGATGTGAACTACGACTCGTGGCCCGACCGCTGGTATCGTGACACGGGCGATCATTTCCCCCACTACGTGAAGATCGGCATTCAGCGCGATAAAAACGCTCCCGGCGGCAACTGCCTTGTGATTCATCTCGATGGCGCGGTGGCTTCCATCGCGAGCCCGCCTATCCGAGTGATGCCGCGGTTCAACTACACGTTCGAGGCGCAATTGAAAAACGATGCGTTGCTGCGAAGCAACGTGGTGCTAACACTTGAGTTCTGCGACGCGAAGGGACGAATCGTCCAATCGAAGCGTAGTGTGCCGATCGGCACGACCAAGGGTTGGCAGAAGGTGCGGATCGACAACATTGAACCGATCGACCAGTCGATCGATCGAGTGATGCTCGGTCTCGTCGTGAGAAGCGATTCGAAGGGCGACTTGCAAGGCCGCGTCGCACTGGCAGATTTGCGATTGGTTCGCAAGCCGCGGATTGCAGTCGTCACGAATAATCCGTCGAATGTTTACACGTCGCTTAAAGAGCCTGTCATTTCCTGCGATTTATCCGGCATTCCTGAGCGTGATCCCGAGATTCGCTTTCAACTGTTCGACGCTTTCAATCGGCTGTTACAAACCGAGAGCCGCAAGCTCGATGGTCGTTTGATTGTTGAACAAGCTTCCGACGACCCCAACGATAAAATGCCGCCACGATCGAGTTATGAAGGTTCGGTGCAATGGCGGCCACAAATTCAGGAGCATGGGTACTACCGTGTTGTAGTGCAGATGCTTAGCTCCAAGCCGGCGAAAGGCGATCACGATATCGAGCAGGAGCTTGCGAGTCGCACGATTTATTTAGCAGTCGTGCCGCCGCTGCCTTTGCCGAGTAAAGGTGAGTTCGGGTGGACTTTACCGCGTGCCGACGCGCCGCTTAGCTTTCGAGATTTGAACCGACTGCTGCCTCAAGTGGGCATTAGTTGGGTTAAACTCCCGGTGTGGTTTTCTCCCGACGATACCAAACGAGCCGACGAATTGATCCGCTTTGCGGAATTGCTTGGTGCGTCGAACATTGAAGTGGTGGGCATTATCGACCAACCGCCGAGGCTGTTGGGGAAGGCCGAACAAAGCTACCAGAGTATTCCGATCGCCGAATTGTTAACCGGGGACACGACAACTTGGGCCTCCATGTTCGAGCCGGTGATGGCACGGCTCGCACTTCGGGTGCGGTGGTGGCAACTCGGTCGCGACGGCGATTTGAGCTTTGTGGGATATCCAAAACTCAGCAAGCGTGTTGAGGACGTTCGGACTGCTTTATTCCGATTCGGCCAGGATGTGCGTCTCGGTGTGAACTGGGATTGGGCTGCTCTGGATTCGAGTTCGGGCACTGTGCGTTGGGACTTCGAGCAGTTATCCGGCGAAAAACCACCGACCTCCGCCGAGTTGGCTCGTTTGTTATCCAAACCGCGCGAACCGAAAGTTAGCCGCTGGGTGACGATCCAGCCGACTGCTCGCGAGAAAGACGCCGACAATGATAAGAGTGCGTTGCTGAGGCGGTCCACGGAACTTGTTCGCCGCATGATTGCGGCGAAAGTAGCGGGTGCTGATGCTATCATCGTCACCAATCCTTTCGACGAAGCCTTTGGACTGATGCACGCCAGCGGCATGCCAGACGAGTTGCTGTTGGCTTGGCGGACCACGGCCTCGCTATTGGGCGGTGCCGAGTATTTAGGGGAAATGCAACTACCGAACGATAGCGAGAATCATGTGTTCTTGCGAGGTGACGGCCAAGTCGTCATGGTCGTGTGGAGCAACTCGCCGAAAGAAGAAACGCTGTACCTTGGAGAATCCGTCAAGCAATACGACGTCTTCGGTCGTCGCAATTCGGTCGCGAAGATTGGCAATGAGCAAACGATTAAGGTCGATGAAACGCCAAAGTTCATTGTTGGCCTGCACGAAGGCATTACCAAATGGCGCATGGCGTTTGGTTTCGAGAAAGCACAAGTGCCAAGCATTTTTGCGAAGCCGCACGCCAATTCGCTCCACTTTCGAAACTACTTTCCACAAGGTGTGGGCGGTTCGATGAAGATCGTGGTTCTGCAATCGCGTGGGGAAGACTCGAATACCTTGGCAAATAGCTCGGCATCAACAGCTTCCACCTTCATGCTCGATCGCTGGTCGATCGAACCTCCGAAATCGACGTTCCAGCTTGCGGCGGGTGCTGAAATGAAGTTCCCTTTCGAAATCGAGCTACGCAACGCGCTGTTCGGTAAGCAACCGGTGCGAATCGATTTCCAAGTCGAAGCCGATGAGCAATATGAGTTCAGCGTCTATAGCGAACTCGAAGTGGGGACCGAAGACTTAACGCTCGAGCTGTCGTCGTACCTGGATAAAGACGGCACGCTCATCGTCGAGCAACTGATGACGAATCGATCCGAGCAGTTGGCCGACTTCAAGTGTTTCCTGCGCGCTCGGGGGCACCGACGTCAGCGGATGCAAGTGTATCGGCTTGGGAAGGAAGTCGACCGCAAGCTCTACCGCTTCAGCAACGGCCAGGAATTGGTTGGCTGCGAAATGTTGCTGGAAGTGGAGGAACTGAACGGTCCGCGGGAATTGCGTTATCGTTTTGTTGCCAAAGACGGCCCCCCGCCCTCAGAAGACGACACCGTTCGCCGCGATCGCTTTGCCCCTGCGGGGGCCGAGGAAACTCCCGAGTCGCCCGCCATCAAGGATGTGGCTGGACCTGTCGGCACCCGGTAGTAGCGGTTGCGTAAAGCTGGCGGGATTGTCTGAACGGGCTATTTTGCAACACGATGCAAGCACCTGGGGGATAGTGGGTCACTTTGCCAAAAAGTGTAGGCCGCTCGCTTCGCGAGTGGAGATTCATCTCGCGGAGCGAGATGGCTACATTCAAACTGCCCCACTACCCACCTGTGCGGCAGGTTGACCCTCCCTTTGCCGCTTCTAGAATGAGAGGTTGCCGCGTTGTGACGGACATTTCCCGATCCAGACGCGTGCCAACGCATTGCGATTGGGAATAACCATGGCCAATACCACTCCACGATTTCTTACGGCGCTTCCCGTCTATAATGAAGTGAAGCACGTGTGCCCTGTGCTCGATGAAGTCGTGCGATATGCGCAGGATGTGCTAGTCGTCGACGATGGTTCGATCGACGGCACTTCCGACCTGCTCGCACAGCGTTCCGATATCAAAGTCATTCGCCACGACAAGAATCGCGGATACGGCGCGGCGCTCATCACTGCGTTCAACTATGCCGTGGAAAACGGTTACGAGATTTTGGTAACGATCGATTGCGACGGGCAGCACGAACCTCAACGCATTAGTCAACTCGTGGCCGCGTGTCGCGATGCTGATATGGTTTCAGGCAGCCGTTACTTGTCGAATAAGGATAAATCCGGTCAGGCTCCCGCCGAGCGCCGGCAAATCAACTCTGAAATCACGCGCGAATTGAATCAACGGTTAGGATTGCAACTAACGGATGGTTTCTGCGGCTTCAAAGCTTACCGCGTGGCCTTCCTGGCGAAGTTGAATATCACCGAGGCCGGTTACGGCATGCCGCTCGAACTGTGGGTGCAGGCCGCTCATTACGGTTGGCGGATCGTAGAAATTCCTGTACCGCTTATTTACCTCGACGAAGTGCGGAGTTTCGGCGGTAGCCTCGACGACGGCCGCAAACGCATGGCATACTATCATCAGGTGATCGACCACGCGTTTAACACGCTCCAAGGCGAGCCGGATGGCAATGCCAGCGGCGATGCGCCTGGCGATCAAGCCAAGAACCAGGCGTCGGAGACGCCGTCGGATGCTGCGGGATGCACTTGCGGCTAGTTTACAGGTAATTACCCCGCGGCCATTTCGTCATGCTCATGGAACATGCCACTCGTTCGCTGAACCTTCGTGCTCCGCAAGGCGATGGCGAAACGGTTATCGACCCGCCCATTAACAGCCTTCCCGGCGTGCTTGCCACGAATCGCGAACGGCTTGCACGAGTCGATTATGATGTTCAGGGGCGTTCGTTAGCCGATATTTCCGCGAGCGCTCGCCGTTCGCTGGTTCACAAAGCCATTGAGTACACGGGGCAGTACCGCGATATTCCGGCCCGCGTGGCCGATCTGGCCGCGCATGATGCGACCCTCGCCAAAGCGCCGTTCGTACTGTCTGGCCATCAGCCGCAATTGTATCATCCGGGCGTTTGGTACAAGAACTTCGTTTTAGGCTCATTGGCTGAATCGGTGCAGGCAATGCCAATCCACCTGCTCATCGATAGCGATTTATGCCGCGGTGCGTCGATTCGTGTGCCCACGGGCACGGCAGCAAACCCTCGCGTGGAAGTGGTCGCCTACGACGAGCCCGCGATGGAATTGCCGTACGAGGAACGCAGCATTCGCGACCTCGATACTTTTCGCGGCTTTGCCAAACACGCCACGGCAACGATTCGATCGCTGGTGCCTGATCCGCTGCTTTCGAAGCTTTGGCCGCTTACGCTCGATCGGAACCCGCGTGAAACGAATCTTGGCTTGCGGATTGCGCAAGGCCGCCACGCTATGGAAGAAGCCTGGGGCAACGACACGCTCGAACTGCCGCAAAGTGCCGTGTGTCAGTTGCCGGAGTTTGCTTGGTTCCTGTCGCACATTTTGGCCCACCTGCCCTGCTTTTGGTCAGTCTATAACGACGCGCTTGCCGTTTACCGTGTCAAGAACCATCTAAGGAATCGTGCTCATCCGGTACCCGATTTGGCGGAAAACGATGGCTGGCTCGAGGCCCCGTTCTGGATTTGGACGGTTGACGATCCGCAGCGCCGCCCACTTTTCGCCAAGCAAATTGGCGATGAACTAGCCATCACCGATCGGGGTAACTGCACTTACCGCTTGCCGCTTACTGCCGAGCGCAATGCGGCTGCGGCGACCGAAGCCTTGATGGTTTTGGCTTCGCGAGGCATTAAAATCCGCACACGCGCGCTCACGACGACTCTATTCGCACGGCTCGTACTGAGCGATTTGTTTTTGCACGGAATCGGCGGTGCCAAGTACGATCAGGTGGCCGACCACATTACGAAGACATTTTTCGGATTCGATCCGCCCGAGTTCGCCGCCGTTTCGGCGACGCTACGTCTGCCCATTGTGGGAGCAAATGTCGAAATTGCTCAAGGTCCTTCTTGCGCTGAACAGCTTCGCCAACTGCGGTATCACCCGGAACGATTCATCGAGTCAGAACGACCCTCTACCGAGAACGAACGCACGATTCAGGAAATCGTTGCTTCAAAGCGGCAGTGGATTAATACGTCGAAAACGCCCGAGAATGCGCACGAGCGTCATGTGGCAATCGAGGGGGCTAATGAATCGCTGCAGCGTTATTTGGCCGATTGTCGGCAGGCAATCCGCAACCGGTGCGAGCAGATTCAGCAGAGCCGACGAGCTGCCGCCGTGTTGCGTTCGCGTGAATATGCGTTCTGTTTGTTTCCTAAACACCACTTCGAGTTATTGCTGAAGTGAGGAGTAGAGCCAGTGCTCGGGGGCGAGGACGCCCCGGCTCGCTTTTCCGGGTCGAAACGTTTACTTCTTTCGCAGGTGGCCCACGCTCGATTGGAAATACTTCTTTCTTCGTTCGGCAACCACTTCCCCCGCCGACTCTTCTTGCTGGGCGCGTAAGTCGCCAATGTTTGCCGTGCAGTAACGGCACTCGATCACGTCCAGGTGGAACTTGATGTAGTCGGCCACATCGCGAGGCGAGATATTCATCAAATAACTGCCCAACTGTTCGCGCGAGGGGCAACTCAATCGTCGACGTCGCCAGATTTCGCCCAGCGAATGAACGCCCGCGTCACGACGTCCGTTGATGGCCGCAAGTTGCTTTTGCAGCAACTCGTCGCCTCGTAACGATTCTTCGATCGCCGTCATGCGTTCCACGGGTAGCGACTCATCAAGGAACGCTTCTAACTCGGCATTGGTGAAGTTGGGTGTCGTCATGACCGTTACTCGGGCTTCGACTCGTAAAGCTCTGGGAAAACATCCTCGCTCAATCGTTGCTTCTTGACTAAGGTGCGCATTCGATCGAGGAAATCGAATTTGAAGTTGGCGACCTGCTGCTCGGTAATTCCTAGCTTCGTGGCAACGTCCTTATTGGCAGCGCCGCGAACGAATAGCAGCTCCATGCACTTTACCTTTTGCCAATCACCTTTGGCGCGCCAGTTGTCGATCTGTTCGGCAATGCCCTGAGCCAGCGATTCTTCTTCCATCTGTTTGCGTTCGCCGCTTCGAGCGATGCTGCTCGCCGGCCGCCCGCTGCCTGGCATATCCCAGGCATCGCCGGCGGAATTAGCTGTGGAAGACAAGGGCAGGGCAGGGCGTCTGCCTTCGCGGCGTAGGTGGTCGGTCAGCTTGTGGGCCGCGATGGAAAACAAATAGCTTTCGAGCGGCCGACGTGTGTCGTAGTTCGGCAGGCTCGTGAGAAAACCGATGAACGTTTCCTGCACCACGTCTTCGCTGGAAGCGCGGCGGCGCAGGCGGCTATCGACAAACGAAAGCAGTCGGCCTTCGTATTGAGCAATGAGCGTATTCCACGCCTCGGGCGTACCGGCGCGAATCTGCTCGACGAGCAGCATGTCGGGATGCGACGTATTGGGCATCAATCAAAATCAGCGTGCGTTGAATTAACTGATGTAATCGACCAATGAAATGATCAGTATTACTGCAAACACACCGCCAATTATCGTCGCAGGCACGCCGAGAAACAACCGCTTTGAATAATATCCTTTGGTCCAAGTATCGATCTTCAGCAGACCGAATATAAGCCCCAGCACGCCGAGGACCGACCCCGCGCCGATTCCAACCGCTGCTAGCCGATCGCGTCGCTGGGCGGCCATGCTCAACTTCCGTAATTGGTCATCAAACCAAGGTGTAAACTGAGCCTGCGTATATTGCTTGTAAACCGTGTCGAACGCCCGCGCCGATTCTCGCGAGGCCATGAATTGATTACGCACGACCGACCGGCGAATTTCATTCATGCCGATCCCCATGTCGTTCAAGCTATTGATTCGACCGTCGAGCCAGCGATTTGAATAATGCGGATCGAAAATTATCTGGCCATCGACAATGATCTGCCCACCGCTGTTGAAAGTTATCGACGGATGCGCGGCGGCGATCGTTGATTTACCTTCTAATGATTCAACTCGCTCGGCGGTTTTCAATAAAAGGTAGATATCCATCGCTCGGCGAGCCTCTTCTTCGGTGGCATACTCGTCGGTCGCGATGATTTCTCGCCAGTCCTGGCCGTACATTCCCGCTTGCTCGTGAACCCAGTTCGGCAATCTGACATTTTCAGCCGGCTTGTCGCCGTTGTTTAAATCCTTCGTTAGAGCTTTGGGTGAAGTGTCCGCGGCAACTGCGACCGCCTTTGCTTCAGCATCATCGGTCTTTACTACAACCTTCTTTTTCGCATTTGGCTTCTTTTCAGTGCCCCGTCGTTTAGCTTGTTGCTCGTTCGCAGTCTGCGTGGAACTGGCAGTCGCGCTCGCCTCCACGGTTGTTTGCGTCGAGATAAGTGGCACTTCGACTGCGGCAATGACGGGCGGTGGGGGTGCACCGGGAGCTTGGATGACTGGGAGCGGTGCAACTGCCCCCACCGGCTCAGTCGGCTGGAGCTCGATTCGCGGCGCAGTGAATAGTTCTATCAGTTGGTTGATATCCATCGTCGCGAATTGCTGCGGTAGCAGCGTATGGAGCCGAGCAGTTCGTTCCTGCTCAAGTTTTTGCCACTGTGCTTCGGCCAAGTCTTTTTGCCGCTGCGCTTCAGCTTTTGCCTGCGCTTGCATCTTTGCCGAGCGTGACAGGATCTGCATTACGGATGCATTCTCACCGGGCTGTCTCTGGAAAGGAATTATTATTTCGTCGCCCTGCACAACGTTGGAACGCTTAGTTACACGGACGTTCAGAACACCATAAACCCCGAATAACAACCCAAATACAAGCAATAGCATTGCCGTCCCTAGCCAAGCTGTCCCGCCGCTAGAGCCCTTCGAGCGTAATGCCATACCGACAACGAATGCGACGAACACTGCGGCAATGGGCAATAACATAATTCGCTTGGAGTTATGCAGAATCGAAGTGGAACTGTCGTATGAACGCTCAATTGACTGCTGCGTAGGATAGGTGTTCCTTCCATAATAAACTTCCTTGCGTGTGGAAACTCGGTCAAAGGCTAGGAATGAGAGTCCTGCACCCATCGCTATGAATAACGCTAAACTCGCTAAGCCGATCGGTATCAACAGTCGCGGCCGTTTCGCGATGAGGGCCACGCCTGCCGCGACCAGCAGTAGAAACAGAAATGCGATAACACCGAAAGCAAGAATTGCGATCATGAAAAACCACGTAGCAGGCGTGCCAGATTCGATTGAAGACATTGTTACCCCGTGGTGTTAAACCACGCCTCTCTCGACTTCTGCGGCCAGTGCTTTGCGTTGGCTCGGTGGCATCCACGGGCTCGAAAGCTGTGTGGTGAGCGCGATGATACCGGCCACCATCATGCCTTGCGGTTGCGGGAACCACCACAAAAAGTGCAGCAGCCAGGCCAAACCGGCCGAGGCCATGATCCACCACAGGCTTACGCGATTGCTCCGCGTGAACTCGGTTTGCCGCCACCAGCGCGGCAACATGAACAAGAAGGCAAAGTACGCAATAAAATACTGTGGTGCGATCATCAGCCCGTCGCTGGCCTTGGGCCACTTGAGGATTTCATTGGAAAGGAATCCCCGGTCGATACTCATCGGATCGCCCCAACTTGGCGTCGCTATCAACAGCAAGTGCGATAGGTACCACGCCGCGATGCCGACAAAGCCGCCGACCAGCAGCAGCACTAAACGCATTGGCGCGTAATCTTCCAGTTTGCCTTCGGCAAACTTGGCGGGGATTAAAATCCCCCAGCTACCCAGCGTGCCAACCATGGCAAGCCATAAGTAATTGGCTACATTCTCCGATGTCGGCGAAGAAGGCGACAGCAACGGCGCTATAAACGCTGCCGTGGCTGAAAACAGCGCGGTAAGTAGCATTGAGCCGACCAGTTCTTGCATCTTCCCACGTAAAGGCTTATTCGCAATCTCGCGATATGCGCGTTCCCGCCAACTCACTCTCACACGTCGCCCCGGAGTCACCGGCTTGGCCTCAGGCGCAGCCTTTACCTCGTGCCGCCTATCCGTAGCATCCCCCCGCGCCACTGCCTGTGCCGCTTGCGGCTTAGCCTGCCCCCCATCCTTGCCGGGCGTGGCCGAGTTCGTCTCTCGCTTCAAACTAGGTTTGATCAAAGACACCCAAATCGCATAGTAAATGGCATAAACAACAGCGAATTGAATGGCGCTATTGAAGGCATCCTGAAGGAACATGGTGCCCGCCCAAATCAGCGCTATCACCAAGGCCACTTTGCTGATCAGCGGCATCGGCGGAACGCCGTCGCCAACCCAACGCCGCCGCACATAGTCGAAGCCGCTACGGACGGCTCGCATCAACGGTTCTTCAAGCTCGGCATTGGGGTCGCTATTGGTCGTTCCGACGGTAGACTTCCAGCTTTCTAACGCCACGTTATAAAGACGTTCATTCAAAGCAGGCTGAACACTCGCCTTCGCGTCAGCCGCCTTCTTGCCAGAAAAGTTCGACGTGTTTTGGCTAGCCGGTCTTACAAAAGGCGTTGAAGCGACGTCGCCTCCGGGTAGCATCGCGACCAACTCGCCTACCGTATCGATGCGGACGTTCGGGTCTTTCGCCAACGCCCGTTCCACGATGCCGCGAAACGGTTGTTCGAGAATCGTAAGATCGGGCTCGGCCGTGAGATGCTTCATCAGCACTTCGCCGACGCTTTCGCCTTCGAACGGCACTCGACCGGTGAGCATCTCGAACAGGATAATGCCGAGCGCGTAGGTGTCGATCTCGCGGCCATAACGACCGTTGGCGATTTCCGGTGCCATGTAATGCACCGTGCCCACGCTCTCGGTCTGACCGCTGCGCCGGCTGCACGAAATGAACTTCGCCAGGCCGTAGTCGCCGATCTTTACCGTGTCTTCATCTGAAAAAATGTTTCCCGGCTTCAGGTCGCGGTGGACGATGCCATGATCGTGCAAATAGGCCACGCCGGCACACATGCCGCGCATCCACCACAAAGCCTCTTCCACAGGCATACCGTTCGGGTTGCGATCAATCACATCTTCGAGCGATTCGCCCGAAACGTATTCCATAATCACCCATTGATCGCCCATTTCGTCGGTGCGAATGTCGTAGAGTGCGATCAAATTCGAGTGCTTTAGGTTGAGGCACTGCGTGACGCCACGCAGCTCGACGTCGAGGTTACGACGAATCAGCTTGAGAGCGACTTCCTTGCCGGCGTCGCTCGTGGCGAAGTAAACCTCGCCGAAACCGCCCCGGCCCACACCACGCTTGATCGTGTAGCCTTCGAGCGGACGAGAACCACTGGGATGCGTGAATTTCAACGCCGCTGCGCGACCTCGTTCCGCATCTTCAAGTTGGGTTCCGGGAGAATACATTTCAGAAAAGTTCTCTGGTTCTAGCGTAGCCGTGGGATTACCCATCTGTCTAGCTTTCTCGATGTCGGATGTCTGATAGAAAATGCTGGCATTTCAGTTCTCCAGCACGTGCTGCCGCGAACATCCAGCCCCCTCAACACTCCAAAGTTTCCCAAGTAAACGAAAACTCTTCCCCTTCCACCCGAATTCCCGAAGCTATCGGGCTTTCGCCCCCTGCTTCCACACCATCGACCATCAGTGGCTCGGCGGCCCGGCAGTACATTTGGTCATTGTGGCGGTACACGACCACATCGCGTTTCCAGCCGCGGCACCGTATGTGGCAATGCCGGCTGGGGCCCATCACGCAACTGTCGGCCATCAACAAGACCGCGTCCGCCGAAGGCTGCGTCTTGTGGTGGCTTTCCATCGTCAGCCGAGCCGTCGCACTTAAGGCGTGGGGCTTGCTGAAACGGATACACACGTTGTCGCCGAGTTGAATCACCTGATCGTCGGCAAGCACGTGCGGCCCCGTAATCTCGCGGCCATCCACACACGTTCGCTGCAGCGGTTCGAGCACATACGCGCCCGCATCGCGGCGGATCACCGCATGGCGTCGCGACACATCGGCCAAAATCGGCACCGTCACGTGGTTTCCCGGCGAAGGCTGCCCGAGTACCACCACATCATCCGTGCATACCAAAAACCCACCCACGGCATCGATCCACAACAGCGAACACTGCGGTTTCTCTTTGCCTACCACGGTATCATCCTCATTCGAACGAGAGCCGCCACGTGTCGAACGGCGGTTTCCTCGTTCGCCCTCGTTTACTTGTAAGGAAACATGCCCGGCTCGCCGGTGATACAATTGCGTTACATCCATTCCCACGGCCTTCCAGGCACGACGCCTGGCCTGCCCCGCCGCAACATGGTGCGGTGCGATGGCAAGCAAACCGTCTGCCGCGGTCAGCACTCTGCTCCAGTCCTCCAGAACCAGTGCCGAGTGCATCTCGGCATTCAGTTGCTTGCAAATCTGACCCCGATCTGCACATTGTTCCAACTGTTCCCCGAGACTCGCCGCAATGTCGTCCATTGTACCGTGTCCTGCCGTCTCGCGTTGAGCCAGCGCCCGGGCCTTGGCGAGGCTGGCCGCCGCGTCGTCAAAGTGTCCGTGGCTGGCCGACTTTTCCGCCTCCTGCACAAGTTGAGCGATACGCCGCAAAGCCCGATAGCTTTCGTGACTCACACCGTGCCGAGCGAGCTTATCCATCAGCGCGATCGCGCCAGCCGACTGGTTGGCTAACACCAAACGACACGCTTCGGCAAACACCCGTTCGCCGTAGCTGGTTCGAGCCGCCGAAATGGCTTCCGTTTGGCCTCCCAGTCGGTCGGCCTGCTGCAGATCGTGCCAACCGGCCGCCGATTCGCCACGAACGAACCGATGGTTCGCGCGCTCGACCATTTTACCGGCCACTTCCCGAGCCAATTCCTTGGCCGGCAAAAAGTCGCGTAGCGATTCCGACGTCAAAAGTACACCCGCTTCGTCGAAGCGTCCGCTCCGACACGCGACGCGTGCTTCTCGAAGTCGTAATCGCCACGCAGGAAACAACACGGTTACTATCCTCAGTGCCGCAACAATTTCAGACGATGCCGCCCGCGAATCCGACCGCGAGCGGCAATAAGCAAACCGCTGCATCGACTAACGAGCAAAGCTGGCCGTTACTACATCCGCTTCTGCTTTCGCCTCAGCTTCAGCCTGCTCCTGCTTGTTTTCGCCACCCAAGCCGAAATATTCCGTTACCTGTTCGGTAATATCTGCCGGTGCGGCATCTTCCAGCGGAATTTCGGTTTCGACGACCACGTCGGCATTGGCCAACTTGGCGGCCACGTCGAGTTGCGTACGGATATCGCCGATTAGCTCCTTGCAACGAGCAAGCTGGCTGTCGTCGAATACATACTCGCTCGATGCCTGGGCAACTTCCACGAGCTTTCGCTTGGCTTCGAGGTTCTGGATATCCACATCCAGCTTCTGCCGAGCGTTGATCATCGCGGCCAGTTTCTGTTGAGCCGCATCCAAGTTCTTCTCGCGAGCATCACGCATCTGCTTCATGCTGGCAAGCGTGTCGTCGGCAACTTTGAACCGGTTGAAACGGCGAGATAAATCTTGCTTCACCTCGTCGCTCGTGTACGACCGACTGGCATAGCGGTAAGTGTTCTTATTCGTGCTCAAATCGGCCTGAAGACGCAGAATGTCTCCCTTGTCCTTGTCGGCCTTGGCCTGGTTAGCGTCGATTTGCGCGCTAAGTCGCTCCAGTGCAACTTCTTCTTTAGCAATAATGTGCATCGAATTGCGAATCTCCGGCTCGAGATCTTTTACCATATGCCGGGCACGTTCGATTTGAAACTCGACTGGCACGCTCTCCTGAACCGAACTGGTTACCTTGCGATACATGGTCGACACGTAGCTGCCCGCATCGGTTCCGAATACGGCCAGCGTCGTGGCACCCACGCCCGCCACAGCGATAACAGCTTTTTTGATCATGGCACACGCTCCTCAAAACAGGGGGACGTCGAGACGGCTGCCGCTACGAGGCGCGCCAGAAAAGTACCGCACGGCTATCCCAAAGCACTCAAAACAACTCGCGGACGACGCAAATACTGGCCGTCCATAAAGAATTTCGCGACTTAAGCCAGAATCTTGGCTATTTGGCGAAAAAATTAGAAAATTTTTGTCGGCCGGTGACTGCCTAAAAAATAGGCTGGCGGGGCACTCTCGGTTGGTTATTAACCACAGAGGCACCGAGGGCACGAAGATCGGATAAGAGTTTTTTCTTTGAACACTAATCTACACTCATCCTCGCTAATACCAATCGAACTTCAGAGATTGATATTGTGCCGTTACCACACTCGATTAGCGATCATTAGCGTAGATCAGCGTTCCAAAACTCTTCCGAATCTCCGTGTCCTCCGTGCCTCTGTGGTTAAGCAAGACGAATTATCTCAATGGTCAGTCGCCACGCAGGATCGCCTCGAACTGATCGCCGATGCGTCGGATATCAAAATGCGACTCCGCGTACGATCGGGCTGCCGTCCCTTGTTGCTGACGTAGCTCCGGCGATTCAACGAGCCGCTTGGCCTCAGCACAGAAGCCGCGGATATCCGCCGGTTCCACCACGGGCCCGGCATCGCATTCTCGCACGATCTTGGCCGCCAGATTTTCTTGAGGAACAGCCAGCAAAACGGGCCGGCCAGCGCACAGGTAGCTCAACACCTTGGAGGGCACACTGAATACGCCGGCGTCTGCCTCCAGGATAGCCACCAACACATCGGCACTCCCCAACACGTCTGGCAAATCCTCGAACGGCTGAAAACCCAAGCAGCGAAGAGAATTGAGTTCCTCGCTTGCTGCCTGTTCGGCCAACCATTCCACGCCGGCCCCCTCGGATACAACCGCCAGTTCGCCCGACTCATCCTGGTTGAGCATCCGTGCCAACTCGAGCAGTAGGGCAGGGTTGTGTTTCATCGCCAACGTGCCCGAATAAACGAAGCGAACGCCCTCGCCAAACGAATGCTTTTGTGCCCATGGATTATCGCGTGGTCGCATCGGCATACTTTCGAGCGGTGCCCAATTATGGATCGTATGCACGCGGCTGCGATTAATTCCCCAGCCTGCGAACACATCGGCAAACTCTTCGGCAATTACCACGATCGCGTCACTCCGCCGTGCTGCCGATTTATCGAGTGCGATGAAATATTGCCCCACGAGGTGCCCTGCCGCCGGCAGCTTTTGACCGAGCAACCGATACGCGGCCAATCCGTAAATATCTTGCACCCACGACACAAACCGCACGCCGTGTTGCTTACACCATTTCGCCAAACGAGCTTGGGGAATCGACGGCGTGTTGGCCGACAGAATTACGTCGGCACCAAACGATTCGCATTCACGCACTAGCGCTTTGCCGTATTGCGATTCGAGTTTGAACCGTCGCACGAAGCTCGTTTTAGGAATGCGTTCGGCCAAGTCGATGCCGCGGCAATGAAAACCTGCCGGATCGTCGGCACGTTTCACCAACTCACCACGCGGCGTATGGGTCGAGCCACAGTACAAGTGCAATACTTCGTGGCCGCGCGCAACCAACTCGCGGCTCAACTGCACTTGAAACGGGTGCCCGGCGTAGTCGTGAACGATGATTCGCATAAATACTCAAGGAGTTCCACTACTCTGCTACAAACATACATTTACCTCAATGAATTTCAATCCATGGCGTAATGGATGGCATGCAGTGAGAAGGCACCCTAAAATCATAAGACTATATTAAGATTTGATGCATAACTGAATTCCTCCCGGAATTCGGCCGCATACATGGCGGTCGTAATGAATGTGAGTGCAGTACGACCTGGATTAAATCCTCTGCCTGTTAATGTTTCGCTTTAAAGCAAAATGCTTTTGGTCTAGATTTGGTTAATAATTTGCGAAAAAACTCTCGGAATTTTCCTCGGCGGGATATGTCCGTAGCCTATCCGCAGATTTTGCCGGTAGCCCTCGTGACCTGCCCCCAAATTCAGTACCAGTGGTTATGAGAGTAGGGTTTGGGTAAAG
>CAZTWS010000112.1:0-16311 GCA_964618225.1 uncultured Planctomycetaceae bacterium
GAGACAGTCCCATTTTGCTGCGAAGACTCCGCAAAATCGGGACAGTCCCCGCCGATTTTGTTAGAGTTCCTAAGCCTTCATTCGCCTCTGTTATTACACGTTCGCCGCCCGTTGTGTAGGTGCAAGTAGGTCGGGCTTTCCGGCCTGACGTGGACCACCAGACAATTCCGCCCCCATTTTTTAAGAGGTTCTTCAGTGATTTTACTGAGTCTCACGAACCAGCCGTCTAGTACACTCCCGGCAGGATCATTTTTAACATGAGGAAACCGAGGAAACGGAGTAATTTTGAACCACAAAGGCACGAAGGCACAAAGGTCGATTAAAAATCTCCTGCGGCCTCATACCGCAAGCAGAAAATGCCACCTTGAAGATGTACAAGTTGTTTAAATACTTCGTGTCTTCGTGCCTTTGTGGTTCAAAAATCTGTTTCCTCTTGTTGATTTTGCCTTGTTTGCATGGAGATGTCGCCCATTAAATTTCCTGAAGAACCTTTTAAGAACACCAATCGGCGCTAAGCATCGCTAGTGTTCTGTCCATGGTCATTTGCTGGGTGGCATGCTTACCCGCTACCGCGTGAAAGCATGCCACCCAGCAATTCAAGACTGACAGAACACTAATGCGTTTTGGGGGTTATGTATGGATCGGGCGTACACTGGTTGGACGGCGTGGACGCCGTCGCTAAGGGGGAGTGCAAACGCGAAAAAATGCGCTAAGTGCCGTGTCCGCGATTTCTATTTGCAGACTCTCGCTGGTCGCCTAAGATGTGCCCCTTACGATTCTTCGGCCACGCATGCACGCCGCCGATTTCCTTCCTAGAGGCACGACACGATGAAAGGTGGATCCAACACCGGCATGACGCTTCTGGGCGTCTGGCTTATCCTGTTTGGCGCACTGCCACTGCTCAACATCGATTTCGAATTGCGGCCACTGATATTGAACGGCTTGGCCGTTGCCGCTGGTGTCACGATTCTTATGAAGAAGTAAGCAGGTTGGCGCATTGCAGATTGCGCATAAAAACGCCGCCCAACTCCGGAGGAATCGCAGAGCGGGGCGACGTTTGGTTTTTGGTTGTGCTGATTGTTTGGGCTAAAGGGACAATTCAAAATAACTTCGTCAGAGGGGATTAATCACGGAGGATGAAGCAGGGAGCGTGGGGCAAGGAGCAGGGAGAAAAGAAGGTGGAGTTTAATTGAACCACGAAGGCACCAAGACACGAAGTATTTAAGCAACTTATACACCTTTGAGGTGGCATTTTCTGTTTGCGGTATTAGGCCGGATGGGATTTTTAATCGACCTTTGTGCCTTCGTGTCTTCGTGGTTCAAAATTACTCTTCCGAATCTCCGTGTCCTCTGTGGTTATTCTGAAAATAGGGATGTTATTATTGAGGCGTTCCTATGCGTCGGCGAACAGCAATTCGACTTTCTTACTTACCGTGCTTGTGGCTGTGCTTCGAGCATTTGCCGTTGAGCTTCGGCCGTTGCTTTGCCGATGCCGCGTAGCACGCCTTCTTCGACTTCCAGCCGGTAGCGTAAGCCGCGTGGAACCACGGTGCTTACCATGCGGACATGGTCGCGACCCGAGGCATCCGACTTGAGCATTTTGGCCACCGATTCGAGGATATGTCGCTGTGCTTCTTGCGGCGTGTGGGCGGCAACCGTTTCCAGAATCGGTCCTAGCGAGAGTGCCCACTCGAACGGTGGCACCGACTTATTCGGCTCGGCGGCCGATGCGTCGATCGCCTTGTTCACGGCGTCCATATTATTGTTGCCGATAGCCAGATAAACGGCCTCGGGGCCCACACCGATGGCGATGTTCGCCTCGCTGCCGAGCATTCTGCGCGGTGCGTCTAAATGCTCTGGCACTGGCACCGTGAGCGTGTGGAACGTGACATTGCCATGTTTGGCGGCATTCCACTGTACGCTCGGCGAGTTTTTGCCCTCGCGCTTCTTGGCCGCCTCTTCGATTTTTCGCAGACCAGCCTCCACTTTGGCTGGTTCCTTCACATGCGTTCCGGCGATCACGGTCAGCGAATCGGGCCCCACGTTCACCGTAGCGCCGCCGTCGAAACGGCCCGCTTTCACGGTCGCTTCCAAGGCATCGAATATATCCCCAGCCGCGATCTTGATCATCTCGCGGGTTTCTTCGTCCTCGATGTTCGACTTCTCTTCGAGCGCTTTATTGAACTGGGCACGCAACTGAGCCATGCCGGCGTTCATCTGTTCGATATCTTCTTCGATCATCTTGGCATCGGCCTTCATGGCGAATGTCAGAGTCGAGGCCGCATCGGGCTGGTAGAAGCCGGCGAAGTTGGTGGTTGCGTCGTTGTAAGCCGCGAGTTGACGCTCGCTCTTGCTGTTTGGTTTGACGACGTAAGTAAAATCCAAAAAAGTCCGTTGCTGTTCGGCGTCGATCGACCATCCCAACGAGAGGGTGTCGATATCGTCGATTACCTGGACCATTTGCTGCATCTGGGCTTCGGCAGCCCTGCGACGAGCCTCGAATTCTTCGTCCGTTTCGTCTTCGGTTCGCACCAACTGCTGTTCCATGCCCGATTGCATTCCTTGAATGGCGAGCTGGCGATAGCTGTCCGGCATATTCTTCATCGCCACTTTGATGGCCACGTCGTAGTCGGTCACCATCTTCTCGAACACACCGGCCGGGTTGGCTGGCAGCTTGGCCAGCGATTCGGGCGATTTGCTGGCAAAAGCCCAGCCACCTTCACTCTTCAAATAAATCGTTTCGCCGTTGGGCAGCGAAAGCACTTTCGTTCCCTCGTCTCCGTCAGCCACCTGGGCACCGAATGCTGTCGCAATCCCCACAACGTCGCCGAAGTTCTTTACCGGCAGGCAGATTACGGGCAGCAAGCTAGCGCCATCTGTCTGGGCGATAATTCCCCAGGGCTTGGTTTTGTCGAGCGCCTCGGGGCCTTTGCCTTGGGTGAAAAATGCAAAGCCGCCTTCGATCATTTGGCCCAACTCGGGCTTGCCGGCCAACGAGCCCAAAAAGCCGATGTCGCTTACCAGTTGCGAATAGGGGGCAAGCGCCACGACCGCGACGGGCTTCACCTCCGATGCCGCATCGACAATCGCACCGTCTGCGGCAGTTGGCCCTCCCTTGATTACGTCACGAGGACGCTCCTGCGCTCGCACGTTGGTGATTACCGCACTCGCTAGCGCAGTTAAGGTTAAAGCAAACCAAGCAAACGACCGGCGACGCAAAAAGTTCACGACAAATCTCCGAAGGTCGGGGTTAGAGGCGGTGGGTGAGGATGGGCGCGGAAACCTCGCGAACCGGCTGCCTGCCGACACGCGGGAGTTCCAAGTATACAAGAGCAGGCCTTACCTGGCTGTTCGTTGCCCGCGCGATTTTATTGCAAGCATCGATTTTTTTTGAACTTGCATCCGTGCTATGCGTATCGCCAGCGAACACGCCCCGAGAAGCGGGGCATAGAGCAAGACCCCCAAAATGCCTTGCAAGTACGAAGCCGTGAGCGGCCGATTATCGCTCGCGGTAGACAATCCGCCCCTTGGTGAGGTCGTAAGGAGACAGTTCCACCCGAACCCGGTCGCCCGGAACGATGCGGATAAAGTGCTTTCTCATCCGGCCTGCCACATGGGCCATGACAACGTGTCCACCTTCGATTTCGACGCGAAATCGCGTATTGGCAAGGGCTTGGGTAACCGTGCCCTCGACTTCAAGTGCTTCTTCCTTTTGCTTCGCCATAAAACCTGCTCATCTGGTGACTTGCGGGCCCCGGTTTCCCGCCATTCGGGTCGCCCGCGTAATTGCGACAATCCTATAATGTAGCACCGAACGCTTGCCCTAGTCCAGTGAATCCAAAACACTCCCGTTTTCACCAACCATTAGTTTATCCGCTACGTACTCAACTGATGGCCTTTCCCAGCCGCTAGTGGCTGGCGGTGCCACGGGCCCCGAAACTTGCGCTAGTTGCGCACGACTTAACCGGTCGTAGCGATAAGTTCGGTTAATTCAACGAATCAATTGTCACAATCCACCGGTTGAAAACCGGGCTTTAGCCGCGATTCTTACTCTGAGTTTGCGCCGGTTTGCTGTACAGTAAAGTACATGGCGTTTCACCTGCCGGTGGGTGGGACCTACTGCCCTTATCCACGTGTCCCAGCTTTTCTAGTGAGCACCTCCGAGTACTCTCAAACTTCGAGTTCCCAAAGCGGTGCCTCCGTGGATGCCGAGCAAGTCGAACGCGCCAAACGCGAAATTCAAGGCCTTATCCAGGAGATCTCCGAACTCTCCCGTAGCGGTGCCTCGCCTACCGAGTTCTACGACGCCTTGCTCAACAAAGTCGTCGCCGCACTGGCAGCTCCCGGCGGCGCTGTCTGGACAGTCTCCGAAACCGGAGGCCTCCAACTCGCCTACCAAATCAACCTTCGCATGACCGGCCTCGCCGATAGCGAAGTCGCTCAGCAACAACACGGGCGACTGCTTCACCAAGTGCTACACGGCAACGACGGCGCGCTCGTTGCTCCCCACTCCGGCACCGGCGACGCCACCGACAGCGACGAAAACGCCGCCGCCAACCCCACCGATTTCCTGCTCGTTCTCGCTCCCGTTCGCAACGACCAGGGGCCGCAAGGTGTTGTCGAAGTGTTCCAGCGCACCGGTGCCCGCGTCACCACCCAGCGCGGCTACCTTCGATTCCTGCTCCAAGTGTGCGAATACGCGGGCGACTTCCTCAAGTCGCGCCGCCTGCAGCACCTTTCCGAAAAACAATCGCTGTGGGAGCAGCTCGAAACGTTCACACGCAGCGCCCACGAAAAGCTCGATGTGCGACATACGGCCTACACGATCGCTAACGAAGGCCGCCGCCTCATCGGTTGCGACCGCGTCAGCGTCGCCATTCGCCGCGGCGGCCGTTGCCCGATCGAAGCCGTCAGCGGGCAAGATGTGTTCGACAAGCGATCCAACGTCTTGGTCATGTTGAGCAAACTGGCAAACTCCGTGGTGAAAACGGGCGAAGACGTATGGTACTCGGGCGACACTTCCAATCTGGCTCCACAAGTGGAAGAAGCGCTCGACGCATACGTTGATGAATCGAACACGAAAGCCATTGCGATCCTGCCGCTGTTCGAGCCTCGCGATGCCGAAGCTCGCTTCACCGAGGAAGAGGAAGTCGACCCGGCCCGCGTTATCGGCGCGCTCATCGTCGAGCAAATGGTCGATAGCCGCACGCCAGATGGCTTCCTCCAACGCGTCGATGTCGTCCGCACTCACTCGGCCACCGCGCTCGTCAACGCCCTCGAATACGAAGGCTTGTTCCTCATGCCCGTGTGGCGCGCGCTTGGCAAAACTACGCGACTGTTCCGTGGTCGAACCTTGCCGAAAACGCTGGCGGTCCTCGGCGGTATCATCGCCGGCATCACGTTCCTTAGCCTGTTCCCCACCGAGTTCAAACTCAAAGGCGACGGTCTGCTCAAACCCACCGATCGCCAAACCGTGTGGGCCGAAGTCGATGGCTATGTCGAAGAGATCAATGCCAAAACCGACCAGACCGTGAAAAAGGGCGACGTTCTCATCGTTCAAGAAAGCCCCGATCTGGAAAAGGAACTGGAATCTCTCAAAGGTCACCTTCAGGAAGCCGACGCCGACCTGCGAGCCACACGTGCCGAACTCGATTACAACCAGGACCTGACTCCTACCGAGCGAGCTCAAAAAGAATCGCACGTTACTCAACTTAGCGAGCGTGTGAAAAGTCTTACCACCCAGCTTGCCTTGTGGACTAAAAAGAAGGAGAAGCTCCAAGTACGCAGCCCCATGGATGGCCGGGTCATTACGTGGGACGTGCAAGACCGCTTACGCAATCGTCCCGTGAACCGTGGCGAAGGCCTGCTCGAAATTGCCGATTTCACGAAGCCTTGGGAACTGGAAGTCTCGATGCCCGAGTCGCGCATGGGACACATCGCCAAAGCCCAGGCTGTGGCCGAGCGCGAAGGGCGCAAGCTGCCCGTCACTTTCATTTTCGCCCTGAACCCCGGCGAAGAACTTGAAGGCACCGTGGAAGAAATCCACCGCAGCGCCGAAGTCCGCGGCGAAAGCGGCAACACGGTATTAGTGCGCGTATCATTCGACCAAAACCGCCTGCATGAGGTCGTGCCCGATCCCAAAGTCGATAACACGGCCACCGCCAAAATCCATTGCGGCACCCGAGCAATCGGCTACGTATGGCTGCACGACCTTATCGATTTTGTTCGCGCCAAGATATTGTTCCGAATCTTCTAGAACGCATTACTAAAAATCCCCCTCCCTACAACAGCTTTATGCATATGCTATCACTTTGGCGTTCGGGAAAGGACTTAAGTGCGAGCATGCAGTGCTATGATAGCTTGCGAATCGTACTTAACTCGTTTGTTGAACGTCGTACCTGCTAGCACCTGCATAAAGCTGTCATAGGGAGGGGCTAGGGGAGGGTTCGGCAGTTCTAGCTTTTAAACGCAAACCAAATTTTCAAACACGTTCCAAAACTGAATCACTAAATTTGCAGCTTGGCCTCTCCGAGGCCCGCCCGTTCAATACTTTCGTCCAACGAACTATGAACCGCCTCATACTTTCCGTAACTATCGCCGTTGCGCTGCTGGCAACGCGAACCAACGCGCAGAACTACAACTCTCAGCAGCCCGACGACCCTGTCGTCACGGGCCTCGTCAAGATTGCCGACCACGTCAAGCTCCCAGCACGCGAATCGGGCGTGCTCACGCACTTGGCCGTGAAAGAAGGCTCAGCCGTTCGCGCCGGTCAACCCATCGCCAAAATCGACGACCGCGAAATCCAGCAGCAGCTCAAAGTCGCCGAGTACGCCGCTCGTGCGGCAGCGAAGCGCTACCAGGACGATGTGGACATCCGTTATGCCGAGGCCGGTGCCGCCGCCGCCGAGGCCGACTTTCAAGTCATGAAGGGCGCCAACACGATCGCCGACCGTGCCATTACCGAAGTCGAGCTGCGTGCCGCCGAGTTGAACTGGAAAAAAATGGTGCTTGCCGCTGAAAAAGCCCGTAAAGAACAAGAACTCGCCTTTCTCGAAGCGCATGGCAAGAAATCCGAATACGAGCTCACCAAAGTGGGGCTCGATCGACGTAGCATCATCGCACCGTTCGATGGCATCGTCGAAGAATTAGCGCGGAAGCAAGACGAATGGGTCAACCCGGGCGACCCCATTCTGCGACTCTTCCGCATGGACACGATGCAAGTCGAAGGGGCCGTCGAGCAAAAGCTCTACGACCCGCATGAATTGCAAGGCTGTAAGGTTACCGTCGAAGTGCAAATGGCCCGCGGTCGAAAAGAGACGGTCGAAGGTCACATTACCAAAGTTAGTTCGACCATCGGTCATCATGGCTTCTACAACGTCCGCGCTGAAGTTCCTAACCGCCAGGAGCACGGAAGCTGGATGCTCCGCGACGGCCTCCCCGCCACGATGCGCATCCACCTAGGCACCGGCGGCAACGCGGCAGCCCAGGCAAGACAATAAAGAAGAGGGGGAGACAAGGAGAGGGGGAGAGGGGGAGGTTGTGCTGCATACCGAGTTCGATTGTGAGTTTTGCTGTTGTGTAGGCCATCAACTTCGCACGCGAAATCGTTGAGTCTCCCCCTCTCCTTGTCTCCCCCTCTAGCTCCCATGGCCACCCTTGCTCAAAGCCTCGTCTCCAGCTCCTCGCGGCGCTTGCCGATTCGCAAGCGGCCCGATCTGCGTGCGCGGCAACACCGCTACCAAGGGCGCTTGTACTGGGTCGTCAAAGACCCCGTCGGCTTGCAGTATTACCGTTTCGAGGAAGAGGAATACGCCATCCTGCAAATGCTCGATGGCGAGCTGAGCCTCGACCAGATCGCCGAGCGATTCGAGCGCGAGTTCCCGCCGCAAACGATTCGCACCGAGGAGCTTCAACAATTCATCGGCATGTTGCACCGTAGCGGCCTTGTCCTTACCGATGCCACGGGCCAAGGCCAGCAACTCGTCAAGCGTCGCAACGAACGCAAACATAAAGAGCGGCTGGCCACGCTGACTAACATCCTTTCCGTGCGCTTCAAAGGCGTCGACCCGGAGCGGTTTTTCAATTTCATCTATCCGTACGTTCGCTGGTTCTTCAGCGTGCCGGCGATGGTGTGCTGCATCATTCTGGCTCTCTCGGCGCTCACGCTGGTCTTGGTACAGTTCGATACCTTCCAATCGCGTCTGCCGGAATTCCAAGACTTTTTCCGCGCTCAGAATTGGCTCTGGTTGGGCATCACGCTCTGTGTCACGAAAATTCTCCACGAGTTTGGCCATGGACTTTCTTGCAAGCACTTCGGTGGCGAGTGCCACGAAATCGGCGTCATGTTTCTCGTGCTAACGCCGTGCCTGTACTGCAACGTGTCCGACTCGTGGATGCTTCCCAACCGTTGGCACCGCGCCGCCATCGGTGCTGCCGGCATGTACGTCGAAATCGTGCTGGCGTCGATCTGCACGTTCATTTGGTGGTTCACCGAGCCCGGTGCGCTAAACTACACCTGCCTCAACGTCATGTTCATCAGCTCGGTGAGCACGATTTTGTTCAATGCCAACCCGCTGCTCCGCTACGACGGCTACTACATCCTCAGCGACTTGGCCGAAATCCCCAATCTTCGCCAAAAAGCCAGCACGATCCTCAATCGCAAGCTCGGCAAATGGTTCCTCGGACTCGAAGAACCCGAAGACCCGTTCCTGCCCCAACGCGGCCAATGGTTGTTCGCCACCTACACCGTGGCCTCGGCCATTTACCGATGGGTGGTCACGTTCTCGATCCTGTACTTCCTCAACAAAGTTTTCGAGCCGTACGGTCTTAAAATCATCGGCCAAATGATCGCCCTTGGCGCATTGTATGGCTTGCTGATCCAACCCCTTTGGAAAGTGTATAAATTCTTTAGAGTGCCAGGGAGACTAGGAAAAGTGAAACGCGGCCGCATGTACATGTCGCTCGCTCTTCTCACGGCAGTCGTCGCCGCTATCGGCTTCATTCCGCTGCCGGCTCACGTTTATTGCCCGCTCGAAGTCGAAGCGCGCGACGCCGAATCCGTCTACGTCAAAGTGGGCGGTATTCTCGAAGAGCTTTACGTTCGTCCCGGCGACCATGTCGAAGTCGGTCAGCCGCTCGCCCAATTGCAAAATATCGATGTCGATATTTCCATTGCCGATCTCAGGGGCCAACGAAACTCCTACGAAGCTCAACTCGATGGTTTACAGCGCGTCGCTTTAAGCGATCACCGCGCCGGTGCTCAGATCGAGCCCATTACGCAAGCGCTGCTCAGCGCCAAGGAGCAACTCACAAAAGCCGAGCAAGATTCCCAAAAGCTCAATCTCGTTGCTCCTCGTGGCGGTACCATTCTTCCTCCGCCGCTCGTCGAAGACCAAGGCCGCGCCGCGGCCAGCCTTCCTACCTGGTCGGGCTCCCCGTTCGATCGCGAAAACCTCGGCGCGTGGCTCGCCCCCGGCACCAAGCTTTGCCAAATCGGCGAGCCGAATCGCCTCAAGGCTCGCCTTATTATCAGCCAAGACGACTCCTCCTTCGTCCATGCTGGCCAACGCGTCGAAATCATGCTTGAACAGTCGTCCGAGTTCGTCTACGTCAGCACCATCGAAGATCGCGGCAACGAAACCGTCAAAGAAACTCCACCGCATCTGTCGAGCCTCAAGGGCGGTCCGTTACCAACGCAAATGAGCCCCGACGGCCGGGCCCGTCCCATCGGCACCATGTTCGACGCCTTCGTGCCGCTCCCCGAAGACGACCCCAACGGCCTCCTCCGCATCGGCCTCATCGGCCGCGCAAAAATCACCATCGAACACCGCACCCTCTGGAACCGTCTCTACCGCTACGCCGCCCGAACCTTCAATTTCGAACTGTAGTCGTTACGGGCGCTCAGCGCTGCTAGAATAAAAGCATGTCCGAGTCCTTTCCCGCCATCTACGAAGACGGTGTCATTAAACCGCTTGCTCCGGTTCACTTGCCCGAGCATCAGCGGGTTTGGGTAAATGTTACAGAAGAATCGCCCGAAACAAAATCGACTACAGAGCCGGAATCGTTCTACGACGCCGCAGCACGGCTTGGCTTTCTCGGTTGCATCAAGAACATGCCGTCCGATCTAAGCACTAATCCCAATTACATGGATGGATTCGGCAAGAGTGGCGAATGAACAAGTCATTGCCGATACCGGTCCGCTTGTCGCACTCTTAGCGGTTGACGACGCGAAGCATCCTCGTTGTGTCGAGCTTTCGAAAAGTTTAGCAAAACCCTTCTTCACGACATGGCCAGTGCTGACCGAGGCCGCTTGGCTACTACGCAGCAGTGATGACGCGATCCCAAGGCTCATTGGGCTGATTAATCAGGGATTGATTCGGCCAGTCGATCTCGCCGCCGACTCTGTCTCCATGATTCCGGCCCTTGCCCAAAAATACGCCAGTCTTAGCCCCCAATTGGCCGACCTCACTCTCGTTTCTCTCGCAGAGCAGCTAGGCGTGTACAGTATTTTCACCCTCGATTACCGCGACTTCACCGTCTACCGCGATATCCAAGGCCGTCCCTTCCGCCTTATCTCCTAACCTGCTCCCAGTGCTAGCAGCCAAACCGCGCTCTAGGCCCGCGCTCGCGATCTTCCTAAAATCCGCGGCATGTCTCGAAAATCCGCGGCCAACTACGACGATGACGATTCCCGCCCCGGAGCGATCAGCGCGCCTCCCAGAAAGCGCTTGCGATTTAAGTGGATCGTTCTGCTCGCCGCCGTCATCCTCCTCGTGGCCGCGCTGCCCACGATTGTCGCCAAGTCGCCGCTGCTGAACGTCGTTCTCTCTCGCGCCGTTCCTGGCGGCGCGTTGCGAGTCGCCGCGGGCGATGCCTCGCTCGGCTGGCTTACCGCGCCTTCGCTCTCTCACGTGGAAGTGGCCGACGCCGTCGGCAACCCGCTCCTCACCGCCGATCAAATCGCCATCAGCCAATCGCCGCTCAGCCTCGCGATGAACTGGCGCAACCTGGGCATCATCACCATCCAGCGGCCCGTCATCCAAATCCAACTTCGACCCGATGGCAGCAACCTCGAAGACGTTATCCACAAAATCGCGCAAGCCATCGCACCCGCCGACCCCGCAGCAACCGATTCCACAACCGCCACCGAGCAAACGCGCTTCGCGCTCAACATCGTTGACGCGACCATGAACATTCTTGATACCACGACCGGGAACGCGTCTCGTATCGAGGGCGCGACGATTCAATACGATAATCGCTCCGCCACGGGTTTCCTTGGCACCGTGGCCGTCTCAGGACGGCTTACGCAAATTTCCAAAGATGGTGCCCCCACACCTGCGGGAAGCCTGGCTCTTAATATTGAACCTATCAATCCCAAGGCTACTCATGCCAAGCTCCAAGCGAATGCCATCTCGCTCGCCCTCGCCGAACCCTGGCTCGCGCGATTCGCTCCCGGTGCTGTCGTCGCGGGCACCCTCACCGGCCAAGGCGAAGCCACTTGGACCAACCCGCCCGCCGGCGAAATGCCGGCCGATCTCGCTTCCACCGGTTCGCTCGTCGTCGAGCAACTCGATCTCACCGCCGCCGCTCTCGAAGGCGACCACATCCGACTCCCGCGCGTCAGCATGCCTTGGCACGTATCCGCGCAACCCAACGGCTGGCGTATCGACGACATGCGCATTCTCTCCGATATCGCCAACCTCGCCGTGCGTGGCACCGTCGATCCCAACTCGGCCACCGCACGCCACTCGCTCGAAACACGTGGCAGCCTGAATTTGCCAAAGCTCGCCGCCATGCTGCCGCACGCACTCCATATCCGCCCCGGCACCACGATCACTTCCGGCGACGTCGAGTTCTCCACCAAACTCGAACCGGCAGACGTTGGCCAACGCATCACCGGCTCCGTCCGCACCACGCCTATCGCCGCCACTGCCGACGGCCGACAGCTAAGCTGGGATCAACCCGTCACTGCCGATTTCAACCTGCTGCGATCTCCCACCACATTCCAACTCGACTCGCTCCGCTGCGACTCCCAATTCCTCAAGATCGACGCCGCCGGCTCCACGCAACAATTCGCCGCCAACGCCTCGTTCGACTTGAATCGCTTGGCCGAGCAACTCGGCCAATTCATCGATCTCACGCAAATCAAACTCGCCGGCACCGGCAGCGCGAAACTCGCCTGGCAACAACCGAGCCCGCAGCAGTTCAGCGCCACGGCCGTCGGCGACTTGTCGCAACTCACGATCGCGCTACGCGAAGATGCCGCGTGGACCGAACCGCAACTCGCCCTCCGCGCCGAAGCCGCCGGCTTGCTCGATCCAAACACCCGCAAAGCCATTCGTGTCGAAAATGCCAAGCTGCAAATCAACGGCCAAGGCGACACGCTCGACGCCCAACTCACGGCACCCGTCGATCTCAATTCTCAAACGCCAGTCTGGCCCGTCACCATCAAATCGAACGGCCGCATTGCCAACTGGCTCACGCGTCTCCGCCCCTGGTTCTCTCCTGGCGAGTGGCAAATCGATGGCCAAGGCGAACTCAACGCGGTAGCCCAAGTCGCCTCCGGTGCCGCCGATATCAGCTCCATCAAGCTCACGGTCAATGAGCTCCGCGCCACGAACACCGGCTGGAACATTTACGAACCACGCGTTGAATTCGCTGGCGACGCGCGTTGGAACGCCGCCACCAGCGAAGTCTCCTCCGCCAACTCGCAGCTTGTCAGCAGCACAGTCACCCTTGCCACGCGCGACATTCGCTACCGCGCCGGCGACAACGCCATCAGCCAACTCACGGGCGGTGCCGCCTACCGCGCCGACTTGGCTCGCATTTCCTCCTGGAAGAACCTCCCCGGTCAATCCACGCCTTACCAAGCCGCAGGCCAAGTCACCGGCAACCTCACTTTCGCCCAACAAGGCGATCGCATCACGGCCGACCTCAACGCCAACGGCCAAAACTTGTCCCTCGCCACCCTAAACACCACACCAACCTCAGCGAGCCGGGGCGTCCCCGCCCCCGGTCTCCCCGCCAACAATTCCGCCTCCTACAAAACCATCTGGCAAGACCCCAACGTCACTCTGCGTGCCGTCGCCAACTACCAATCCTCCACCGACCGCCTCGCATTCGACCAGCTTCAAATTCAATCGAACACCGTGCAAGCCGCCGCTGCCGGTTCCATCGATCGGCTCTCCACCGTCGCGGAAACCAATCTCAACGGCACGCTCAACTACGATCTGGCCCAAGTCACGCCGCTCCTTTGGCCGTACCTCGGCCAAGGCATTCAACTCACGGGCCGCGAACAGGCACGCTTCGCGATGGCCGGCCAACTCGCCGGCGGCGACCAGCTCCGCACGCAACTCACTAGCACCACAAATCCCTACGCCGTCGCAACAGCATCGGCCACCACCCCGACCGCCGCACATTGGTCACGGCGCGTCAAAGCACAATGCGAACTCCCCTGGGGCGGTGCCAATCTTTACGGTATGCCCGTCGGCCCAGGCCGACTCGCCGCGTCACTCGCCGACGGCACCGTCAACATCCAGCCGCTCTCATTATCCGTGGGCGAAGGAACGCTCACCGCCGCGCCGCAAGTTCGCCTCGACCCGCCGCCATCGGAACTCACGCTCCCGCCCGGCCCGCTGCTGACCAACGTGCGTGTCTCGCCCGAAGTCAGCGAAGCACTGCTCAAGTACGTGGCCCCGGTCCTTGCCGGCGCGACCCAGAGCGAAGGCCAATTCTCGATGACCCTCGACGGCACGCGAGTCCCGCTCGCCGATTCCAAAAAGGCCGACATCGCCGGCCGGCTCAACGTCCACTCCTTACGCGTCGTTCCGGGCCCCATGGCCGCCCAGCTCGTCGGCGTCGTGCAACAAGTCGAATCGATCGCCAAACGCCGCGACCCGTCCGGCAATTCGCCGAGCCAGGTCACGCTGCTGAACCTCCGCGATCAGCAGGTAAACTTCCGCGTCGTCGAAGGACGCGTGCATCACCAGAACCTCGAGTTCCAAGTCAACAACCTCACGCTCCGCTCGCAAGGCTCCGTCGGGTTCGATCAAACGCTCGCGCTCACGTTGCAATTCCCCATCCCAGACGACTGGGTAACCAAAGAACCGCTCCTCGCCGGCCTCAAAGGCCAATCGCTGCAAATCCCCGTCACCGGCACGCTCGCCCGCCCCCAAGTCGACGGCCGCGCCATCGCCGGCATCACCCAACAACTCCTCCAAGGCGCGGCCCAACAAGCCATCGGCGGCGAACTCAACAAAGCCCTCGACAAAATCTTCAAGCCCCGCTGATTCATCGTATTCATTCGACAGTACGTAGCGTGGTGCTTCCGCACCCACGAATTGCAGCTTACCGCGAAGCGGTTCGACTCCAAAGCCCAGAGTCGCCGCGCTCGCGGCGCACTCTGGGTGAGTATTCATAATCAACCCCTCTACGCCGCAGGCGTTGCACCTAGGTAGCGACTTTGATATCGGGGTGTAACGCCTGCGGCCTAATCTCGATACCGACTACTACGCACTGCCAGCTACGACGACCGCAGAGCCAATTGATCGTCCGCATTCAAATCAAGCACAGCAATTGTTGTTCGGCCAATCGCCGATTTACCAACGATATAAATTGCCTGCCATTCAAAGTGGTCATCCCACAGATCAGTTCGCGGGTTAAAAAGTGGAGTAATTTGGCCAGACTCAGGGTCGATGCCTGCGATGTTCGGCCCTTTGTGCAAATTGCAATCGACGCAAGCCAGTACAAGATTATTCAATCCGTCGTCGCCACCGTGCTTTTTAGGACGCACATGCTCGATATGGAGCGCCGCGATGGGGGAATCCGCCTGAGACAATTGGCAATACTCGCAACGGTGACCGGCCCGATCACGAACCTGTTGCTTGATTGCCTCATTCATGACCAGAGGCCGGTGCGGAGAGATGGCGTTGCGCTTGGCGCTTGATGATGGCGACGAACTTATTAGCTCGCACGTAGCCGGCGTACTCGGCTTGCTCGTCGGCTGTCAGCTCGCCTTCATTTGCTTTTTCGGCAAGCTCTTCAATTCGCTGTTGAAGCGTTGCGTCAGGCTGGAAGTTGACCACCGACGCGGCATGTTCCGGCAACACCAGTGTCAAAACCGGCGTGATCCCACGATCAAAAGCGGTCGATTCAAGCGATGGTACCATATCCCCATCCTACCAGTCAGAAAACTAAGAAGCTACCCATAAGCGCGTAGCACAGTCGGTCGAAAGTCGGGGCCACCCGCTTGGGCGTGATGACGGCCTTGGCGATCGCGCTATGGCTCATGCGCGCGGTATCGTGAAGTAGTAGAATGGGTTGACCCTTCTCGGCAGCCCACCCTAACAAACTCAACTACTCTGAAAATCAATCCCAATCCAAGGATGCCACGTGCGATGTACTTAGCACCTCTTCTCGACGATGTGGAAAGTTTCTGCAATCATCTCGGTCGGATTTCTGCAAAACATGAAGACAACCGTGACAAGGAGGCGATTGCTTTGGCAGCGATGGCAATTTGGTTCATCCACTTTCGCTGCTCGATCGAAGATTTCAAAACATATCTTCAGGATATGGAAGGAGAGCAGAAGTAAGGGCTCGTTCATCAACGAAGAGAATGAAAGTACGTGGTACGCAGCGCTTCTGCACCCCACGTATTGCGGTTGCCAACCCTATTTAGCCGCCGGTCATTGACCGACGGCGAGCGTCGGGGTTATCCCCACCCACCAAGAGCGTATCATAACGCAACTCACCCTCCGCCCCCCAACCCCAGCCCCCATATTGCGGCTTACCGCGAAGCGGTTCCACTCCAAAGCCCAGCGTCGCGGCGCTCCGCCGCGCACGCTGGGTAGACTGCGGCACTGCGGCACCAACCAAATGGCCACGAAGGAATGTAGCGGCCCGAATGGCCACGAAGTGGCCCCGGAATGTAGCGACGGGCGCAAGCCCGTCGTCACCGGCCCCAACCATACACCCCAGCCGCGCAGCGGCGACGGAATTCTTTATCTAACGCCCACGTTGAATGGACGCTTCGCGATCTAAAGTTAAACACCGCGCAGCGGCGACGGAATTCTTTATCTAACGCCCAACGCCTCGCTTCCCCCTCTCCCCCTCTTCTTGTCTCCCCCTCTTCTTCCCAGCCCCAAATATTCTGAGAACAACCTTGTCGAAAACGGCCACCGGGTCCGCTACCGTATATGTACAAAAATATATTTACAAACAACTGGTGCGATTTCCCCAAAATCCCGCTCCACTGCTACCGCTGCGCACCTAGGAAACCCATGCTCAGTCGGTCGGATCATCATGCGCAAATAC
>CAZTWS010000113.1:0-16003 GCA_964618225.1 uncultured Planctomycetaceae bacterium
CCGTTTTCAACAAAGTTGTTCTCGGAATAAATATTTGGGGGCTGGGGGTCGGGGGCTAGGGGCTGGGGAAGTGGTCAGTGGCTGGTGACGTAAGTTGGTAATTTTGTTTCTGAATGGTGGTTTGAAGTGAATTTGGTGGGCAGCGAATTTCTCGGAAGGGGACAAGAGGACAAGTTTCTTGTGTATACGGATGCGAAGTTGTGTTCTCGTATTTGCGCATGCTGATCCGACCGACTGAGCATGGGTTTTCCAAGTGCGCAGCGGTAGCGGTGGAGCGGGATTTTTGGGGAAATCGCGCCGGTTGTGTGTATATATACTTTTGTACACACATCCTAGCGTACCCGGTGGCCGTTTTCAAGTACGTAGCGTGGGTACTTCTGCGCCCACGAATTATGGCTGAATTCCGTCGCCGCTGCGCGGCTCAACGTGGATGGGGACGTTCCTTATCGGCGGGCTTGCGCCCGCCGCTACACTCCTTGGCCACTTCGTGGCCGTTTCATTCCACCAATTTAGAGTGCGTTAGCCCAGCACTTTCGGACAGTGGGCGGAGCCAGTGGCATCCGACGTCATTCCCCCTTTTTTGTCCGCAGATGACGCAGATGGATTGGCTAATTGGCAGCGGTTTCAAGTTCCTTATTGCTTTTCATGGAATTGCAAAATCTGCGATAATCCGCGCCATCTGTGGACTCTTTGAATTGAAAAAGGGTTAACGGCGTTAAGTGGCACCCGGCCCGAGTTGCCCGACAGCTTTCCCGGTCGCCAGCACCCGGCGATGATGAGTCCAAGTCATGGAATAATTTAAGGCACACGATTCTCGTTAGACACTACCAGATGCCTTGAAATATCTCGGTGCGGTACTGGCAAGATATGGGTGGACGTTCCCCCATCTTCTTGATGCAACACCACCACGATATGGGAGAATTTCTGAGTGTCTCCCCAGGTTTCTCCAAACCTACTGCGATAGCTGAACATGACCGCAACATTAAATGGAGCTACAGGTTCGGTATGTTCCATAAACTGTAGTTGTTTATCAATTGAACGCGCCACATCTTCAGCTACATCCGCACTTCCCACGCCTATGTAGGAGATGCTGGACACGCCTCTTGCAGCTTCTGGTTCGAGTTCGATTTGCAGTTGGTAAGAGCCATCACATACGGCTACTGGAATGCACCCTGAGTACATCAGCACGACTACCACCGCGCATACCGCACTAACTGCGATGCGAGCGTACCGCAGCAAGCGGGTTAGGCGATTAGCGGGTTGTGGCGATGATGAGTCCAAGGATTAGAGCGAATACAGTGGTGGCGATGAGGAGAGTGCGGAGGGAGAAACTCAGTGAAAAGTATTGGTACCAGACGACCAGTGCGATCCCAACAATTAAAAAAATGCCAATCCAGTTGGGAACTGCAAAAGTCGTCGTACTCAGCGGGTACACTCCATTGGGAGATTCATGATTGAAATCGGCATACCAACGTAAATAAGGTTGCTCCCACAGTACTTCTCGATGACTCCTGCCGAACCGCCCCCCCAAGTAGATGTACCCGTTGAGTGACGTTACTCGATAGTCCGCCCCAGGAGATCCTAGATAAAAAGTATCGCATACTTGGTAACTCCTCACCCAAAATGCGAATAGCGCCGCACACGCTAACCCGCACCCCGCGCTAACTGCGATGCGAGCGTACCGCAGCAAGCGGGTTGGGCGGTTATCGGGTTGTGGCGATGATGAATCCAAGGATTAGTTACTTCACTGCATGACCTGAGGCGAGTGCAAGCTGGTGCGTTTTTAAGTTTACCGTTCTGTGATGCCGTTCGCTGGTTGGACGGCGTGGCCGCCGCCGCTAACTGCCAGCATTTTTAGATCGATGTCGTTCTCTTGAAATGGAAAAATCCGCGCCATCTGTGGATTCTTTGAATTGAAAAAGGGATTAACGGCGTAGAGTGGCACCCGGCTTTGACAAATTAAATTCATGGCTTCTAATCTCGTGCCAACTGAGATTTTCGCTCCTTCGCCGTTTCGTGGAGCGTCTGAATGGCCGGCGATATTGCCTGGACAAGTTCATGCTTCTCACCCAATTTCTCGCGCATTTCAGCCAGTCCTTTATCGCAGTGGGAAACTGCTTGATCTATGTGCTGCTCATCCGGGTAAATCGCGATTAAAGAATTGGTAAGGTCAATGGCATCTCTCGAAGCGGGGCCATAGACTGGCCGCGCGGCTACGAGTGCCGTCTCGAATACGCGGATCGCATCCTCTTCTCGGCCAACTTCTCGATATACCTTTCCCAGCTTCATTCGATAATTGACGGCTTCGCGACTACCGCTGCCCAGCTTTTTGTCAGCCACTTCAACAGCCTCTTCAAAAATTGGCACGGCTTCGTTATGGCGGTCTAGCTTCATGTAGCAGGTCGCTATCATGTTGAGCGCATTTTGAGTATCGAGATGGTCTCGGCCGAGCTTCATTTCTTGAGCAGCCGCGCATTCCTGAAAGAGCGCTAAGGACTGCTCATAGCGGCCGGCGTAATAGCATGTAGCTGCCAGGCTACCGGCCGCAGTGGATGCAAACTGGGGCTTATTCTTTCGCCAATGATTGAGAGCTTTCTCTTGCAGCTCAATGGCTTCGTCGAAACGCCCTATTGCCGTATACACGGCACCCAGTCGAGTAGCGGCGTCCATAGTATGATCATGATCAGGACCGTGAAGCTTCGACCGCTTTTTATAGACGTCATCCGCCATAGACAGAGCTTGAGGATAACGACCATTGAGGCGATAGATGTAGGCAAGTGTAGTCATTGAGTTGATAGTCTGCGGGTCGTCCGGGCCCAAGATATTCTTCTGAGCCGCCAAAACTTGCTCGTACATTTTCTCAGCTTCTATACGCCGATTAAGCCGATTCAACGCCGCAGCTAAGCTCGCCGTGGATCGCAAAGTATCTGGATGGTTCTTACCGAGCACTTGCTCCCGAATTTCTTTCGCTTTACCGAAGGGTTCGACCGATTCTACCCACAAGCCCAACCCAGGCCGCGCCTCGCCAATTGCTTGCAGAAGAGCCGCTTTTACTAAAGGTTGATCCGACAGTCCTTCAGCTTTTGATTCAGCTCGCTCTAAAATTTCCGCCACCGTAATGTTCCGGCCATTGCGATTGGGATCCGGACTTCTGAAGGCATCCACAAGGAACTGTGTTACGACGGCAGATTCCTTCTCACGCTCTTCAGCCTGTCGTTTAGCGGTAATCGCGTCTTTTTCCCGCAGGATGGCTAGATCTGCTTGGCGGGAGGCTTGCACCCAAAGGTAAGTCGAGGTTGCCAGCCCGCCTACTAACACGAATGCGACCAATGCAGAGAGCACGGACACCACTTTGTTCCGCTTGAGCCAACGTACAGAGCGCTCAAAGCTACGAATGGGTCGCGCATGAATGGGCTCGCCTTTGAGAAATCTGTGCAACTCCTCACTGACTTCTTTCGTGGATGAATAACGCCGATCTGGAGTTTTTTCGAGGCACTTTAGCGTGATCGTTTCGAGATCGCGGCTCACATTTGCGTTAAGTTTTCTTGGGCTGGGCGGTTCGTCGTTGATCACCTGATGCATGATCATCCGGGCGTTGCCGCGGAACGGGAGTTCGCCGGTGAGAAGCTGGAACAAGATCACGCCGAGCGAGTACACGTCGCTACGTCGGTCGGCAGCGTGGGCGTTGCCTTCGGCTTGCTCGGGCGACATGTAGGCTGGGGTGCCCAGCACTTGGCCATCGACGGTGAGCGTGACTTCGCCCGCATCGCGACGAGCGAGGCCGAAGTCCATGAGATGAGGCTGGCCGTCGCCGTCCATCATGATATTGGCGGGCTTTAAATCGCGATGAATTACGCCTTTGTTATGGGCGTGTTCCAAAGCATCGGCAATGCGGCCACAAAGTTCGGCCGCTTCGCGGCTAGTGGGCAGTTGGCCCGTGAGCCAATCGGCCAGGGTGACACCGCGTACGAAATCGCTGACGATGTAGACCGAATCGCGATCGCGTCCGACTTCATGCACGCTGACGATATTGGGGTGGCGTAACTGAGCGGCCGCTCGAGCTTCGCGGAGAAACTTTTCCTGTTCTTCGGCCGACATGCCGCCTTGTCGGGGAATTTTAACGGCAACCGTGCGATCGAGTTCGTTATCGCGTGCTTTCCATACGCTGCCAAAGGCTCCCATGCCGAGCCGTTCGATAAGTTCGAATCGCCCCATTTTGAGCAGCGGCCCCGAGTCGATCGTGGTAGCCGCTCGATCGACGATGTTGAACCGACTGCCACAGGCTGAACAGGAGAGGTCGGTAAGCGTGGAATCGATTGCGACTCGAGTTGGTTGGTGACAGTTGGGGCAGCGTATGCTGAGAAAGTTCACCTCTTGATTGTGAGAGCAAAGCGCCCGCACCCGGGCATTTAGAAGCCGTTGATGAGAAAAGAATTCTTGCAGGTAGCCGGCATGGCTGGGAAATTCAGCGAGGAGCGCAGCCTCGTCGATTTGCTCGCCGCGGTCGATCGCCTCGAAATAGTAAGCAAGGGCGTTTTCGGCGGGCAGGTTATCGTCGTTGGCAATCATAAGATGTTCTTATGGCTGTCGTTGGGTAGCTGTTGTTGGAGGTTTTCCACGCCGCGTCGAATCAGGCCGGCGACGGCACCTGGAGACCGCAACATATGCTCGGCGATTGTTTTGAGCGATTGCTGCCCCAGGTATCGAAGCTCAACCGCGGTTCGTTGATCCTCGGGTAAACGCTCTAACGATTTAGCGAGTTCGAGTGCCGCCTCGCCGCGAAAGATGCTGCTTTCGGGCGAAGAGCCATCGTCTACCAGCGAATGCCAGACGAGTTGCGCCGAGTCGGTTGTTTTCCAATCGATTGTTTCCCGACGAATATCGCGTTTGTCGGCCGTGTTGCGGCGGATGCTCTGGAGGATGTTTCGTTCGAGCAGTCGGGCCATCCAGGCTTCGAATTCTGCTTCTGTGTTTCCGCGGAAATCGGTGATGGCGCGTGCCGCGTCGATGAGCGTGTGTTGCACGATATCGGATGCGTCTTCGCGCCGTTGGCAAAGCGGTGGCAGGCGCAACGCGCAGACCACACGCAAGTAAGGGCGGTACTTCGCGAATAACTCCTCAGCGGCTGCCACATCGCCATCGCGCGTGCGGATGACTAATTCGAGAAGCTTGCCAGAAGAGGAGTTGGAACCAGTAGTGGTGACGGCAGCATCAGACATGGGCACATCTGATTCTGCACCCTCCAAACATTTTTTTCAAGATTAAGCGCAAGTTTGTCGAGAGGGAGGCATCTATAAGATTGCCAGACGATACACAGCTACCCTTGATCCCCCTGCTTCTAACCGATATCGCAGCGGAACGTCTTCTCTCCACCCAAATGAAGATGTTCCCGCCGGTCGCTGTGCGCTTACAGCGACCGGCTTTTTTACTCAGGAATTTTTCAGGTTAATAGATCAGTGGAGAAGGCTGGGCCTACAGGAATTGAATTAACTGGGGCGTTGCCCCAGCCCCGCTAGGGTCAGCGTACACTGTCACCAACAAACTCTCGGGTTACTTGTTCTCTAGGCGAGTCGAAAATTTGGGTGGGTGGGCCCGATTCGGCGATGCGGCCGGCGTGCATCACATGCACGGTTGTTGATACGTTGCGAGCGAACGACATGGCGTGGGTGACAACGATCATGGTTTGGCCGGTGCGGGCCAGGTCGGTGATGACTTGGATGACCTCGGCCGCCATGCGGGGGTCGAGCGCGCTGGTGGGCTCGTCGAACAGAATCACCTCGGGTTGCATGGCGAGTGCTCGTGCGATGGCCACGCGTTGCTGCTGGCCGCCGGAGAGCTGATCGGGGCGTGCATCGAGTTTTTCCGATAGCCCGACTCGTGCCAATAGTTTCTTGGCTTCGGGCTCTGCTTCGTCGCGCGAATACTTTAACACATAGAGCGGGCCGGCGAGCACGTTTTCGAGCACCGTCATGTGGGGGAACAAGTTGAACTGCTGAAAGACCATGCCGACGCGTTGCCGTAATGCGCCAAGAACGGTGGATCGTTCATGGAGCGACGTCGCAGCTGCGATTCGCAGTTCGTCGACGATCACTTCGCCGGCGTCGAACATTTCGAGGCCATTGATGCACCGCAGCAACGTGCTTTTGCCGCCGCCCGAGGGGCCGATGATCGTGGCCACTTCGCCGCGTTCGACCGAGAGCGTTACGCCATCGAGCACGCAGAGATTACCGTGGTGTTTTTTCAGGTCGCGGACGTGGATCATTGGTGGGGGCTGGGGGTCGGGGGCTAGGGACTGGGGCCTCGGAGAGGCCTGCTACAGAACACGTTAACGGGCGACGGGTTTGAATTTGGTTTCCATGCGGCGGGCGATGATGGAGAGAGGGTAGCTCATCGCCAAATATAGTGATGCGGTGATGATGCCGAACTCGAGGGTGAGGCGCGGGTGGCCTTGGAACAAGAATCGGTACATATTCGTGAGTTCGACGACGGCGATCATCGAGCAGACTGAAGTATCTTTGAAGAGGGCGATGAAGTCGTTGGTGACGGGCGGGATCACGATTCGCACGGCTTGCGGTACGATCACGCGTCTCAATGCGGTGCGTGTGTTCATACCGAGGGCGAGTGCCGCTTCTAGTTGGCCGCGAGGGATGGCGAGTAGGCCTGCGCGGTAGTTTTCCGCTTCGTAGGCCGAGTAATTTACGGCCAATCCTAAAACGCCGGCCCAAAACTCGGGCAGGCCGATGCCTGTGTACTTGGGCACCAAGTAGTAAATCACGAAAAGTTGCAACAACAGGGGGGTGCCACGGATCAACTCGACGTAGGCTTCCAGCGGCCAGCGTATTAGGGCTGGTCCATAGAGGCGGCCGATGGCGACGAGCAGACCGATGGCCATCGCAAGGGGCATGGAAAGGAATGAGAGCTGAAGCGTTATCCAGGCGGCACGCAGCAGTAGCCAAATATAGTGAGGCATGTTGGCCCAACGAGAAGGCGTAGCATCGACCTTGGGCGGCCAATCGCTGGCAATCTCTGCGATGCTTGCCTGGTCGTCGTTCCATACGCCGTATTTTTCGTAGATTTGGCGGAGCGTGCCGTTGCGAGCGGCTTTCAAAATGGCCGCGTTGAGTTTGTCGCGTAGCTCGGTGTTGCCTTGCTGCACATACGCCACGTAGTAACCTGGGGCGACCGATTCGCCAACGGCGTGCAGACCGGGAAAGTCGGCCGCGTAATGGAGCGAGATGGGAACATCTTGCACGGTCGCATCAAGCTGGCCCTGCTCGACCAACCCCATAACGCTCGTGACCTCGGGGTACAGCTTGAGGTCGACCGAGTTGCCGAATTCGTTTTTGGCATATGCTTCGGCAGCCGAACCTTGCAGCACGCCAACGCGTTTGCGCCTGCCGCCCTGCTCTTTCCGCAAGTCGCTCCAGGAGGTGATGGATCCGTCGTTTTTTCGGGAGAGCAGTTGCAGCTTGTAGACGTAGTACGGGATGGTGGAGTCTCGAACCCAAGATCGCTCGGGCGTCCATTCGTAACCGTTGAGAACGATATCAATTTTGCCGCGATCGAGAATTTGCGGCAGCATTTCCCACTCCCAGTTCACATACTCGGCGCGAACGCCCAATTCTTTGGCCAAGTACTCGGCCAGCTCGTACTCGAAGCCGATGAGCGAATTACTGGGGCCTTCGTAGATGTAGGGGCCACCGCCGCTGGCATCGCCGCCCCAACGAAGTGTGCCACGTTTTTGAATATCGCCAAGGGAATTGGCGCATACAGTAACAGCCACATTTGTGACAAAAACGATGCTCGCCGCGCAAACTAGGGCGCGGTGAATGAGCTTATGGATTGGCAAACAGGCGTTCATGTGATACCGACCCTCTATTGCAAAGCGGTGGCAATAAGAGAAAAGAGAAACTGCCGACCGATGATGTCGGAAGTGGCGGTATTTCGCAAGAGAAGGCCAGTCGCGATTTTCAATCAACAAAAGTCAGCAACCTTGTTAGTCAAGGTTCGAAGGGAGATTTCTAACCACTAAGGCACGAAGAAGAATTACTGATTTAGGATTCAGGATGGTGGATGCGGGGGGCAGGGCCAAGCATCCACTGGATACCCCTCCCCCCTGCATCCACTATCCCGCATCCTGTAAATCCTGCTCCTTGCTCCACGCTCCCTGCTTCATCATCCTTCGTGACTTGGTGGTTAATCAAAAGTCTCAGCTCCCCGTGCTTTTGCTCGTACTTACGCTGTGGTTTTTGAAGGTTTTTATGCGTGGCCGTGAGCGGCTCCGGCATGCTGTTCGGAGTGTTCTGCGCAATGATTGCAGCAGAATATTTCGTTGTCGGCCTCCACGCCATGCCCAATCACGTGGCAACCGCAATGGCCACATTTTGGGGCTAAAGCGTGGATGGCACACTCGAAGCTATCGAACGTGTGCATTTCGCCATCGAGTGTTACTTCAAAAGATTTCGCATAGTCGTTTCCACAAACTTCGCAACGTGCCATGGTGGGCTCCTTTCGTTAAAGAGCAGGTATCGGTAGGCCATCCGTCGTGCGAATCGCTCGGCAGGACAAATTCTGCCGGTGCAATCGACATGCCTTTCCGCCGAGCCTTGTTTACCCAGGGCTGGCCGGCCGGATTTGCCCGGGGAAACACGCCTCAATTGCAAGCAGATTGACCGCTACGAATACAGCTTGGTGTGCTACAATCCCCGCCATGAGTAGCCGATGGAAAAAGCTGAAGCGTTGGCGTCCTCGCATTCGCAGGCAAACCAAGCCGGGCGCGAAGCCCGGCACAGTCGTCATTCCGCCAGGCGCGCACCAAACGACCATCCGCGTGATGGCTTACGACAAAGATCGTTGCGTTGAGGAGCAGGTAGACGATCCGGCCAAGTTGACGGGTTTCCTCGACAAATGGCCTGTAGTGTGGATCGATGTGATCGGCCTCGCCAATGAAGACAAGCTACGCGAAATTGCCAAGGTGTTCAGCATTCATCCGCTGGCGCTCGAAGACGTGGTACACGTTTACCAACGGGCGAAAATCGATTCGTACGAAAACAATTTATATATTGTGCTTCGCATTCCGGATCCGTCGCACGAACAGCTTACCGAGCAGTTCAGCCTGTTTTTGGGCAAGAACTATGTGCTGACGTTTCAAGAACGGCCGGGCGACAACTTCGAACTTGTTCGTGGCGGGTTACGTTTAGAAAAAAGCGTGACGCGGCAAGGCATCCGGCCCGATTACCTTGCCTATCGCCTCATCGATGCCGCAATCGATGCCTATTTCCCGGTGCTCGAATCGATCGGCGATCATTTAGACGTGCTCGATGACGCGATCGATCCTAAAAGCACGAACGCCGCATTCACCGAGTTGCATACCGTGCGGCGAGAATTATTGATGCTGCG
The DNA here is from genome assembly GCA_964618225.1 of uncultured Planctomycetaceae bacterium. Lineage (GTDB taxonomy): Bacteria > Planctomycetota > Planctomycetia > Pirellulales > Lacipirellulaceae > JABDGM01. Next base: position 9,400 of record CAZTWS010000113.1, read on the forward strand.
CCGCGCGATCTGGCCGTTGCGCGACTCCATGAGCGAGCTACGATCGGAAACGACGCCGCTAATTGCCGATTCGACGCGGGTATATTTGCGCGATTGCTATGACCATGCAGTGCAACTCATCGATTTGCTTGAAGCTTATCGCGATATCGCCGGCGACGTGCGCGATTTTTATCTATCGACGATCAGTAACCGCATGAACCAAGTGATGAAAACGCTGACCGTGATCTCCACGATCTTCCTGCCATTGAGTTTCATTGCGGGCGTTTATGGCATGAATTTCAATCCCGTGGCATCGCCATGGAACATGCCTGAGTTGAACTGGTTCTTCGGTTACCCGTTCGCGATCGCACTCATGGCCATAGTGGGGATCGGAATGATGATTAACTTCAAACTGCGTGGCTGGCTTGCGGGCGACCCTACGTTTGATCCGCCGAACGAGTTCGATTCGGAGAACGGCAACGGCACGAATGAGCGCAAATAAAAACAACGGGGAAAGTGCTAAAAACTGAGGCGATGCCCCAGCCACCCTGGTTTAGTTGAAGTTGAAGCGATCAGGATTCGTCACCGGCGATGCGGGGCAGTAGATCCCAACGGCGGTTGCCCATAACGGCTTCTTTCGGCAGCGACTCGATGAGCTTCAGTCGCGGCAACAGACCGATGCGATGTGCTACTTGAATCGCCAAGCCAGGCCGTGCGTTTGCTTCGAGCACCACCGGGCCAACTTTCGCATCGATCACAAAATCGACGCCGATGTAGCCCATTTCCAGAGCGTCGGCCAGTTTCATGGCGGCAGCCAGCAAGTCTTTCCAGCCGGGGATTTCCAGGCCGCCGATCAGCTCGCCGGTGTCCGGATGCCGGGTAATCACACGGCTGTTGCACACGCCGCCAAAGGTTCGCCCCGTCACCAAATGCACGGCTGCAGCCGCGGCACCCTGATGCAAGTTCGCCCGGCCCTCCGATTGGATCGTGGGTAGCCGAACCATCGCCATCACGGGCACGTTGCGGAATAGAATGATTCGCACGTCTGGCGTACCCCCCACGGCAATGCGTTGCATCGTGGGATGCATAATGATTCGTTGCTCGACGATCGCGCGATCCAACTGCCCACCGAGCGAATACAGACCGGAAAGAATGGTGGACAGGTGATAGTCGAGATCGCCCTGGCTCAACAGCCGGCCGCTCGGCGTTTCGAACTCGTTGCCCTTCTTTTGGGCGATGACAATGATGCCGCGGCCCGCGGCACCCGATGCCGGCTTGATCACGAATTCGGTTCGATCGCCAATGAGTTGGGGGAAGCGGCGAACGTCGCCGTAACGGCGGATCAATGCATACGTCTCTGGCACCGGAATGCCATTGGCATGGCATATCTCCTTCGTGATCATTTTGTTATCAACACGCGGATACATGCCGCGCGGATTGCTCTCTTGAATAAACGCCAAGTTGCGGCGATTGATTCCGAGAATGCCAGTCTCGCTTAACTCGTGCGGCCAAACAAATAATCGTCGTGCGCTCATCGAACGGGCTCACCACCATCCACCAGGTCACGGAACCGCCACAGTTCGGTAAGCCGGTAACCGGCGTACCGCCCAAGTAGGATGAACACCGCAATCGTAAAGAAATGGGCTTCTGGATACACGAGCACGAAATCGCCCATCATCGGCCATACGAGCACCACGTAGCAAAGCATGGCAACCACGGCAGTGCCTATTGATAGCTTCACGGCATACATCACGCCGTCTTCCTCGACCGTTACGTGGAACCGCTCGATCAACATCGTCATGATGACCATCGGCAACAGCACGGTTTGAGCGCTAATCATTGGGAAAATGTAATAGAGGGCCGACAACGTGAAAACCACGCACAGCACGACCATTGTAAGAATGATCGCGAGCCGTGGCACCATGAGGAGCCGCAACCGCTCGAGTACCGATCGGCCAAACAGACCGACCGCTACCACGATCAGTAAAATCAACAAACCGGTGCGCCAGTTGGCGTAAATAAAGCTCATTGCAAGCAACGCCGGCGAAAACGTGCCGAACGTGCCCAGGCCTATCACGTTACGCATGAGTGTGGTGATTAACGCCGCCAGCGGCAGCAGCAACAAGATCTTCAGCACTGTGTGCATAGGCACTGGCAGGCGCTCAAGATTCAAAATCTGAAACGGATGGGGAGCTTCGCTGCGCGAAATGCGAGGATCGGTTGGTAATTTTTGAATCGAGTAGCGTTCGCCATCTGGGGCGATTGTCGCCTCGATGGTTTTGACGATCGAGTCGCGGCCGCGGCGAACCGGCACATAGTTAGGCGGTAGCGTTTGAGCATAGCCGCTTTCCACGTCGAATGGCACCCAACGTTGTCGATAAAAAACCTCGGCCCACACGCGCGGCGTGGCATTTGTCGTTTGGCGAATCTCGAATCCCGTCACTAGCCGGGCGGGTATGTCCATCGCACGGCAAAGTGTAACAAAGGTGCGGACACGAGTTACAGCCGTGCTCTTCTTGTTCGTGAGTGCTTCTTTGACGCCGCCAGCCGCCTCGGGATCATTTTCGATGGCCACGCACAAATCGAACACTGCTTCAATTCGCTCCCATTCCGTTTTCGCGGAATCGGGCAATTGCTGGATGGCATCTTGAACCTTGGCGTCGTTGACCGGTAAATCGGGCTCAGGTCGCCTGTAGAACGCTTGGGCGTCGCGTGACAAGTTTTCAAGTCGCGGAGCTCGCCGAGAATCGGCGCGAGGACTCAATTGCAATTCGAAACCGAGTTGCGGAGCGTAGTTTCCGGGTCGAGTCGTGGTAAGCCTGAGTGCCGGCGTATTATGCGGGGTTACGATCACGCGACGCGCTTTCAAACCGGCGTTCGTCCATTGCTCGCTCAACACTTTGACGTAAGGAGTGTCGAACGGCAACGCGATCTGGACCTCCGAAGGACGAGACGTGGGGTCGGTCGGCGTCGTGGTCGCTTCGAAGCGAATATCGTAAGTCAGCTCCCAACGGCTATCTTGTCGAGCAACGTCGGCCTCGCGGCGCGATTTATAACGCAACCCGATAAAGATCGCTCCGAGCAAAATGAACCCGGCAATAGCCAAGTTGCTCAACGATCGCGAATTCATGGTGTCCACTCCAAAATGGTCTTCTGGCGACCATTCTTTCCGTTATGCCCAAGGTTTTCAATTATAGAACCTGAACTAACCTTGTCTGATGCTAAATTACAGCGTCGCAAGCCGCTTCGCGGTTCATTCCCTACAGCCGTAATGGCCGGTAAAATTGGAGCGAAAAGAGCACTGCAAGGGCGGTTTGAACCGGCTCCGCACCTGGAGTTTTACAAGAATAATGATTTGTCGTTTATCGTTCGATTCCAGAAGCCGACTCCTGTGGCCCCCACGATCCTGGGGTTTAGTCGGGGGAATCGCCTATTTAGCCATTTTTGGGGTGTATCCCAGCATGGGTAAAGAAGTTCCGAAAAAAACCAAGCATGTGATCGGGCCCACGGCAACATTTACCGAAACGCTCTCCGGATTCTCCTTTCCTGCCCGAATCGATACGGGAGCCGCATCGTGCTCGCTGCATGTGGAGAAAATCGAGATTCGCGATGAATCGGCCTCCCGTTTACGCAATGTCGGGAAACCGGCCCGCGTTCTGCTTAAAGACCAGGATGGCAAAACCAAGTGGATCGACGTCACCATTGCCGACGCCGTCCGGGTGAGGTCTTCAACGCTCAAAGCGGGGGAGCTCGACCGCCGGTATAAAGTGCGGTTGAAGCTTCGACGGAATGATTTCGAAAAGGAAGTGCTTGTAACGCTCAACGATCGAACCGACATGGAGTACCCCCTGCTGATCGGTCGCAATTATTTGCGTGGCGACTTCCTGGTAGATGTCCAGAAAAAGGATTGACCTCGAGAATTTTTTTATCACATCGAATCAGTCTACATCGCTATCAGAGCAATTCGGCGCACTCTTAAGCGCGAAGGTTTACCTTTTTGGCGTGTTTTCTAACAGCAATCACCGCCGCTAGCACGTCATTCTCAAGTTGACCTGTCTTGTGAAATCGCCATACTTGCCGGAGATTGGCATAACGTGGCTACCCATGCCCGCGCCGTTTTGTCGTCCTGCGCGTCCGCACCGAAGTCCTTCATCAAGGAAGAGATGGCGTCATGTTCGCTTCCTGGCGAATTCTACCCGTTGTCGTTTCCACAACGATTGTCCCCCTGCTTGGTTCGTTCGCCTTCGCGCAACAACCGGCCGCGGAAAATCCGCCTGCTCAACCCGTGGCACCGGCTGAATCTCAGGCCGAACCCTCTACCACCGTAAGGGAGCAGAACTCCGAGCATCTTCAGGATGCGCTAAAAAAACTCGAAGCAAGCGGTTCCGATAGCGAGGCCGTTCACGAAGTAGCATTCTACCAAAGCCGCGAGGCCGTGTTCAGCCAACAGGAAGCGGTCGAACAGCAAATCAAAGACTTGCAGGCCCGCAAAGTAGAGCTAGAGAAACAGCTAAAGTCGCCTCCTCCATCTGAAGTGCCCACATCGATCTCGTTCATCGAGCTCGACCAACGCAAAGACGAGTTAGCTGCTCAAGAGGCTCGGCTAAATCTAGCGACCGACAAACTCGCCGCCACGAAAAACGCCGTGGAAAAGGCTCGCGTGGCTTACGACGAGAGTCAAGTCAAACGTCGCCAGGCCTATGACGAGCGCGATGCCGCGAAAGACAAACCAAACCACCGCAGCCTTACCCTGGCGGCCGAGCAGGCACGCCTCTCCACATTGCTGGCTACCGACATATTCGCATTGCGAAAACGCGAGTTTGAGCGCAATAAACTGGCTCACGAGGTACAAACACTTCTGGTGCAAGTGCAGCGCGATCAGATCGCTCGGCTCAGTTCGCACATCGTCTTTACCAAAGAGGACTATCAACAGCAGTTAGACGACATCAAGGCCAAGGAAGACGCGGCCAACGAATTGCTGCGCACGAGACAAGAAGGTTTGCGAAAGGTAAACGAGGGTTTGGGAGAAACGCAGGAGCAGTACGATGCGGCCGTGGGCGATCGTACGCTTGCCACAGAAAAGCTCGAGGCGGAACGCCGCGCACGCGAAAGGCTGGCCGATGAAATCGACTGCCTCACCCAGCGTTTGCAACGCCTCGCTCAGCTTCGAGTGGCTTGGAGTTGGCGCTACAGAATTTCGTCGGCCAAGTACGATGAGCCCGACTTGAAACTGTGGAGCGAGCTCAAAGACCTGCAGAAAGAAACCAAGGGCATTCTAGGTGGCCTTTCCGAAGACCTGCGCATGGATATTCTGCGCATGCGCGACCTTCGCAACTCGCTCACAGCCGTTACGAAAAAAATTGAAGCTACCAAGGATGCTTCTCAGGAGCTCGAGGCGGCACTCCACCGCCAACAATACCAGCTCGAACTTACGCTCAGAATCCACGAACGAAATCTCGTGATGATCGAAACGAGCCGCCGCGTTCATGAAAAGCTGCTCGATGAAATCGGGCTCGGCGTGGAGGGCCTCACGCCCAAAAACCTTGCCTATGGCGCATGGCACCGTGCCGAGCGGATATGGAACTTCGAGATCGGCTCGATCGATAAGGAATATCCGATCACCGTCCGAAAGGTCGTCGGCGGCGTGGCGATGTTTATCACAGGCTGGTTGCTCGCACGCTTCCTTGCATCGCTTTTCGCCTATCGCTTATTGAAACGCTTCCGCATGAGTCGCGACGCCACGGCCGCGATTCGCACACTCGTGTTTTATGTGCTGCTGGCGATTTTCGTATTGCATGCGTTGCGCACAATCGGCATCCCACTGACGGCGTTTACGATTCTCGGCGGTGCGCTCGCGATCGGCGTCGGTTTTGGCAGCCAGACGCTTGTCAACAATTTTATTGGCGGCTTGATCATGCTTGCCGAACGCCCGGTGCGCCTTGGCGAACGCATTGCCTTCGGCAAGTTCGAAGGCGTGGTGGATGACGTCGGCTTCCGCTGCACGAAGCTCCGCACTCCTTCCGACCATTTGGTGACGATTCCCAACTCTACCTTGGTCAACGAGTCGATTGAAAACATCGATCGCCGGCGTACGATCCGCCGCGTCATGAACCTTCAAGTTTCGTACAACTCGACTCCGGAACTCATGCAAACCACCGTGCAGACGATACGCGATATCCTCGAAGAAAAAGAAATTCGGGAACGCATTCACCCAATCGTGGGCTTCGAGGAACTGCCGCCCAAGGTGTACTTCACCGACTTCAATGCGGAAAGCCTCAACATTCAGGTCACCTACTGGTATGCACCAGTCGATAACTCGGCTTACATGAAACACTGCGAGCGAGTGAACCTGCGCATCATGGAAGAATTCGATCGCTTAGGCGTCCAATTTGCGTTCCCGGCAAAAACGAACTTCGTGAAGAACCAAGCGAAGCGCGGTGCCTCCACATTTGCCGCCTAAGAAACGCCTCAATAATAACTTTCCGATTTTAGGATATAACCACAGAGACACGGAGGGCACGGAGGTTTGGAAGAGTGATTTTGAACCACAAAGGCACGAAGACACAAAGTATTTAAGGAACTCTAACAAAACCGGCGGGGACTGTCCCGATTTTGCGGAGTCTTC
>CAZTWS010000114.1:0-15626 GCA_964618225.1 uncultured Planctomycetaceae bacterium
AAGACCCCGACGTCATGCTCGTGGGCGAAATGCGCGATCAAGAAACGTTCATGACGGCCATTCACGCCGCCGAAACGGGCCACTTGGTGTTCGGTACGATCCACGCCTCTAGCGCCGCCACCACGATCGGCCGTATTCTCGATCTTTTCCCGGCCGAAGAACGCGACGGCCTGCGTAGTGCCATCGCCATGAACATGAAGGGCATCGTAGCGCAAAAGCTGCTTAAGAGTATCAGGCCCGGCGTCGGACGTGTGCCCACCTGCGAAATCATGATCTTCAACACGAATGTGCAAAAAGCCATTCTCGAAGCCCATGATGAAAAACTCTCCGACATCATCCGCATGGGCGAGCACGATGGCATGCAAGACTTCACCATGAGTCTCAAGAAGCTAGTCGACGACGAGCTCATCGATCGCGAAGTGGCGATGGAAGTCGCACCGAACCGGGAAGCGCTCAAAATGGCGCTCAAGGGCATCCAAGTCAAAAATCCCGGAATCATCTGATGCGACAGCGTTTGGCAATTTGGTTTCTCGCGCCCTGCGTTTTGCTTGGCGCTTTGTCGATCACCTACGTCCATGCGCAGGAACAACCGCCAGCAGGCACCGAGGCCGATGCGCCAGGTGCGGCATCAGACGCCGCGCCTGCCGATGGTGAAGCCGCCGAAGAAGCCGCGCCGCCGCCCCCCGCCGTTCGCAAAGATAAGTGGAACGATACGCACTCTATCTGGCGTGCCACGAGCCCCTTCGTGGCTTGGCCGAAAATCCTGCTGTTTACGTTCCTGCTGCTTATCTGGGTGCGATCGGGCGATTGGATCAATCGCGATTCTCAGCTGTTCCACACGGGCTACGGAAAGTGGAATCCGATCATCTTCTTTCCGTTCCTGGCCATTGCCTTGCTCTTGTTTTTCATTGTCGGCTACTACTGGGTCGCCCTCGGCGTCGCCTTCGTCACGTATCTCGCCACCTTTATCCCGTATGTGGTCATCCGGAATAAGTCCGTGGAACCCCACGAAAAGGTGTTCACGCCCGATTGGTTCCGCTACGAATTCGCGCACCTCGCCAACAAAGTCGGCATCAAAATGGAGGTCGAACGCAGAGCCGATTACGAAAAGGGGGCCCAGGTCGAGCTCAAGGCAATTGCCGCTCCAGAAGATCGAGACAACCAGGCAAACCTTATCACAGCCCGTCAGTCGCCTGGCTATCTTTTAGTCAAAGAGCTCATCGCCGATATGGTCGATCGTCGTAGCGAACGAGCCGTTCTCGATTACACGCAAGAAGCCGTCGTCGTGCGCCAGCTCATCGACGGCGTGTGGCACAACAGCGAGGGCCGCGACCGCGAATCGGGCGACGTCATGCTGGCCGTCATGAAAACTCTGGCTAACCTCAACGCCAGCGAACGCCGTAAGAAGCAAGAAAGCCGTTTTGCCGCCAAGTACAACGAGCACTCGTTCGTGTGCCCGATCTTGAGCCAAGGCGTGCCTACGGGCGAACGCGTGAATCTGCAACTCGTCGGTGGCTATCAGCGTATATTCAAGACCTACGAAGACCTCGGCATGCGATCCAAGATCGCCGATCAATGGCGAGAGCTGCTGGCTCGCGAGAAGGGCCTCCTCGTCATTGCAGCCCCTCCCGAAGGTGGTCTTACTACGCTCACCGATGTCTCTCTCATCGAAACCGATCGGCTGATGCGAGATTTCGTCGCTATCGAAGAAGTAAACCAGCGTGAGCGCGAAATCGAAAACATCGAAGTCACCACTTACGACAAAACTAAGGGAGAAACGTCAGCCTCCGTCTTAGAGGCCCTCATTCGTAAGTATCCCAACGTGTTCGTGATGCGCGACTTCAGCGATACCGCGGCGTCGAAAATTCTGGTCGAACAAGCTCGCGACGAAGATCGCCTGGTCATCACCTCGGTGCATGCCAAAGATGCCACCGAAGCCTTGCTGCGACTCCTGCAACAAAAAGTTCCGCATAAAGATTTCAGCAACACAGTCACCGGCGTGCTTTGCACCCGGCTCATTCGTCGGCTCTGCGATTCGTGCAAAGTGGCCTATCCGCCGACACCCGACCTGCTGAAAAAACTTGGCATTCCCGCCGGCAAGGTCGAAGCACTTTACCGCACGCCAAAACCCGAAGAAATCGATAAGCCCTGCAAAGAGTGCGGCGGTCTCGGCATGAAAGGCCGCGTCGGACTCTTCGAACTTCTCGAAGTTGACGACAAGGTCCGCGAAGTGTTGCTCAAAGCGCCGAAAATCGACTTGCTGCGAAAAGCAGCACGCCTCGCCGGCATGCGAACCTTCCAAGAAGAAGGCGTCCTCCTAGTCGCCAAGGGTGTAACGTCCTTGGCAGAACTCCAACGTATTTTGAAAGAATAGTATTTGTCCGTTGTTAGTTGTTAGTGGTTAGTTGCACCAGATATTTGCCACTAGCAACTATCCACTAGCAACTATCCACATCCCCCCGGTACTTCCCATGTTCCTAGCATTTTACGGAATCATCGTCTTCGCCGCGTTGGCGATGATGGTGCGCGAAGGCTTGTGGAGCAACACGATCACGCTCTTCTCGATCATCATCGCGGGGCTCATCGCGTTTGGCTTCTATTCGCCCATTGTCGTATACGTCAACGAGGAAATGACCGATGGCCAGCACACCTACTGGCTCGATTACGCAATCCTTTGGGCCCTATACGCCGTTGCCATCATCCTGCTGAAAGCACTCGCCGGGGCCGCCTCGCGCACTCGCATGCGGTTCAAACACCCCATCGATTCTATCGGTGGCCCGCTGGTCGGTTTCATCGCCGCCTGGGTGTTAGCCTCGTTTGCATTGGCAACGCTTCACGTATCGCCCATGCCGAAAGACGCCTTCGGCGGCGGCTTGGTAAAGGATAATGACATGGCCACTGCGTCGGCCTTCATGCAACCCGATGCCGCATGGCTACGATTCATCGAGCGTATGTCGGCCGATACCTCGTTCGGCTCGGCCTCGACTACCGGTTTCACTGCCAAGACGTGGGTAAAATTCTATTCCGAGCGCCGCGCCGCCCTCGAAAAATCCACCGACTTCATCGTCGACCGCACCAAAATGTAAAACACGCCGAGCCAATAACAGCCGATTATTGTTAACCACAGAGACACGTTTTCGAAATTACAAGGAATGTATTGGAACCCTCTCCCAAAGGGAGAGGGAGAATTTTAAAAACACGTTCTGAGACACAGTGGATACTGAGAAGATCGGAAGACTTTAGAACGCTGATTGTTTTGTTGAAAAAAGGCCTCCTACAGCATGTTTTCAACAGAGCAAACGCTGATCCACGCTTATCATCGCTGATCAGGTTTAGCGATTATTCAAGGTGGATTTCTGAAGATGCCTTGGGTATTAGTGCAAATTAGCGTGGATTAGTGTTCCAAGAAAAATTCTCATCCGAATCTTCGTGCCCTCCGTGCCTCTGTGGTTAACAAGAATTATTTTAGTTCACATGTTGCCATCCTTGACGCCCAAGCCCCTCATCGCCGACCATTTGTTAGAAGAACGCTATCCTCACTAAAACTCGTACGGCCGCTCGCGGCTTAGCGCAAACGCCCTTATCGTGGATTCACTCGCTAACTCATCCGACTCCTCGGCTTTCCATTCCGACGACGTCGAGCATGTCGCCAACTACCAGTCGCTTAGCGTGATGGCGCTGATAAGCTTGCTGGTCGGTTTGATATCACCTCTAAGCATCGTGTCGCGCGTGTTTCTGCCAATTCCGTTGCTGGGCATCATCCTCGCATTCTTCGCATTGCGAAAAATCGCAACGAGCGAAGGCCAGCTAGCCGGCCGCTGGCTCGCCATTCTTGGGCTTGTCTTGTGTACGGCCAGCAGCGTCGCCGCGGTCACCCGAACGGCAGTCACTCAGTCTGTTCGTATGAGCCAAGGCGAAAAGTTTGGCCATGCCTGGCTCGCCCTTCTGACCGCAGGAGATACCGAACCGGCCTTCAAAGCCACTTACGACGGAGTCCGCCCGCTGCCGCCTTCGGAACCTGGTGAGCCGCCACCTACCACGACCCCTTACGAAGATTTCCTAAGCAGCGCGCTGATTAAACAACTCATCGCCGCCGGCAAGGAAGCCAAAATCGAACTCGTGAACACCTCGGCCTACGTGGAACATGGTCCAAGCTCGTTCTACGTCGAGCAAGTCTTCCGGATCGTGCCCAACGGTGGCGACACCGCCAACCCGATCGGCGTTAAACTCATTTCTCAGCACTCCAAAGTTGGCGGTGGCCAACTATTCCGATGGCTCGTCATGCGTTACGAGCACAGCGACTTACCATAATAGCCCCAGCGTTCGGCCAGGATGACCCCTATGAGCACGGATTCGCAAACCACCGAAACGTCCGCAGCTCCGCGCTGGCGGCCCATCGAGCCCCTCCAACGCCGCGTGCTCGGGGTGCTTATCGAAAAGGCGAAAACCACGCCCGAAGCCTACCCGCTCTCGCTCAACGCATTGCGTTCCGGCTGCAATCAAAAAAACAACCGTTCGCCTCTCATGCAGCTCGAAGAAGAGCAAATCGAGGAAGCTCTCGACGAACTCCGAAAAGTCAGCGCGACATCGGTCGTGCAGGGCGGAGGGCGCATCGATCGCTACCGTCACCTGGCTTACGACTGGCTGGGCGTCGATAAAGTCGAACTCGCCGTCATGGCGGAGTTACTGCTCCGTGGCTCGCAAACCGTCGGCGAGCTCCGCGGCCGCGCGGCACGCATGGAACCCATCAAAGGCCTGAGCGAACTACAGCCCACGCTCGACTCGCTCGAAGCCAAAGGGCTGATCCAATACCTCACGCCGCCAGGCCGCGGCAGCGTTGTTACCCATACGCTCTACCTCGACCGCGAAATGGAAAAAGTACGCCGCGAGGCAGGCGCTACCGCCGAGGCGGCTTCCGCTCCAAGTCCGCCGCCCGCGTCACGCCCAGCGCCCCCAAGCATGCCATCGCCAGTTCCCTCGACGCCGGGCGTCCCCACAGCTTCGGCATCGTCGGCAAACATGGCTTCCCATGCCTCTAATTCTGCCGATCTCGACGAACTTCGAGACGAAATCACGGCCCTCCGCCAAGACTTGGCCGACCTCAAGCGTGAATTGCACGAAGCTCGCACCGAACTCACGACCGCCAACGACTCCCTACGCCACGACCTCGACCAACTTAACCAGCAACTTGGTAACTAAACTCACACAAACCGCACTCAATTCGTTCTTGAACACTCCCCAGCCGCAGGCGGCAGCCCGCGGCCCCTCAGTTCATCGTTGCATCCCACGTGACTGAGAACCAAACCCATCACTTTATCGATCGAGCCGCCAAATTCTTCAAGCAGCGCTTCCTCTGGCTGCTGCTCGCCTCCTACGCGCTCGCATTTGTTTGGGCTGCCCCCGGAATCTCCATGCGGCATTGGGAGTGGCAGCCCGCCGCGGCAGCCAATGTTCCCGTGTCGTTCGTGCTCGGTCTGCTGGCCGTCATGCTCTTCTCGGCCGCGCTGCTGACCGATCTCTCGCAAATTCGCGTCGTCTCCCACCACCCACTCGTGCTGTTGGCCGCACTCGTTGCTATCTGGCTCGCCCCCGCGTTATTAGTCATCGTGGTGGGATGGGCACTGCCCGCGGCGATCGACGGCCAGTCCACGGCCGGGCTCCTCGTGGGCCTCGCTCTCATTGCCTCCATGCCGGTCGCCAACTCGTCCGTCGGCTGGTCTCAATCCGCCGGTGGCAATCTCGGGCTAAGCCTTGCACTGGTCGTGCTCAGCATCGTTTTATGCCCCTGGGTAACACCCGCCACGCTCAACCTGCTCGGCATGTCGCTCTCTCCCAGCGAACGCAGCTATTGTGAAGAACTCGTGAGCAATTTTTCAGGCTGGTTCTTCATCGTGTGGGTGATCCTCCCCACAGCGGCCGGCTTCGTCGTTCGCCACTTCCTCATGCCGTCTCGCGTCACTCGCATCGCCGGCTGGTTCACCGTCGCCAGTGCCGTTTCTTTGCTGCTTCTAAACTACATCAATGCGGCGCTGGCCTTGCCCCGTATCACGAACACATCGGCCGCAACCCTCATCACGACAGCATGCCTGGCCGCCTCGCTAAGCATCATCGGCCTTGCCACTGGTTGGCTGCTGGCCTGGATCATCTATGTCCGGCCTCCCACACGCACCGCGCTCATGTTCGGCCTTAGCATGAAGCACACCGGCCTGGCACTCATCCTCGCCGCCGCCGTTCTCGCAGATGAACCCCTGGCGATCCTCGTCATCGTGCTCGCCACTCTGACCCAGCACCTACTAGCCGCTTTCGTCCAATGGCTCAGTAGGTCAGGCTTTCCAGCCTGACTCTCACTCGTAGATCCTTCGATCCTTCTCTCTCCGCCTTTCCCTTTATCTACGCTCCAACGGCTCCTGCACGATCACAAGCCAACGTGTATCGAACACTGCCCGATCAGGCCGACGATCGACCACCGGCCGCATGGCCCCCCAATAGCGTTTGCCATCGGTCAACGCTTTGTCGCGGTAATCGCTCAAAAAGATTCCCGATGTCGCCGTCGGCCTCTCAGTCCCTAGCAACGTTTCAATTCGCTGGAGCAGTTTTTCGTCGATCCAAGGCGGTGCCTGCCCTTGTTCAAACGCAATCGGCCGCTGACGATGCAGCACCAGTCCCCGTCGTGTTTCACCGTCAATCGTCGCTTTCCGCAAATCCACAAGCACCACTTCATGCCCCGGCGGCAGAGCATTTTCGAGCACGTTGAACTCGCCCAGGTCCACCGCCATCGCCAACACGCCAACAATCTTTCGTTCGTTGCCCTTCAGGCCGTTCTCGATCGGTACCGAAAACGCCACCTTCAAATGCCCCGTCGAGGTGCTGCGATACACGGCCGACAAATGCGGCGAGCCAATCGGCGGCGTTCCCGTGGCCGCTGCCCGGTAACCGGCACCTCGCCCGTGGAAGTAATCGCGATGCGAGTAATTCTCGCCCGTGCTCTCGTTACTCCGCGGGCTGCGCGCCACCTGCACGCCTCGCACGTCGTTCACAAACCAGCTATCGGCTGGTGCCTGCCGATCGCTATCCGCCCGCCGCGCTCCAAGCCATTCGTCGAGCCGCTTCCACAGTTGCTGGTCTCCTGGCGAAGCATCAATGGCAATCATTTGCTCACGCAACTCAGGATCCATCGCCATGCGGTTCAGGATGTCGAAACGCTGATTGAGCTCCTTCAAAATTTCGCTCGTCGCAAACCCAGCCGCCACCTGCAACGCATGTTGACGTGCTTGCTGTGCCTCTTGCACCGAGGTCTGCCGCTCGTTTGCCTGCAACACGAGCCAACCAATAGCTCCCACCGCCACCAGCATGGCAATCGCCATCAGCCCACGCCAAAGTCGATGTCGCACCTGAGCCGGCAGAGCAGGAGGGCTTCCCCACCTCGTTGGTTCACGCGACACCCGCGTATCCGAGTCAGCACTCTTGGCGACCAGCGTATCCGCCTTTGCGACACCCTGCGTGGGGGCATGAGCCGCGATCCCCGAGTGCCGCTGCACCAACTCGGCCAAATGGTTCCCCTCGGCAAACGGCGCAAGTGCCGCGGCCACCTCGGCCGGCGCTGCATAGCGATCGCCCGGCTCCTTGGCCGTCATCCGTTCGAGCACCTGCCACAAACCAGGGGGCAAATCGTCCACGATCCGTGGCAACTTCTCTCGCTCGTGCGCCTTTTCCGGCCTCAAGTCCGACGACCAAAACGGCGGTTTTCCCGCCAGCAAGTGATACAACGTGCAACCCAAACTGTAGATATCGGCCCGAATGCTCACGCTCGTCGTTCGCCACTGCTCGGGAGACATGTACATCGCCGTGCCCATCGGCCGATTATCGAACATCGTCAGCCGCTGTTCGTTCTCTCCCACCAATAGCGCCAGCCCCAAATCCAAAATCTTCACCACCGCCTGCGCTTCTCCCGCCGCTTGCGACCTAGCGCCTGATCCCGACTCGCTTTCCCTCACCACCGTCACCATCAAATTCGATGGCTTGACATCCCGATGAACCATTCCATGTTCGTGAATGTATGCGAGCCCCCGCGCTGCCTGCCGTGCGATTTCACATGCCTCCGCCGCGCCAAGCGGACCATGCTTCGCTACCAATTCGTCGGCACCAATCCCCTCGATATACTCCATCACGAGGTAATGCACCGCATCATTTGGCGACGAAGAATCGATCGCCACCACGATGTTCGGATGATCCAGTGCCCCGACCGCTTTGATCTCCTGATAAAACCGCCGCACTATTTCCTGGTGACCGGCATCCACGAACTGCTGCTTGATGACTTTCACCGCGCGCACGCGACCGAACTGGGTATGACGCGCGCGAAACACATCTCCCATGCCGCCGCTGCCAAGCTGCTGCTCGATCTCATAATTCCCCAACCGCCACGGCACC
The DNA here is from genome assembly GCA_964618225.1 of uncultured Planctomycetaceae bacterium. Lineage (GTDB taxonomy): Bacteria > Planctomycetota > Planctomycetia > Pirellulales > Lacipirellulaceae > JABDGM01. Next base: position 8,428 of record CAZTWS010000114.1, read on the forward strand.
ACATCCGTCGAAACTCTTCCCTCCGCCGCTTGCGATTTAGCGCTCTCCGCTCTCCCTGCCGCTTGCGACTTAGCGCTCCTACTCAACTCCGTCAATCCCATTGTCGCCGGCAACACCGTCCACTGCCGATCATACTGGGCACGTGGCTCACGGCGAGTCTTTCGCGGCCCGCCACCGTCGTAAATCAACTCATACACATCCACCTTGCCAATGCCCTTCAAATCGCGCTGCCCGTGTCGATGGAATGTTACCCCGTCCACCCCCGCATCTCCCAGCACGGCCACCACGCTGCGCGAAGCCAGAATTTGTCCGCTCTCCGCGTAGTCGTTCAGACGGGCCGCATAATCGATGGGCTTGCCGATGAAGTTATCCGCGTCATTCGGGTCCGCCTGCGGAATGCCCAGGTGCATGCTGATGCGCACCGCCACCGCACGCCCGGCCGGTGTTTGAATTGGATCTTCGCGGTGCGAGCGTTGAATCCCAATGGCCCACCGTGCCGCCGAAACGGTGTCGGAAAACACCAAAAAATGCCCGTCCCCAGCCGTGGAAACCACGCGTCCGCCAAGTGCCGTAAGCTCTCGTTCAATGCGCGCCCGATGCGGCAGCAACACGTGTTCGATGTACGCCTCGTCGCGCTCCGTATCGCTGTTGCCCGGCATCTCGCGCTTCAGGTCCACGGAGCCGACAATATCGGTGAACAAAAACGTCTTCAACTCGGCCATAACACGCAGTGTATCACACAAGTAGGTCAGGCTTTCCAGCCTGACTCCCCCCACGCCGCTCACGGCTCAGTGGCACTCCCCCAACACCCAAATACCAAAGGCCCTTCAAACCGGTCCTTTCAAACTAACCCCCGTCGGACTGGTCGTTTCAGCGACCAGTAGCCCCGCGATCAACCTCTCCCCACCACCCCCGCGCAACAAAAAAGCGCGTCCCACCGAAACCCGGTGAGACGCGCTACATTTCTTCGATCATCATTTTGCCTGGGTTAACGGAAATGGTCCTGCGCGGCAACCTACCTCCGACTCACGAACTTCCGTGGCTTTCTTGCGCGAGGCCCAAAAGGGCAGTGCGTTCCGACATCTGACCAACCCGCGGCAGGGCTCGGGTAAAACGTGCAAGCGCTTCCCGAAGCGATGCCGCCATATGCGTCGGCGGGTCGAAAACGCTTATCGTCGATTCGCAAAAATAGCGCACCTCCGACCGCGATTTCGTCGGCATTCGTCCGCGCCCTCCAAGAAGAAAACAGAGGGTTCGAATCAGCCGAAATCGACTCGTGACTTAGCTCCTTTCAACTTGCGGGGGGATCGTTTTGTCACACACGAACATCGTGCATTTCCAACAGCACTATGCTTATCAAAATTCGCGACATCGAGTCAAAGCAATTCGCGACTTTTTAATCGTCTTCGCCAATTTTTTCCCCGTCGTCGTGCATGTCATAACGATCAATCCGTTTATACCGCCCATACAGGCCAAAAATAGCCACTCCCCACACACTCGACGCTCCCTCTCCCCACACACTCCAACGGACTGGTCCCTTCAAACTCACCCCTGTCGGACTGGTCGCTTCAGCGACCAGTAGCCCCGCGAACACGCCTCCCCACCGCTCGCGGCTTAGCGACTTCACCCCCAACGCCCAAAGCCCAACCCCTAACGCCCCGCTCTCACCCCGATTTTCCTTGCAGCAAATCCACCCCTTGGTAAACTGGGGGTAGTGTGGCCAGATTATTGATCGCCGCGGCATTGCCGGTCGGGGCCCGTCAATTCGCGGTAAAATAGCCGATTCCCCGCGTTTTTCCGCGGAATCAGCCACTCCTTCATTCCTCGGAACAGATCAATCGAACCCAGGCGCGGCCGCTAAACCACGGCCTTGCTTGCCCATGGCTCCAGGCTCCGCAAACATCGGTCGCCCGCAGCCAAACGCATCCACGGAGACAACCGGCATGATCCATGCCCAGTCCATAACTCGCCTCGCGTTCAGCCTTGTAGCCCTGGCTACGTTCGCTCTCGGCCACTTCACGCCAGCCGCGAATGCCCAAACGATCGACGTCAGCCTCAACGTCTTCTACTCCAATCCGTTCAATACCAACTCCGGCGGAACCTGGGAAATCGTCGCCAAAAGCAGCAATTTCGGCATCGCGAATCTAGGCCTTCAAATCAACAACATTAACTTCAACGCCGCGCTAGAGGGCCCTCGCGGCATCATCGGCGGCGAGCCAGTCGGCTTCTCGAACCTCGACCAATCGCTTACCGACATCTTCGTCGCGCAAATCCCCGCGTTCTCCGGTCAAACGGGCATCTTCTACGGCGTGGGCACCATCGCCAATGGCGAACCGGGCGATATCGGCCCAGCGATCACTGGCCTCACCAGCCCGGCCGGTATTCCCTGGGCCATAGGCGACGCCTTCAACGACTCCGCCTGGAATACGGCCGCCACTCTCGCCAGCGGCACCTTCAACGCAAATCTCACCCCCGCATTCGGCACCGGTCACAACGGACAAGTGTTCACTAGTGTAGGCACGTCCAATGCCGTGGGCTTTGTCGCCTTCGCCACCATTTCCACGATTATTCGCACAAACTTCACACCCGGCGGACTCCCCGGCGATTACAACCAGGACGGCGCGGTCAACGCGGCAGATTACATCATCTGGCGCAAAGGCCTGCCCGCCGCGGATGGCAACAACGATTCGATTGTCAACGAACTCGATTACGACATCTGGCACACCAACTTCGGAACCAGTGCCCCTGGCAGCGGAAGCGGCCAGGCCGGAACGGTTCCTGAACCAGCAGCCGGCTTAATCGCTGTTTTAGCCTTGATTTGCAGCAGTTTCGTTCGCCGCCGCCGCTAAAGGGCTCGCAAAAAAGCCGCTTGCGGCTTAGCGGGTTTTTTAGCCCAGGCCACCAAGTCACTGAACACACGTCAACGGACATTGAAAAACGACATCTGAGAAATCAAACAGCCACCCTCCTCAAACGATAAATGCGTGCGCAATTCGCATCATTTTCGGGGATGGCTGGCTAGCACGGAATCGTAATTTTTACCGAGTTTTCTAGGTGTTTTGTCCGTTTATAAAAAACGTAAGAAAAAACAGTTAATAGAGGCAGAAACTGCTTGACACTCCTGAAATGCCCGAACATAATGCCCCATGGTGGTGCAGCACGGCCGCTCGCTACTCAGTTCGTCGGGGCCTTGTTCAACAGGGCTCTTCAGTACGAATGGCTGTTTTCTAAGGATTTATCGAAACTCTCAGCGGGGTTATGCGGGGCAGGGTAACGGAATTGAGAAGATACCCGCGGTCGCTTGCGTGAGGTTTCACCGTTTTTAGTGTTTTGCTTACTGTGTTAGTAGCGCGACAAGCGCAAGGGAGTTTCGATCGCTGTGTGAGCCGCGAGCCGTGTCGTCCCCGACTCCGGTTTTCGCAGCGAGGCTTAGCTCAGCAACTCTGATCTGGTCTTTATCTTTTGAGGTGGAGAATTTCTAATGTCCTGGAAGAGCTTTGTATCTGCGGGTTTATTGTGCATCCTCGCCACGCCAGTGTTTGCTCAAGGGCCAACTTTGAGAATCACGAGCGGTGGTCTGAATCCCCAAGGTAACTGGGTTTGGAACGTCAGCATCGAAGAAACCTATACTGCTGGCGATGGTCTTAGCCCGGTTGCTGCCGAATTGGGGTTCGAAACGAATAGAGACGTTGTCTCGGTGACTCTTGGAGCAGAATTCGACGGCGCTAACACATTGAACCCGGGCACTGTCATCTTTGGCTGGGAAGACCTAACCGCCCTTGGTGGAACTGGCTCCTGCGACAGTGCAAGTCCAGGTAACTGCCCTGTCGGTTTGCTGTGGCACAGCAACGACGCCTCGGCTCCGCTAAATCAAATTTTTGCAGCCATCGGCAGCAAAACCGATAACGGTTTCTCGGGCGAACAAGGCTTTTTGACCATCGTTACCACAGGTCCAACTAGTACCAGCTTAACTGGTAGTGTTGAAGTTTTGGGTGCCTACGGTGCTGACTCTGGCCGAATTGCCCAGCTTACTGGTCCGGATGCCGCTGCTAACTACCAAGGTTACGCTGGAACGGCCTCCCGCACATTGAAGACAGGGGATATTAATCTTAATGGCTTCACCGATGGTGACGACTTCACTACCTTCCTCTCACAATACCAGCCCGGGGTTGGTGGGAAAGTTGGAGGATGGAGTATTGGTGATTTCAATCGCAACGGTTTCGTTGACGGTGATGATTTCACGATTTTCATCGGGGGATACCAACCAGGAGTACCGGGAGGTAGCAGCACTCCATTAACCGTAAGTGGTACCGCTGGCGGTGCTGGTGGTGCTGTACCTGAGCCAGCTTCGATCGCTATGGGCGGTCTGGCTCTGCTCGCTGGTCTCGGCTTCACCCGCCGTCGCTAGTCGACGACAAACTGTGATATTGCAACAAGACGAGGCAACGTCGTAAAAATCGTGAGCCAGCTCTGGAAAACATTTCCAGAGTTGCTCACGACAGAATACAATGAGTGGTAGTTATTCTTCGGGAGCCAATTGCTAATGCTTGACGAACTGGTTGCCTAAGTTGCCCGCTGCTAAGCAACCTGGAAATGTTCGACGCGGGACAGTTTTTTACAAGTTCAAGTTTAAAGAATTTCAACCACATACTTCATTGACGAGGACATTCATGCTTAGAAATACGTTTTTTGCATTAGCAGCAGTACTTGGATTGGCCGCTTCTTCACAAGCTGCCATTATGTTGTCCGCAACGCTTGCTCCAACTCAACCTGAGGCTAGCTCGGGTCTGTCCGCATATATTCTGACAGCTACAGCTACCGATGGCGAAACGATTAGCGGTATTCAGGATCCGTTTATCAGCGCAAATGCTGGCGGTGCAGGCCTTCATCAAGTCTGGGCACCGTTCGCACCCGCCGGCTCGCCGACTCGTGAATCCCAAGTGGCTCCATTGTGGAACGATGCTTGGCTCCCCTATGACAGCTACTGGTTTTTCACCGGTGGTGCAAATGACCTTGCGGTCGGCGGTCCTTTGACCGAAACCAACAGTCAAACCGGTGGTGCCACTGGTCTTCCAGACGGTGCTGCTGGTGCCCCGATCACCGGCTTTGGCAATCTTGGTCCAGACGCAGGCAAGTCGCGTGGTTATACCTTGGCAAGCGGTTTACAAGGTCCTGTAGTCGATTTTGGTCAGTTCGTTATGAAAGCGGGTGAATCGGTTTTAGTTGACATCCGTATTGGTGCAACTGCCGGTGATGGTAGCTTGGCTAGCCAAACATTTACCGGCTTTATTGTTGGTGGTGGTGGTGATGTTGAGCTCCCAGTTGCTGCTAACCTCAGCTTCCTTGGCATCGACACCGTTGTCACCCCAGTCGTGAATGGCCTTGTCAGCGCCACTGGCGATGAGCCTATCACCTTTGGTGATCTCACCTTCGTGAGCTACACCCCAGGCTTCGGTGCCGATCCATCGAATACTTCCACAGGAGGCGATGCCGCTCTCACTGGCAACGCTTTCAGCTTTACCACTCAAGGTAATCCACGTGGTACCTACCTCTGGAGCTACTCGGCTACGAATGCTGGCGGTGCCGATCTCGGCGACATCACCGTCCAGATCGTCGCCGTTCCTGAACCATCGACCTTGGCCCTCTTCGGCCTCGCGATGGTCGGTGGCCTCGGCTTGGTCCGTCGCCGCAATGGCTAAACAATAGTCGCTCGCGACGACTAAGCTAGAAACTTACAAAGGCCCTGGGACTTGTCCCAGGGCCTTTTTTTGTTTCCACAACCAGCGAGCCGGGCCGTCCTCGGCCCCGAGAACAGTCATTGTAATCAGGTAGGCTAATAAGTTCTGCTATAGTTCCCCCACCACGTGACCAGAAATGGGTAGTGCACAAAATTTCACATTCTTGCTGCACTATGGCTTCAAGAAAAATCGCACCACTGCCACGCTCTTTGACAACCGACCTAACGCATTTAACGGCGTCGCTTGCGACGTGTGCCTTTCCACGCGCATAGCCTTCTGGCCCTTAGCAATCTGCTCTCAGCCCTCCGCCCCATTGGCACGTAGATGCGCAAAACCCTGGGGGAGAGTTTAGCGCATCTACGCAAAACCCCGTCAATTTTCCCCGGTCCCTAGTCCCCAGCCCCTGGCTCCCGACCCCCCGGCATCTGTCAAACCTTACCGGTCCTACCGATTCTCCCCGTCACAAGGGCTTTGCCGGCAAATCTCGAAAGGCCGGATATGTCGGTCGTGCGTGCTCGATAACCACAAGACGTATCGCCATGACTCGTACGTCTTATCGAACCACGCACGCATCGTGAATAGAGCTTCCGCGAAGAACCCGTTGGTGCAGGCCGTAGCCAAGCTGGCTTTTGCTGTGCTCGTGTGCGCTACCGTCGCCCGGCTTGTCTATTTGGCTAAGCCATCTCAGCCAGCAACTGCTCCGATGGCGACGATAGCGGCCCACCCGGTGGCAGACATAAAGCCCTCGCAATCGGCAAATCTTCCCACCGACGCCGATGCCGAGCTAGCTCAGCTCTACGGCATGTGCCCCATGGCCGCGACCGTCGACCTAAAAACCGTGGTCGAGTCGCCCGAAACCATCGATGCCATCTTGCCTCCCTATCAAAGTAGCCATCTCGCTCCACGAGATGAAACCCCGCCCTCGGTTTCGCAAAGTACAACGCTACAAAGCGTAGCACTCCCCCCGCACGCACTTACCACCGATCGCCACCCCCAAGCCCCGGTAGAACCCGCCGTCCCTCGCATTCGCTATCCGCTTACCGTACGACCAAGCTCTCCAATCGAGCACGCACCGGCTGAATCGATGCGAGTTGCCCAACGCCCCGCAAATGAATCGGCCACAACCGCCAGCAGCGGCGACTGGCTCGTTGACCCGAAAGACTGGTTCATCCCCGGCGAAGGCAATTCCGCCCCGGCACCCTCCGCGGAAACTCAAGGTGTTGCTGGCAACGCAGCGAACGAAGTGCCGCAGATAACGATCGACCCACCTTCGCCAGCGAATGTGCCCTCACCGGTCATCGAACCGGCTAGCCCCGAACAACGTCAGTCCACGGAAACCGTGGCACCGCAAGCCGACGACCTAACACTGCCACCCGCCAATAATACCTACCCGCCAGCTACCCCAATCGAAGAACCCCCACCCCCCGCCCCCCAGCCCCCAGCCCCCGATACGCCATCGCC
>CAZTWS010000115.1:0-11406 GCA_964618225.1 uncultured Planctomycetaceae bacterium
ACGCCCAGAAGGCGAAGGCATGCCACCCAGCAAATGACCATGGACAGACCATTAGAAGCAGTTTCAAAACCTGTAGCTGGGGTCTGTCACCCCGGCGTTTTCCACTGAAACCAGACCAGGAACCCACGTGACCATGCAATCGCAGCCGCTTGCGGCTTAGCGGGTACTCTCAGGCAAAGCACGTGCCCCGTAAAAGGAACCACTATGGCAACCGAAACTGACCCGCAACGTGAAACTTCGTTTGCGGAGACCGCGCTCACACTCGGCGGAAAAAGCGTGGATGAAGCTCGCCGCACCGGTGCGATCGACACGGCCGACGACCAGGTGGAAGCTCTTTTCGCTTCTCAGTATCAAACGGTAAACAGCCCGGCCCATCGTGCCGTTTGGGATCGAGGCGTGCCCACCGAATTGTTCACGAGCAAGCCGGTGCAAACGCCGCCCGACGTGCAGCGCGTGATGGACGATTCGATCGCGGTCGTTCAGCGGCATCGCCAAAACGGCACGCTACTTAACGACGAAGGTAAAATTGCCGAGCAAGTGCTGACCGATTTGGGCGGTGTCGGATATTGGGGGCTGCTGGTTGATAACGAGTTCGGCGGGGCAGGGGCACCGTTCAGCTCTTTTGCTCCGTTCCTCACGCGCATGGCGATGATCGAGCCGACCATCGCGGGGCTTGCCTCGGTGCATGGCTGCATCGGGGCCGTCGATCCCGTGCGAACCTTCGGGAATGCCGAGCAAAAGCAGCGGTTTCTACCCGGCCTCGCAAGCGGCGAACGATTGAGCGCGTTTGCTCTTACGGAACCGTGCGCGGGAAGCGACCTGACCGCCCTTCGCACCACGGCACGGCTCGAAGGAGATGACTATGTCGTCAACGGCGAGAAGCTCTTCATCACCAACGTTGTGCCCGGGCGCACGATCGGCCTCGTGTGTCTCATCGAGGACAGACCGGCCGTTTTGATCGTCGAGTTGCCGAAGGAAGAGAACGACAATTTTCAGCTCCGCAAATACGGCCTGTGGGCACTGCGACGCACTTACAACCGCGGTATTATCTTTCGCGATTTTCGCGTGCCAGCAACCAATTTGCTTACGCCGCCGCGTGGCGATGGTCTCACGATCGCCTATCATGGGCTCAATTTGGGGCGGATATCACTATGTGCGAATGCCGCGGGCACCATGCGGCTAATGATGGCCAACATGCTGCCCTGGGCTAAGTATCGTCACACTTACGGCGCGCCGATTGTCACGCGCGAACTCGTCGAACGGCGACTCGGCGAGTTGGCCGGTTTGGTGGTCGCCTGCGATGCACTGGTTGCTTGGTGTGCGGGGTTGATCGATGGCGGTTACCGTGGCGAAATGGAATGCGTCGTTGCCAAGGTCTTCGGCAGTGAAGCCCAGAAGCATGCGGCCATCGAATACTATATGAAAACCCACGGTGGCCGCTCGTTTTTGTACGGCCACAACTTCGGCGACAACATCCACGAATACCTTGCCCCGTGCATCTACGAGGGCGAAGGCGAAATGCTCAGCATGGGGTTCTTCAAATCGCTCGTAAAGCACCACGGAAAAACCTATTTCGAGCCGATCGGCAAGGCGCTCGCGGCGGCCGGCATTCGTCAGCCGAATCCGCTCAATCCGGCCCACGCCTGGGCGCTGCGCGGCGTTGTGGTGCCCTATGTGAAGTGGATGACGGCACGAAAGCTCATGCCGGTGGCATCGGCGAATCTGCCGAATATGCCCAAGGCGCTGCGCGAACATGCCGAGTTTGCTTGCGATCGTTTGCAGCGAATGGCGCTCGAGATTTCGAGCACGATGAGCCGTTTTCAACTGAAACTGGCCGACCGGCAATGCCGAATGGTCGAGCTTTCGCAGCGGTGCCAGGATTTGATTACAATGCTCACAACAAGCATGTATGGCGCAAGGCAAGCAGACGAAGTGGCGCGGCAAGCAGCGGAACTCTTCTGCGTGAACCTGCGGCAAAAACTTTTAGGGCGTCGCCCCTCGAACGACTACTTCCGCCGCGTAACGCAACTCGGCCGAGACATCGCTCACGGAGAATTCCATTCGATCGCGGGCATCGAGCCAGATCAAATCTTGATGCCTTATGAGCAGTGAGGGTAGTGCTGTGCCTGCTGAGGGTGGCATGTCTTCGCCGGTAGGCGTAGACATGTTGCCTCTTCATCCTTGTGAAGTCCACGGTAAAGAATCTTTGTTAATCGCTATTGGACCAATGTGGGTATTGGCATAATCGCCTGCACTTGACCAGTACCAATCCTCGGCACGACCGCAAAGTCCGCGTCGTAATGGGTTGTTATGGATGTATTCGATTTCCTTCCAAATCGTAGCCGGTTCAATAACATTGCGATCATATCCTCCGCCTCGTTGCCAAAAGCGATAATGAACATTGCCGTTAGGTTGGCGGTCGAGCATCTGGGGAAGGAAAGACGGCTTGTTTATGCGAACAAAACGAAGCGCTCGACGGGTGACTGGGAGTTTGATCGAGGCGAGAATCTTGCTGATATCGTAGAATCTCTGAATCGGCCAAATTAAAATGTGAACGTGCTCGGGCATGAATACATATGCCCAAATATGAAATTGATGTTTATCACGTGCAAATTCGATTGCGTCCGCCAGCCATTTCCTTGAGCGATCATTTTTGAGAAACGGCTTTCCCTGAAAGCAGTTGAAGGTTAATGCATGGGCATGCCCGGCATCGTTGAAGCGATGGCATTGCTTGCGTTTTGTCGCCATGTGTGGAATCGCTTAAAGAAGAGCATGCTCACGCCTATCGGCGAGAGCATGCCACCCAATCGCCAAATGCCTTTTGGACAAAGCAGAGCCCATGATAGACGGTGTTATACCCGATAACAATCAGGCACCGGCTGGACCCTCGCCGCTGCGCAGCGTTCATACAACGAGCTTCCCCGAAATACTCGACCAGCTTAGTAGTTCGTTATTGGTCACAACGTACCAGGCAGGCAAGCTGGTGGTCGTGCGCTCCGATGGCGGTGTCATCAACACGCATTTTCGCGCTTTCAATAAACCGATGGGCATGGCGCTGGGGCGCGACCGGCTAGCAATCGGCACCTCGGTCGATGTCTGGGAATTTCGCAACGTGCCGGCCGTGGCGGCCAAACTCGAACCACCCGGTAAGCACGATGCCTGTTTCCTGCCCCGCTCGGCGCATGTGACAGGCGACGTGCAAATCCACGAGATGGCTTACGTGAACGACGAGCTGTGGTTCGTCAACACACGGTTTTCATGCTTGGCAACGCACGATCCCGACCATAGCTTCGCCCCCATGTGGCGGCCCAAGTTTATTTCGCAGCTTACTCCGGACGACCGGTGCCATTTGAACGGCCTGGGGCTCGTGGATGGCAAGCCGCGATGGGTGACCGCGTTGGGAGAAACAGACACGCCCGGCGGATGGCGCGAGAACAAGAAGACAGGCGGTATTCTCATCGACTTGGAATCGAATGAGATCGTTGCACGCGGACTCTCGATGCCGCATTCGCCGCGATGGCACAATGGCCAATTGTGGCTATTGGAATCTGGCACCGGTAGTTTAGGGTGCGTGGATCTCGCGACAGGACGCTACGAGCCAATCGTGCAATTGGACGGTTTTACCCGCGGACTCGAAATGGTCGGCAACTTGGCGTTCGTGGGATTGTCTCAGGTGCGCGAAACGGCCGTGTTCAGCGGCATTCAAATCACTGAGCGATTGCAAGAATCGCAGCGCAATTGCGGCGTGTGGGTCGTCGACATCATGCGTGGGCAGGTGGTGGCCTTCCTGAAATTCGAGGAAGCCGTGCAAGAAGTCTTCGCCGTAGTGCTACTCCCCGGCATCCGCTTCCCCGATCTGATTAACGACGACCCCGACCTCATCGGAAGCTCCTTCGTATTACCCGACGCCGCACTACGCGACGTCCCCGCCGAACTCCGCGCGCCCCGTCCCTAAAGCCACCCTTTACCTCCCCCCTCCCCACCACAACGCCATCCTCCCGCGACGGACTGGTCGCCCTCCTCCCCCTGACGGACTGGTCCGCTTCAGCGACCAGTAGCACCAGGGTCCCCCACTCCCACCGCTCGCGGCTTAGCGTGCAATTCTTCCCCCGTGGCCGAAAATAAGTACTTGAAAACGCCCACCGAATATGTATATTCGTACACGTATAAATATATCTACCCGGCTTGCTCCCCCCTTAGCGACGGCGGCCACGCCGTCCAACCACAACACACCCTCCAATAAACACACTAACAACCCCAACCCCCGCCACTCCGCACTCCCCCAACGCTTGCGGCTTAGCGCCCCTAGTACGTCCCCCCACTCCACCCAAAGCCCAACGACTTACGCCTTACACCTCAAACCCCACCCCCCAAAAAAACCTGTCCCCTTCGAAGAAACCTGTCCCCTTCCAAAAAATACGCACATTTCACCGCCGCTTGCGGCTTAGCGCCCAAACGACGCGCTATCGGCCAAACCCCCAACACCAGAAGAACAAGCACCCCAACAAGCAATTTGCAATTTGAATTTTTCACTTTGCACTTTGTAATAAACCCTCCCCCAACCCCTGGCCCCCGATCCCCAACCCCCGCACGCCGCTTGCGGCTTAGCGCCCCCCAATACGCGCTACCCCGGACTTTGTCACGGGCGACAATCGATCGTCCGGGGACTAAAATAGCGTGCATCACTGAACCTATTTCTGCTTTCCGTATTTAGGATTGAACATGAAGTTGTCGCACTTCGTTTGCTGCATGCTTGCGATTTTGTTCTGTCTCTCTACGTTCGCAGTTGCGGATGAGAATGCTGCGAAGGAATCCCCCGAGCGGAAGCCGATTCATGTTCTCCTGATCGACGGTCAGAATAACCACGATTGGAAAACCACGACGCCGCTGTTGAAAAAGGCTTTGGAGTCGGCCGGCATTTTTCAAGTGGATGTGGCAACCTCGCCGCCCTCGGGTGCCGACATGCGAGGTTTTCGCCCAAAGTTTGCGGACTACGACGTGGTGGTGAGCAACTACAACGGCGACCGATGGTCGCCGGAAACCGAGAAGGATTTCGAGGCCTACGTGAAAGGCGGCGGTGGATTTGTTTCTGTTCATGCGGCAAACAATTCGTTCACCGAGTGGCCGGAATATAACCGCATGATCGGCCTCGGCGGCTGGTACGGCCGCACCGAGAAACACGGCCCGTACGTGTATCTCGACGATAGTGGGAAGGAAGTGCGGGACACCACGCCTGGACCGGGCGGGCATCACGGCAAACAGCACGAGTTCGTGGTACGCACGCGCGATCGTAAGCACCCAATCATGCAAGGGTTGCCTGAGTCGTGGATGCACACTCAAGATGAGCTTTATGACCAACTCCGCGGTCCTGCCGAAGACATGCACATCCTTGCCACAGCGTTTTCGTCACCCGAGCATGGAGGCAGTGACCGTCACGAGCCCATGCTCATGACTCTCGAATACGGAAGCGGCCGCGTGTTTCATACGGTGCTTGGTCACGCCGATTATTCGATCAACTGCGTGGGATTCATCACCACGTTACAGCGCGGCACCGAATGGGCTGCGACCGGGAAAGTGACACAAAAAATGCCGAAGGATTTCCCGACGGCAGAGAAAGCAAGCCCTGCAAAGTAAAACGTCAGCGTTGTAAAGAATGGCCATGAAATCGCTCACTAAAGAACTCTGGATGAACGTGCCGAAGCGTCGAGCGATCGTTTCGCTTCATCGAGACGTTGAGAACGCGGTTGCCGAAAGTGGCGTGCAAGATGGGCTGGTGCTCGTGAATGCGATGCACATCACCGCCAGTGTGTTCATCAACGATAACGAATCGGGCTTGCATCGCGACTACGAGAAGTGGCTTGAGGAACTGGCACCGTTCGACCCTTCGCCGGAGCGATATCACCATAATCGCACGGGCGAAGATAACGCGGATGCCCACCACAAGCGGCAAATCATGGGCCGCGAAGTGGTGGTGGCGATTACCGACGGCAAGCTCCACTTGGGACCGTGGGAGCACATCTTCTACTACGAGTTCGATGGCGGCCGTAAGAAGCGTGTGCTCATCAAAATCATTGGCGAGTAGCGTAGGTCAGGCTTTTTAGCCTGACGAGCAGCGCGATTGAGCGATATCCGCGGTTTGTGTCGAGTGGAAACCTACGCAGGGTATTGTCAGGCTGGAAAGCCTGACCTACAGCCTGACCTACGTTCATCGCTTGCGAATCATTTCTGAGAAGTCATCGCGACCGGCGTAGCGATGGGCCAGCGGGTTTACATAGGCGCGTTGTTTGGTTTCTGCGAACGTGCCGTGGTGCGTGATCAGTCCTTGGTCGTAAGCCAGCTTGTCGGAATAACCTGGGAGGAGCACCCGCATGTCGGCCATGATGCTGTTCGACCGAATATGGTTGATGTGGTTCACGATATTCGTCGTGCAGTTGTTGGTAAGCGTATCGTAGAATTCGGGATGCCTTGATAGCTTGTTGACTCGCTGAAGAATGTCCGCCAGCATTTGGCGGGCAGCCTGTGGAGAGGCGGTCGTGTCGTAGAGATACACGTCTTGCCCGCTGTAATTGGTGCGGTACTGAATGACGTCGCGCTCGTCTGCCACCACGTACATAAGCTCGTACTGCCGAGCGCTGCCTTTGATGGGGTTATAGTTTTCGTTGCGCTCTTTACGAGTTTCCACGCTCACGGCCAGGTGATCGATTTTGCCGTCGGGGCCCATGATGCGAAAGCTCAACATCGTATGCGCGAGTGCCGGGGCACCGTAGAAAGGTGCCACGATGAAATCGACGCCGCGCACCGAGTTCAGGTCGAACGATTTGTCGTAGTAATCGACAAGATAAATATCGTTCGCAAAGTATCGGCAATTGCGAATATTGTGAACGGTAACGTTCGAGTCCTGAATATCGGCATACGGCAGCACGGCTTGCTCGGGCGTCCAATCGCGGAAGTTCGAGGGGGTGATGCGTTTTTCAACGCTGCTGCAACCGCTAAGGACGACGAGGGCCAGGCATACCGTCCACGCGGCAATCGCGCACAGCGAAAGTTGACGGCGTTTGGTTGCCGAGCGGTAAACCACGATAGGCCCGATTGGCTGACGAGCAGATGAGAAAACAGAAAAGCAGCGGAGTTTAGTGGCAGGCGGCGAATGCGCCAATGCGACCCGCTATCCGTGCTAGCATGCAACCTATCGTCGGAGATCAGCACTAACGTAGCTTGTCATGACGACAGATGCGAATGTGTCCGGGCCTTGGCAAGTCGCATAACGTGTTCGAGTTGCAAGTAATGATCTAATTCAGATTTTTCTTCGCTCGTAATCGCTCCAGATTTTTCGTTTTCAATGAGCCGCTCAACTCTGTCGCGTGTGCTTCGAGATGCAGTATAAGCAGCAACGGCCGCTGGGCTACTGCCTGAAGCAATGAAATCGATAAGTTCGTCGTAGGCTGGTATCATCAATAGAATTATACACTTCGCAATGGCCGTCTCAAACGTTTTTAGCAATGCTACAGCCGGCAGTTGTTGATCGTGGTTTCTAAAATGGCCGAGGCTCCCAGGACTTCCAGGCGTTCCATGATGGTAATGACTTCGCTGCTTTTTACCATGGCGCGCACGGCGTACCAGCCGGGTTCTTCGAGCTTGTTGACCGTGGGCGATTCGAAGCCGGGGGTGATTTTTTCCGCCTCGGCCAGCTTGGCTTCGGGCACGTTGTATTCGAGCAACGAATAGGCACGAGCGATGACGACGCCTTCGAGCCGGCGCACCACCCGGTCGGCCAGTTCGCCGTGTTGGGTCGCGGGATTTTGGATCAACACGGCCTCGTATTTGCCGAGTTCATCGAGCACGACTAAACGGTTGGCAGCCAGGGTACTGCCGGTTTCCACCAAATCGACAATCGCGTCGGCAACGCCGAGGGCGATCATTACCTCGACCGAACCGGTAAGCTCGACGATGTGCGACTCCACGCCGTGTTTGGCCAAGTAGTTGTTGGTGACTGTAGGGAAGCTGGTGGCGATGCGACGACTTGCCAACTCTGAAGGCTTGCTAATGTCGCTATCTTCGGGAACACAGATCGCAAGTCGCCAGCTTCCCATTCCGAGGCCGAGCCGCGTGTCTACCTTCGCGCCTCGTTCTTCAATGAGGTCGCCGCCGGTGATGCCCATATCGATTGCGCCCTCGGCACAAAGCACGGGAATATCGTCGGTACGCAGAAACGTTACCTCGATGGGCATGTCTCGCACGCGCGCGAACAGGCTGCGGTCTTGCCGGCGGAATTTGAGCCCCGCTTCGATCAGGAGTTGAGAGGCCTGCTCAGAGAGCCGGCCTTTGCTAGGGACACCGATGCGGAGGATATCGGACATGAGGTTGGGGATGCAGGATTGGGGATGCAGGGGGCAGGGAGCCGGTGTTCGGCGTATTTCTCGAAACTAAAGCCTAACGACTTAAGCCTTATGCCTTATTTCTTGAAGCTTTTTCTTCCAGGCCAGAGACACCAAATCTGCGAGCGAGTTCAGTGTCGAGGTCGGCAAGCGTACAACCTTTATGCCGCATGAGGACCATGAGGTGGTAGATCAAATCGCCCACTTCGCGGAGGAAGTGTTCGCGCCCCGCGTCGTCTGGCTCGTCGGCTGCTTCCACGACCTCGGCCGCTTCTTCGATTACCTTGGTGCCGATCTTCACAACGCCGCCAGCCAGAAGTTGGGTCGTGTAAGACTTTTCGCTGGGGTTCTCGGCACGAGTGGCGATCGTGCGCTCGAGGTCATCAATAGGGCGGGTAGAGTCCGGCACGGTCGGGGCGACTTCCCAGCGGCGAAAGGGACGGCAACAATAGGTAAAACGCCAGTTTAGATAGCCTCGAATCAACCCGCAACTACAAGAGTTCGGCCCGCCTTCCGAGCGAAAAGAAAAAACCGTAGTCCCTGGTAAAACGGCCCAAATTCCACGATGTCTCACACTTTTCACGACTGCTGGTTTCTTTCGGGGGCGACCGCGGTCGGGAAAACGGCCGTGGCAATTGCCCTGGCCAAGCAAATCGGGGCCGAGATAATTTCGCTCGACTCGATGGCGATTTACCGGGGCATGGACATCGGTACTGCCAAGCCCTCGGCCGAAGAGCGTTCGATCGTGCCACACCATTTGATCGATATTGTCGATCCGTCGGAGGAGTACAGCGTTCACCAGTATGTAGAGGCTGCCGCCGCGACGGTTGCCGAGATTCGTACACGCGGCAAGGAGCCTCTGTTCGTGGGTGGCACACCCCTTTATTTGAAAAGCTTGTTGCGAGGACTGTTCGAGGGCCCGCCGGCAGATTGGCAACTTCGCAACGAGATCGAAGCAGAGCTTGAGCACGTGGGTCACGAAGCGCTTTATGAGCGATTGACGCAGGTCGATCCGGTGGCCGCGTCGAATATCCACCCGCACGATACGCGTCGAATGATTCGCGCTTTGGAAGTTTATCGCGCCACGGGCGAGCCGATCAGTCACCAGCAGTTGCAGTTCGACGAGAGCCGCAGTGCCGAGGATTGCCGCGTGTTCGTGCTGCGGCGGCAGCGAGAAGAGCTTCATGCACGCATCGAAGGGCGCGTGGAGGCGATGATCGACGCTGGGCTCGTCGATGAAGTGCGAGGCCTGCTTGCCAGCGGTCATGAGTTAGGAAGAACGGCTCGGCAGGCAGTGGGCTACCAGGAGTCGCTCGCCTATTTGGCAGGCGAATGCGACCATGCGACGATGGTGGAGCGCGTCAAAGTTCGCACGCGCCGATTTGCCAAGCGGCAAGGCACTTGGTTCCGAAGTTTGAGCGAATGCCGGTTTGTGGATATTACAGGCGACGTCGAGCCGGCAAGTGTTGCCGAACAGATCTGTGCAATCTGACGTCTGGTAGCTTGTTAGCGCTTTGGCCGACCAAGCAGGAAGCAAGCGAGTGTGGCGGTGATCGCTAAAATTGCCGCGGTGGGTTCTGGTACGCCGCCAACATTAGAGGTCGTGTCTAGCTTCCGAAACTCGACCTGGGAAAGAGTCTTCCACAGCAAGAACGAGTCGCCGGTAAGCGAAACGCGGATGCCGTGGAATTGCAGGCCGTTCATTAACTCGGCACGAAAGAGCCGGCCGAACCCGACAAGACCAGTGGCAGGATCCACGGTGAAGTCGATGTTGTTGCCGAATGTATCCGAGGCCAGGGCAGGGGGCGTTACGATGTTTCCTAAGGCATCGAGAAAATTGAATTCGATGTGCAGCGTGCCTTGCGTGTCCGCACTCGTGTTCTCAATGTCGATTTCCATTCCGACGGATTCGAAGCCGTCCTCTTGGCCGCCGAAATCGCCCAAATCGGTGTCGAAAATTTCGAGGTAACGAGTGCCGGGGAAAATTACATCGAAATCAATCGGAGTGGAGCTCAATGGTTGATTGATGCTGCCATTGATACCGCTGATCAACGCATAAAAATCTTCATCCGGAGGGGTGAGCGTCGTGTCGAACTGGACCGAGGGAACACCGGCCCCGTTGATCGGCACGGCATACGTGGGCATAGCTAGGGCTGCAACTAGCAAGGCTGAGAAAAAAGCACAGAACCGTCCGTGGTTTGTCATGAGGTAAGGCTCTCGTGGGAACAGAATGTAATGTTTTTAGGAAGCTGCGGATCTAACGAGAAATGATACCGGTGACTGGTTTTTACCCATCATTTCCGCGTAGAAATCAATAGCACTGGGCATGGCAATGTTAGCAAAACCGGCTATTTACGGCAATAAAGGAGAAGTTCGTGAGATGCTAGCATCGACGAGTAGGGTGCAAGTGACATTTGCTTGGCACTTGAGGGCTGATTATTTTTTGCCGCGTTGCCAGTCGCCGCTGCGGCCGCCGGATTTTTCTTCGAGTTGAAGGGGGCCGATCGTCATGCTGCGATCGACCGCCTTGCACATGTCGTAGATGGTAAGCGCCGCCACGCTCACGGCGGTGAGGGCTTCCATTTCGATGCCCGTTTTGGCTTCGACTTCTACCGTGGCTTCGATCCGGATCGTGGAATCGCTGGGAAAAGTCAGGTCCACTTTCACGGCTTCAACAGGCAGCGGATGGCAAAGCGGGATCAAGTCGGCCGTGCGTTTGGTGGCCATGATTCCTGCCAGGCGGGCCACTTCGAGCACATCGCCTTTCGCGGCACGCTTCTCTTGCACGAGTCGAAGTGTTTCGGGGGACATCGTGACCACGCCGCTTGCGCGAGCCACGCGTCGAGTGATCGACTTGCCGCCCACATCGACCATGCGGCTGGCCCCTTGTTCATCGAAATGCGTTAGATCGCTCATGGAAAGTGCTGGATTTGTGTGGTCTTTATGGTGTGATTTGCGGGCAACGCCGTTAACCATTTTTCAATTCATGAAGTCCACAGATGACGCAGATGATCGCAGATTTGCAATTTCG
>CAZTWS010000115.1:11506-15478 GCA_964618225.1 uncultured Planctomycetaceae bacterium
GGGAATGACGGGTAAAGCTGCGCCATTGGCGGTCATATCACATGCCGTGAACTTCCTACGACTCCGCTATACTCCAATTCTCGGCCACCCTCAGTTAGCTAATCTGTGGACATCTGCGTCATCTGTGGACAAAAAAATGGTTTACCGCGTTGATTTACGTAGCGTCGGTTTCTACAGGTTCCAGTGTAATCTCGGTGTCGGTATTGTGGCGCGATAGATGGTTTCGCAGTTTATCGGCAACCAAAAAAACACCGCCGACGAGGGTGCCTGCGAGGTAACCGAATAAGGGGCCTAAAAATACAGACATCAACAATGCGAACGCGATCTGCTCACTGAAACTTCCGATGTGAAAACTGCCGACGAGGGGTAAAAGCAGCATGCCCAAGAAACTGAGGACAATGCCGGTAAGAACCGATGCGAGTCGCGGTTTGTTTCCGCCGAATAGCATTGCTTGGGCGACGCCAACGATGGTGATGAAAATTGCGAAGTACAGCATTACCGGGGGTGGTGTATCGAACCCGCGCAGCATGGCCAGGCCAACCGAGTAGGCCGCCGTGACGGCGAGAATCGTCGACAAATCGAATCGCCGTGGCGCGGAATAGATTTTTTGGGCCGATTGATTAGCGGAACCGCTTACCAATTGTTGAGCAATTCGTTGCGGTAAGTCGGCTAGCCCCTGCGTATCGTTGCTGGCCAACATCGCGTGAATGCCCGCCCGATCGTGCTCACTTGGCACCGCCCAGTAGTCCTCCGGTAGCGACGCCCACAACCGCGCAATGAGACGCACTCGATCATCGGGGTCGAGGGGTTCCGCGGCGTGAAATGCGTCTTCAAGTTCGGACATTTTGCAAGCTGCCTCTACCAATCGTCGCTAAAGCCAACTATTTCGCATCGGGGCAACTTCGCTTGAAGTTGGGAGAGCCTATCCACTTCAAGCTCGTCAATATCATCAATGATTATCTTGCGAAGTTGCGCGAGCCGCGCTAGCTCGTCGAGTTCATTGCCGTCAAGCCCGCCAAAGCCACAAAGTTCCAGCGTTTCCAGTTGCTCTAAATTACGCAGCGCCGAAAACCGAAACCGAGCTCCCGAATTATGAAGCGTAACTTTTGTCACGCACTTGAGCTTAGCTATCTGTTCGCATGTTGTAGCTACATGTTCCTGATGGGTGCGCTGAATATTTACACTCGACGTTCGCCAGGCGAACTTCGGAAGCCATTGCTCGCCTGTCAACGAGCTTATCCATATGGGTGCAATGCAAACGTAATCTCCCGCGTACCACACGTCGTAGATGCGATCGGCTTGGGCAAGCAATTGTCGTTCGCGTAAGTACTCACGCTCGTGGTAAGCGAACCAACCGAGGACTGCGCTCACGGAGGCGACCACGAGGAACATGTCGGCGAGCCCGAAGCTCAAAAGACTTGGTCGTCGCCGGCGCCGAAACTCCCAGGCAGCAATGATGGCCGCCACGACAAAGAGCGCGACCGCAATGTCGGAGAACATGACCACGCCGTTGAAGCCCCAATGAAGAGTACCACTTTCCTTGCTAGCCTGCCAGAATCGCCAGTTTGCCGAACTGAGCCAGGGAATGCCCCAGTTCGGAAGACTCCATGGAATTTCGAAGGCTATCCAGTTGATAGCCGGAAATAGCGTAAGCCCTTCTGGCGTCGTGTAGGTAAGCGGCGGCTCGACAGTTTCTCGCCGTAGATATATCCAAGGCCAACCGTGCTCGAAGACGAGCGATGCATTCGGTCCGTGAGCCCCATCGATGACTCGACCTGGTATCTCAATCAAAACAAGCAGTATGGCAACGATCGCCCCAACAACGACGCTCGACTTGTGTAGGCGTGGGCGCGGCATGTCGAATTAAGCAGGGCCGAGGAGACAATTCTGCCATTTTAAGAGTCGGTGCGGTTCGGCGTCAAAGAATAACGCCGCGTGCCATTAGAAATCGCAGAAAACAAAGCTCGAGTTGCGCGAAAACTTCGGATCACGGGAAGAATAACTTCGGTGTTTCAAGTCACTGCGGATGGGAATAGCTCCAACACCGTAGGTGTTAAACTCCAAAGCCCAGGGTCGCCACGAAGTGGCGCACCCTGGGGCCAGGAAATAATCTCCCGGCGTTACGCCGAAGGTGTTACACCCGTCCGCGCCGCACGAATGTGTAACGCCTACGGCGTAAATGTGGTTTCTCGTCTGTTTACCCAGAGTGCGCCGCGAACGCGGCGACTCTGGGCTGTGGAGTAGAACGCCTACGGCGTAAAAAGCACCGCGGTCGGTCCGCTCATGATCCTCGCAGGAAAAGGTGGACTTACATACTCGATTCGTTCGCGCGCTGGTTACTTTTTCGCGACTTCGGGCAAGTCGGGGAAGTGGTTGATGCCCTCCAGCGGGAGGTCGATTAGTTTACCGCCATCGCTGCAGCCAGAAGCTGTGACGCCCCATTTTTCACTGAGGTGGGCTTGACTAGAATTGATGCGTAATGCTCGATTGGCATTCTAAGGCCGCCGTAGAATTGGCGAGAAGAGGAGTTTTAGGGGCACCAAAAGATTGTGATAATGCTCCCGACTAGCGGCTTTGCCAAGCGCCTTGGTCCTGGGATGTGTGCCGTATCGCGACGATGACGATTTCTTCAGGCGTGCTGCGATAGGCAACAAAATATGGAAATCCATCGATCAAGTAATGTCGATAGACGTCGCCCCAGCGAGCATAGCGATCTGGATGCTCACGGATTGCAAAAACGGCTGAACGAATCGAAAGGGCGAATTTTCGCGCAACTTGTGAGCTTCGTTGTTTGTACCAGCGAACTGCTTCACGAAGTTCGGCCTGCGCCTCGGAAAGAACGACGATTCTAGTCATTGGCATCAAGTTGTCGCTCGACGCCGGTCCAGACTTCTTCCCAGGAAATTGCCTCTACTTTTCCAGATTCATATTCTGCCCAGCGCTTTTTCACTATCTCCAGGTCGCTGTCGCTTGGGCGAAAGGAATTCGACGGGATCGAATCCCAGATGCGCGAAATGAGCTGCAGCTTTTCGTCAGTTCCAAGACTCTGTGCTACTAAAAACGCATCATTTACGGTAGACATGAAAGCCCTCCGTTCACAGTATACGCTTCCTCCGCGAACAACGTCAAACTTGACCCACAGCGCAAAAAACAAGGCCCGGTCACTACGGAGACCGGGCCTTGGAATGCGGGCAATGGGGCGGCGGATAAGACGGGAGTCGTCCGTCGCCTCACGGTCGAATCTTTCGACCGACCCATTATGTAAGCCACTGCAGGCGCGTTATCTACAGCGGATTAGCCTTGTAGCTATTGGCTATTAGCTATCAGCTTATAGCCAGAAGCCGTTGTTTGGCTTACAGCTAATAGCCAACAGCTAACAGCTTTCATTTAAACCAATTCTTTCTTGGCACCGATGAGCGTTCGCAACCGTTCGGCGAGCAGGGCTGCGTCGAATGGCTTTTTGAACGTTTCATTGATGCTCGAGCGGTCGAAGTTGGCTGTCGAACCATCGTCTGGCAGCAGAGCGATGAGAATCGTTTCGCCGAACTCGCCGTTGCGACGCAGGTTCTGGCAGATTTGCAGCGCTTCGAGCTGACCGATCGAGAAATCGACAATGATACAGTCAGGGTGGAAGCTTTCGGCCTGAATACCTGCTTCGAAGCCACTCGCGGCGGTCGAGGTGCGGAACGACCGATCGGCGGGCAACTCGCGCTTCAGGTTCTCAATGAGGACCTGGTCTTGAGCGACGATGAGCACTTTGGCCATCGCTTCGTCTTCCAGGTCTCCAAGGGGCATTCCATGCTCCTTGAGGAACTTGATCAAGTATTCGCGCGGGATGCGGCGGTCCTGGGAACCGGGGATCCGGTAACCCTTGAGCCGGCCGGAGTCGAACCACTTACTGACCGTGCGCGGGGCCACTTTGCAGATCTTCGCGACCTGACCAGTAGTAAAGACCTTCATCGGGCTCTCCAA
>CAZTWS010000116.1:0-15356 GCA_964618225.1 uncultured Planctomycetaceae bacterium
GCTCGCTGTCCAGGTGACGCTCAGCGGTCCGCCGTGCTTGGTCATTGGAACCGGCGTAATTGCTTGCCCGATGATGTTGGTCTTGTTGCCTGGGTTGATCACATCGAACGGCGCGCGTTCGATGCTCGTCGAGAAACCGCCGGCGCGCGGCAGTACGCCGATCGACAGATCGTATGGAGCTAAGCGCCACCAGTTCGCATTGTCGTAGATCACCGTGTCGGTGCCGAGTCCACCGTCGATGCCGCCCGAGAGCTGCCCGGTGTTGCTGCCGTTAATCCAGAACCGGAACGTATCGTTGCCGGATCCGCCACGCAGGTTCTCCATGCTGCTAAACGAAACCTTGCTGTTTAGCTGCCCGGAATTCGTGTTAAAGATATTGTATAAGCCGTCGACATTCGGCCCGACGAGCGTGTCGTTGGGCGACGATCCGCCAATTAAAGTTAAGAAGTTCGTGAAGTCAGGAATGTTTTCGACGACAAATGTGCTGCCGCCGGCGCCGCCCCTGAGAATCGGGCCCGAGCCCATGCCAAAGAACCTGATCATGCCGGGCGACATACCGGTCATCGTAAACACGCCGTCAGCGTGCGCCATGTTGATCGTGCGCTGACCTGGATCATTCTGATTGTCGGCACTAAAACCGCTGGTCGGTAGACCAGGCGTAATCTCGACGTCGCCAAGAATCGCCTGCATGTTGCCGCTATTGCCGAGCGTGATCGGCGCGTTGCCCGTTGCCGTGCCGACCGGCAGGATCTTCAGCAGATGCGTCGTGCCGTGTACGTTCACTTGGGCGGCCTTCGAGCTGACCGTCGTGCTAAGCGAACCCGTATCAGCGACCGTGATATTGCCGTAGTTGATCGAGATCGCGGCATCCGAGCCCTTGTAATTCATCCGCCACCAAACGGTCGTGGTCCCGTCCACTAGGCGCATCATCCCGTTGCCGGTGCTTTCCAGGCGGAAGTTTGCGCCGCTGAGCGTGGTGGCCCGCTCGACGATGATGTTGATGGGCACCGGGTTGGCCGGGTCTTGTTCGACATAAAACTCCGGAGTGCCGGTGTAATTAGGCACCGGCGAACTGGTGGGCATAAGCATCGTGACGGTGCTCCCGCCGATAACCGACAGCGGCGTGCGGCGCAGCGTGGTGCTGCTGCCGGCGCCCGCATAAAGCTTCATATCCACGGGTCCGTAGGCGACGTCATACGTGCTGCCCGCGCTGCCATAAATGTTCAGCGGGTTCGGCGCTCGGTAATTCGGGCCGAAGTAGATCGTCGCCGGCGCGAGGCCATCGACTTGCGTGTTCAGAACAAAACTACCGGTTGGAAAAGGATTCTCCACGTCCGGCGTCTGGGTGAACGAGACATTCGGACGGGCCGCATCGTTGCGGCCGTCGATGTTGACTTCCGTAGCCGAGGTGAGACGCGAATCCCCGCGCAAGAAGATTTTGCCCTGAATGTCGGCCAGGCTGCCGTTGTTCCCGATATTGATTTCCGGTACCGAGATGCCGTCGGCCCACTGCATGAAGATCGACCCGCCGAGACCTGGCCATGTGAAACGTTCCGTCAGGGTAGTGGGATTTCCGAAAAGTTCGCCCAGCACGAGCGAGCCGGTGGTTTTCAACACATTCACGGCGCCGTTGGTGAACGTCGAAGGGCTCGAAGATAAACGGGTCGCGATGTGCGTCGTCGCGCCCGCGTGTGTATCCTGAACTGTCGTTTCGACCGGATAGTGCGTGGGCAACTGCACGTTGAGGCCGGGGAATCGCGTCCTGTTGAGGTCGAGACTCGAGTTGAAAAAAGAGGTCCCAGGCAGGATGGAGTCGATAAGGTTCGCGTAGTGAATCGTGCCCGTCGCGATGCCCGTCATCGTGCTGCTGCCGATCGTGACATTGGGGCGGCTGATAAGGGGTATCGTCCCGTCCAAAAGGGGAATGTCGGCGATCACGCGCAGCGCCGCATGGGAAACGGATACATCGGTCTGAACGGTGTCGATCAGGCTGTGGCCGCCCGTGTGCCCTCCGCCCCAGCCGGGATGGCTGTAGTTGCCGAAAATAGCGCTGATACTCGAATCGAAGATGCTCATCGCGAGCGACGTCGGCAGCGAGAACAACGGATTGATCTCGACACGCGTATTGCGACCGCTGCCTTCGACAAAAACCGGGCTCAGTACCCGGCCGATCAGAATCTGCTCGATCGGCCGCTCATCAATATTGGCCGGATTCGCGAAGTAATGAATCTCGCCGTTCAGCAGATTGTTGAACAGCGTCGGTGCCATCACGTCGAACGCGTTCGTCGTCGTGCGCAGCTTAGCGCCGTACCAGTAAACGTTGGTATTCGGACCGTAAATGATGTCCGACTCGTAGAACCGCAGGTTCGCTTTACCGGCGTAGTTCGAGTTGGAAGAGATGCCGTTGAGGCTTGAACCGCCGACCTGGACAATCATGTCGCCAAGCTGGCGATCCGTGACGGTGTCGTTGGAGGCATCGAACACGAGCGTCCCTTGGCCGGGGCCGGAATAGTCGTAGTAAATTGGCAACGGCGGTCGCGCGTTGAACCCTGACAAGTACCCGGTGTTACCCCACGTAATAGGCCCGGCGATCGAGGTTCCGGTCGCCGGGAGCACTTGGAAATCCAGCCATAGGCCGGCAGAGATGCCACCGAGAAGAATCGTGCCCCCGGTTTGCGAGTAAGTCTTGGTGTCGTCCATTGCACCAAGGACCGTGCCCACGTTCGTGACCGTGCCGTCGAGATTGAGCCGCCGACCCACGGTGAGGTCGAAGTTGCCGCTGACTTCGAGCGGCATCACGTTCTTGCCCATCACGTACACGCCCGATGGCGTGGCCGCAGCGGAGAAGTTGCGAATCACCGTGCGATACGCCGAGTTCGGCGTTCCCTCGACGGCAAACCGATCGTGCGGGCTCCCCGTCACCGTCATCTTCCCCTGCAGGTTCTGCAACGTGAGCGACGTGCGGCCATTCACGGGCGACTGCCACGACACACCCACTGCACTGAGTGCAATGATATTGGGCTGCGCAGCGTTGCGGTTATCGACCTCTTTGAGCCAGACCTGGTTGACGGTGATATCGCCTTGCAGGTTCGCCAACACGCCGGTTCCCACGGTCACCTGCGTGCCGGGCCAGCGATCCACCGTGCTGCTGGCGCTGGCGTGGCCGTGCATCAGAAAATGGTGCTGCGACGAAACCGGTATCGTGCCGGTGATCGTCGTTTCCAGCTCCGCGTGAGTCTTTGAAATCGTGACGTAGGTCCGGGCGTAATTCGTGAGCGGCTGGCCGTTGAACCTCGCTAATCCATCAATGAGCTGTTGCGCATAGGCGTATGCAGGCTCCGTAACCAGGTAGTCGAACGTTCCACGAAGCTGCGAGGCATCGATGTTGACGTGGTTTTCCGTCGCGATCGGATTCGAATTCTGCGGGTAGACCTGCACGGTGACCACGACCTCGACCGGGATCGTGATATTGACGCCGTCAACATTGAACGACCACATGATGTAATTTCCCCCTATCGGAACGATCACAGCTTCCAGGGGGGAACGCGTCAGATCCTGCGTCATGATTGCGTTGTCGGCTTGACTTGTAATAGGCCAGATCGAGACGGGCGTAACGTCTGTTGGATTTGGATTCAAGGGGTTATTCGGCAACATCGCATCGAGCCGATGGACCGTGTAATGCGATGCCGGCGGGTCGAGCGTAAAGCCGTTCGCGCCATTCAGCGCGAAGTCGAAGCGCGTCTGGTTCGCGCCGATGGCCGTCGAGGCCATTTTGAACTCCGTCGGCTGCGTCACATTCAGGTCATCCTGCGGCATCGAGCCATAGATGTGAACGGGGTTATAGGCGGTCAGGAGCGAGTCGTACGTATCGAGCGACGTCATACTAACCGAGCCCGCCCGCGCCAAAACGTTGATGACGTTTGGCACATTCGGATTCGTGCCCGCCAGCCGCGCTCGGCCGTCGATGTGGATGCTGCCTTGCGGCGTCGCAGTGAGGTTGGCGTTCACCGTGCCGCCGGGCAGGTAGATGAAAATGTCATCGGGATGCGTGAGGCCGAAGAATGCCGTCTGCAAGCCGATCGTTTGGTTTTCGACATAGATCCGCGCCCCCGAAGCGAGTTCGTCCTGAAGGGCTACTGAAAGCGCTGCCGCCGCGCCTGTCACAAGCCGAGTGCTGCCGATTCCATAGACCGCGCCGGGCGCATGCAGATCGCCGTCGATGACGAACTGCGTTGGAACTGCGCTATCGCTGTCGTAATTGAACATCACGAACAGGTTCGACAAATCATTCAGCAACTTGACGCGCTCGACCGTACCATTCGTATGAATCCGCTGGCCGAAGAACGCCTGCCAATCGCCGTCGATGCGCAGCATGGATTGCCAGCTAGTGGCGTAAATACTCGAACGGACATCGGTGAAGCTGTTAAAGTCGGACGAGGCAATGCCGATGGGGCTGCCCGCCAG
This sequence comes from uncultured Planctomycetaceae bacterium, assembly GCA_964618225.1. Lineage (GTDB taxonomy): Bacteria > Planctomycetota > Planctomycetia > Pirellulales > Lacipirellulaceae > JABDGM01. The sequence goes on from CAZTWS010000116.1 coordinate 4,465, forward strand.
GTTGTATCGATCGTCGCCGCCGGCATCCACGGTGAGGACGCCGCGCAAGTTGTTGTAGTGCAGCGTCGGCGAAAGTCCGCCCGCGTCCCAGCCGGTGAAGGTGGTCGGCGTGAACGTCATCGAGCGCGCATCCGTCGCGCCGAAGTTATCGACACGCAACTGTAGATTGCTCGCCGTCACGTCGTGGCGAATGTCGGAGAGCCGATTCCGGCCGAAGTGCAGCGTCGTGTTCGCCACGCCGCCGTCCACCGACATGTTCACCGTCGTGCCCACCTTCGCCAGCGTAATGTCGTTCTTCGCCGTGGCAACGCCCGTCGTCACGATGTTGAAGTCGCCCTTCATCGTCGAGGCGTCGATGTACGCGCGATGTTCGCTCGTTCCTGTAAGGTTCAGGTTCAAGTTATCGATCGCACGATGGTCCACGATCAACAAATTCGGTTGGCTGACTGCCACGAAGAGAACATTGTTCGGATTGGTGTCAGGCACCACCCATAACGAGGACGCATGATTGTTGACCGTAATGTTTGCCGCGGTCGTCGAGCCACCCGGGCGTCCGGAATTGTCGATCGTGAGATTACCGAGCCCCGCGCCCGTCAAATCGCTCACCGACACCGTGCCGCCCGCATGCTTCACGCGCAACCGGTCGCGATAAGACAGGCCCACGAATTGCACGCTGGCATACGCTAATGCACCGGTCACGAATAAATGGCCAAAAACATTTTCGTCGTGGCTGATCTCCAGGTTCGACGCGCCCGACGAGGGCCCGTCCATGACGGTCGACGTCCCTGCCGAACGAGGCTGGCTCGCCACAATAATGTGCAGTTCAGGCAGCGTCGTGAGATCGCCAATGTGGAGATCGCCGCCGAATGAATGAACGAAAAATTGCGACACGCCCACGGCCGTCAAATGAACCTCCGTGCCGACCGCGCGCAGCCCCATGCCGTTGGCAGTCGACACGGCACTCAGGGCCATGTTGCCTGTCGAAATCGGCGTTCCTAACGCGGCTTTCAGGAACAGCCGATAGTCGCTGCCCACGATGTAGCCCCCCGCGCCGATCGGACTGGCGCTGACCAGCTCGATGAACGACATCGGCGCATCGCCACCCGATCCGCCTTCCGATCCACTGCCACCGCCCGGCGGCGGCGCGTCTGGCAGTTTCAAGTCGATCACCGTGGCGTTCGTCGACGCCACCACCTTATTCCGCCCTGGGTCTGTTGGAGCCGGATCGTCGTCCTCTCCCGGAGGGCCCGCCGGCGGAGGCGGCGTCGCCGCCCAGTTGATTTCGTCCATTCGGCCTTGCGGCAAGCCAAGCAGATTCGGGATCGGATGCGCCGCATCGGCGTAATCCGTCACGATCACCGACGGGCCGCCGCTGCCCGTCAGTGGCAACGCGCGGATCGTGTCGTTGCCGCGGCCACCCACGATCACCGCGCTGCCGCTGCCGTAGTACAACAGCGTGTCGATTCCATTGCTGCCCAGGATCACCGCGTCCACCGGGCCGCTTCCGCCGAACACGTCGTCGATGACGATCGTCTTGTGAATGTCCTTGTGGTTCGCGCCGGCCGTCGGCCCCACCACGACGATCCGTTGTGCCGTCGTATACAACGTTTCGCTGTAGCTTCCATCCTCCTGCCTCACGTACTTCCCGATGCGGTAGTAATCCGTCACATCGTCCGTCAGCACCGCGATCACGTGATCGTAAACATTCGGCGTGCCGTACACCGGGCGTCCTGTAGAGGGATCGATCCTCTGGTCGAGCACGAAAATCTTTTCGCTCGTGTTCGTTTTCGTGATCGTGATTTCATGATTGGCAGGAACCGGATGCACCTCGGTGTCGAAGCCGAAAAAATCAAAATCCAGGATCGTCTCATGGTCGACGAGCGTCTCGCTGCCGCCCGGGTAATCGAAGTGCGCGTGAGCATAGATATCGCCGTAGGCCTGCACCATCTTCCACGCATCGCGCAGCAGGTGGCCGCCGCGCACGCGGTTCGGATCATCAGGATCCAGATATCCGACCGGGATCACTTCGACCCCTCCATAGATGCCTCCCTCGACTTCGAAACCCAGCCCCCCCGCGGAAAGCGTCATGCCGGTCGAGATTTGGAAGAACGTCTCGTCGGTGTTGATGTAAAAACCGTACTTGGCGTCATCTTTATCGGGACTTTGGTTCCGTTCCCTGCGGCGCAATCCCTCCGTGTCGTACCCCAGATCAACGTCGAGGCGAATGCGAAACTCGCCGCCCAACGATACGCCCGGATAAGCCGGGAATAAGTCGAATGTGCCGAAGACGCCATAGACGTCATCAAGATCAAAACGAAAATCCAGCTCCGGCATGGTGAACGTCATCAGCGTCCGATCTTCGCCCATCATCACCGGGAACAGCACGTTGATCGGGTCTTCGAGAAACCAGAAGTGGAGCCCGTGCGAATAATCCTCATTGGGGAAATCGAGGCCGAACGCCCAGTCGAAGAAACTGTTCACTGCCTGCGGCGCGCCGTTGCCAAGCTGCGTCTGCGTGATCTGGATTGGCCCGCCCGCGCGAGGATCGGCGATGCGGAACGCGCCCAAATTGATTGTGCCGCCCATCCCTTGGCCCGGCACGTGCAACGAATTGATAAACTTGATCGTGCTGATCGCGTCGCCCCAACCGCCCTCCATCGCGCCCAGCGCATCGGCGATTTCGAAGATCGATTTTTCAATAATCGGCAGATCGGTGTCCATCACCGCCATGTAGGCGCCTACTGCCGGATTGTTGGTGATGTCTTGAATCGTGTCGAGAATGCCGCCCAGCACGCGCAGCGTCGAATCCAACTCCACCGTCACGTCGAGGATATCCACATACGGCAGCGTTCCGAACTCATGAAGTGGCGGCGGCGTGGGCGTGAGCAGCACGTTGTCGAACGTCCAATCCGCGTCCAGCCGTGCCGTAAGGTTGAAATCCATCGGGTCCGACATGACCAGATGGAGCTCCAGATTCGCGTGCGCCTCGCCGTTGATCCGCGACGAAACATTCGGGCCGACGTTGCCGCTCGGGCTCGTCGACCACGGACCCATCGTCACGTCGATCGTGGCCGTCATCCACGTGCGATCTTCGATCGAGACGGGCTCGTTGCGATTGAGCTTCTGCCAGAACACGTCGTAGATCGTCGCGTCGAACGCGCCTTGCAAATCCCCCGATGCTTCGAAGTCTGCCCGCGAATACGCGCTGATTACGATTGCCAACGGCGAATCCGGCGCATCGACTCGCAACGGACCACCGTTGAACAGCGTTCCTCCTCCTTGAGTCCACAGCGTCGGCGTCAAGTCGCTGATCGGCGCATCGACGAACGTCGTCGTGCCGGTGAGAGTGTCCACCGAAAATTGCAGACGGAAATAGACCTCGACGTGAACCCGCATATCCTTGGCTGTGTTCGCGTCCGGATTGTCCGGATCAGGTGGATCGAGCGGCAAAAAGTCCAGGCCCAGATCGAACGGCACATCCAGCTCCCCGTGCGAACTGACCAACCGGTTGACCGTGAACACCGAAGTCGCCCCCGGGCTGACGCTGACGTCGCCGGGAGTCACCGACGCGCTGTCGAGGTCATCGAGCAACGCCTGCACCTGGGCCTTGACGAAGTCCGGATTGTTCGCGAGCGCCGCCCCGACCATCGGCATGCTGGCCGTGGGCGCAAGGCTATTGTTGATGATCGTCGTCAGATTGGTCGCCAGCGTATCTTGAACGCTGGTCGGAATCACGCCTCCGGCAAGCACCATTCGCTCTTCCAGCGACTCGAACAGAAGTCGGCGAGAACTCAGGGCTGCGCGGTGAGTACGGCTCTTCTGGCGACACTTTCGTCGTACCTGCCGATACGATACCCAACCTGGAAGGAGTTTCTGCATGCGAATCTCACGTACGAAATTTGCTTGGCAGCACTCGACTGCATTCGCAATTGGTTACTATTTAAGGAGTTACGGCTCGTCGGCGGATTCGGGCGAGCTCCACTACCGCACCATCAGTGCGTAAAGCTGCTCCAAAAAACGCTTGCGATCCGCCGCGTCCAAGGAGCCGGACTTTCCCACCGAAAAGAATCGCGATAATTAGGAACTGCGAGGACGACCTGCTCGGGGACAGGAAATATCCCGAAAAGGCACGGATTTCCTAAAGTTTCACTCGCCGAAAAAGGGGAGGGGAAAGATTGGCCCGCCGTCTCCAAAGCCCCTCTGCGAGCCATTCCCGCGTAGGCGGGGATAGACGCCAGCGCGTAGCGTGCCACCTCGAATTCCCGGACACTCTCGGATAGATTCTTGAGGCGCGGGACGCCCGATCGAGGAGACGACTCTTTATCATGGGCATATGGACGATAAAGAAACCGAAGACAACCAGCCGCCTGCTTTGGTCGAGCGAGCCGTGAATGGCGACGACCAGGCTTGGAAAACGCTGATGGAGGAGCATTGGGCCCGACTGCGCCGTATGGTGGCGTTGCGCATGGACCCCAGGCTGCAAGGGCGGATCGACCCGTCCGACATTGTGCAAGAGTCGTACATCGATGCGGCACGCCGCCTGCCCGAGTATGTCAAGAATCCGATGATGCCCTTTTTCGTCTGGCTGCGGTGGCTCGTTGGTCAACGATTGATGGAGCAACATCGTCGGCACTTGGGAGCCCAGACGCGCGATGCGAGCCGCGATGTGTCGATGTATCATGGAAACTTCCCCGAAGCGAGTACGGCCGACTTGGCTGCCACGTTGCTCGGTAGCCTGAGCAGCCCCAGCCAATCGGCGATTCGCATGGAGCGAGCGATGAAGCTGCAGCAAGCGCTCGATTCCTTGGAACCGATTGACCGTGAAATTCTTGTATTGCGCCATTTCGAGCAACTATCGAATGGTGAAGTGGCCGAGGTGCTTAGTCTGGATAAGTCTGCCGCCAGCAAGCGTTATACTAGAGCGCTGCTGCGACTGAAGGATTCGCTTGCAGCCATGCCGGGCGGCTTGGAAGGATTGTCGCCGTGATTCCGCAGCAACTCGATTTAGATGCGGCCATCGAGCAAGTTGCCGAGTCGTTCGTTACACGCTATCGCGCGGGCGAGCGACCGAGTGTCAGTGAATATGCGGAACGTTACCCGCAGCTTGCAGCACAGCTCGAAGGTCTTCTACCGGCGCTCATTCTGCTTGAAAAGAATGCGCTGGCGTTCTTGAGCAACTCGTCTCGAAGTTTAGCCAGTGCTCTCGCGCCGCCCGCCACGGTCGGGGAGTTTACGATCGTGCGAGAAATCGGTCGCGGCGGAATGGGGGTCGTCTATGAGGCCGTGCAACAATCGTTGCACCGGCATGTGGCGCTGAAAATTCTTCCCTCCGCGGCGCATTTGAACCCGAAGCATTTGGAGCGATTCCGTTACGAGGCCATGTCGGCAGCGAGATTGCATCACCACGGAATCGTGCCCGTATTCGAGGTCGGGGAGAGGGACGGGTTGCACTACTACGCGATGCAGTTTATTCAAGGGCAGAGCCTGCAAGGGGTGATCGAGCTGCTGCGGAATGGTCCGCGAAACGAAGATGTTCTATCAGCTACCGAAGATCCTGCCGGGTTATGCGCCGCCCATCAAACCGGACACGAGTTTTATCGCAAAGTCGCCCGGATTGGCCGCCAAGTGTGCGACGCGTTGGCTTATGCGCACTCCGAAGGAGTTCTGCATCGCGATATCAAACCATCCAATTTATTGCTCGATTCCAAGGGCGACGTGTGGATTACCGACTTCGGTTTGGCAAAGATCGAAGGCGTCGAAGGACTGACCGAGACAGGCGATTTTATCGGCACGCTCCGCTACATGGCTCCCGAAAGACTCGAGGGGGCATACGACCGCCGCAGCGATATCTATGGCCTGGGAGCAACTCTCTACGAGCTAATCACATTGCACGCGGCATTCGGAACGGAAAGCCGGGCACGATTGGTGGACAACATTCTTCACCACGCGCCCGCGTTGCCCTCGAAGTTGGTGCGATCGGTTCCGCGAGATTTGGAGACGATCGTGCTTCGTGCCATGGCGAAGGAACCGGCGGCACGTTATCGCTGCGCCGAGGAGATGGCCGAAGATTTGCAGCGTTTTCTTGATGATCGACCCATTCTCTCGCGGCGGTCGACCGCAGCGGAACGCGCATGGCGATGGTGTCGACAGAATCGCATGATTACGTCGCTGGCGACCGTGGCAGCCACGTTGCTGGTAGCGGCCGTGGCGATCCTCGCTTACAGCAACTCTCGAATTCGCGGCGAAGCGGCTGCCCGGGAACGAGCCATCGTATCGGCACGAGGAGCCGTGCATCAGTTGCTTACCCAGGTCGCCAGCGACAAACTGGAGGGCATTCCTCTGAGTCATCCGTTGCGAGTAAGTCTTTTCGAGGACGCCGCCCGTGCGTACGAGCAATTGCTGGTTCTTGGAGATACCGATCGCAGCGTGCAATTGGAGCTTGCGAATGTTCTTCACTCAATTGCCGGATTGCAGCGCGAGCTCGACGAATATGGTGAAGCGGCGGACGCGTTGAAGCGGAGTGCCGCTCTCTACCAATCGCTTGTGGAGACCGATCAGAATCCTCCGTCAATCCGTGAGACACTCGCCACGGTGGAAACGGATCTTGCCTATACATGGCAGTTCGATATGAAATCGCTTCATCGTGAGTCGTTTCCGGTGGAGGCTCAATATCGCCGAAGTTTAGAGCTGTATGAAGCCATCGAGCAGGAGTATCCACGACAATATCAGCCGGTGACCCTTTGCCTGAGCTCTCTTGCGAAGTTCGCGTATGGCCGAGGAGATAACGCAACGGCGGAACGATTCTGGCGACAGGCAATTTCGCGCGGGGAGCTTTATCTCGACCGCCGTCCAGATCATATAGCGATGCGCACCGATTTATGCTGGGCCTGCATCGACTATTACGAAGCAATTTTGCAGCCCTCCAAAGCACGGCAAGATGAGGCTCGCGAGGTGCTTGCGCAGGGTGTGCGTCATGCGGAGCGTTTGTGTCAGGAACATCCGGAGTATACGGCCGCGGTCGATGTACTGGCCGCGTTGCATTTCCGCCAAGCGCTGGCGCAGTGCCGGGCGGGGGCCATGCGAGATGCAGTGCGAACATTTCGATTAGCGGTGGGTGAGATCGAGACTTTATGCGAGTCCGTTCCTTGGAACATTGATTTTTGGAACTCGGCCAGGTGGTTTCACGAAGAATCGATAAGGAATCTGGCACAGTCTGGGCAAACCGAGGATCTTAACGATATGATCGCGCATGTTTGCGAGTGGCTGGGGCAGTTCCATGCAAAAACGACCGTTGAAGGACCGGCCCGAAAGAACGCGCACGAAGCGGCACTTGCTTTTGCCAAAGTGCTGCACTCGATCGATCGAGACGACGAAGCGGAGCAACTGATCGCGAAGATCAAGTAATAAAACGCGTTGCCCTGAGCGCTCGCGATGACACGTGACGCCAGAACAACGCGTTGATTGAACTAGCTTTACGAAGCTTCGCCGTACTCACGATCGAGAACAATACCCGGTTGCGGAATCGGGTATTTTCCGTCCGCGTCGGGCATCACCGGCGCGGGGCCGGTGAGGGTGAACTCATCCACACCCGGTGCCATTTCGTGCGGGCAGTTGAGCATTTGATCGTAGGTGATTTCGACGCCCGTGTGAGCGGCCATGCGTCCCATGCTGGTGACGAGGCTGGCCTCGACGCCGCGTGGCACTTCGTTGTAGGGCTGATCGCCCACGATGGCTTCAATGAGATCCTTCCATTCGAGCACGTAAGGGTTCTGCTCGGGCTGCGGGTAGGCCCAGATAACGTCCTTGCGATCCTGCTTTTGTCCTTTGAAAGTCCGCACTTTGCCGGGGAAATGACCCGAGGTGCTGACGATGCCCGAGCCTTTGGTGCCATGCACCACGCTCGACATATCGTTCATGGCACCGGGCATGGTGCGGCCATCGAAGAAGAACTTGCTGCCGTCTTCAAACGTGTATTCCACGGCATAGGTATCGAAATTCTGATCGACATAGTCGCCGCGATAATTGCGTCCGCCGAGTGCCTGGGCTTTGATCGGCCAGGCGTTTTTCATCCAGCTTACTTCGTCGATTTGATGCACGTAGAAATCGCTGAACAAACCACCGCTGGCCCACAGGAAGCTGTGGAAACGCTCCACTTGCCAAGGCAATTCGTCGCGATCTTCGGGTTTGCGTGTCGAGAAGCAGGTGGCAACCGGGGCGTGCATACGATAAGCGCGCATGAGGATTAGATCACCGATTTCGCCGTCCTGGATTCGCTTGTGCAATTCCTGACGACCGCGGCAATGGCGCACCATGAGGCCGACCCCGCATTTGAGCTTCTTTTCATCGGCCTTCTTGGCAAGCTCCAACATGCGTTTGCCGGTCGGGCCATCGGCAACCACGGGTTTCTCCATGAACACGTGCAGGCCGCGGTCGATCGCATATTTGAAATGCTGCTCGCGGAATGCGAGCGGGGATGCGAAGATCGCGATGTCGCCGGGACGCAACACGTCCATTGCCTTTCGGTAGGCGTCGAAGCCCGAGAACTTGTGATCGGGAGCCACATCGATCACGCCCGGCCGATCCTGATAGTTTTGCGACAACGCCGCATGGCTTCCATCGAGTCGTTGGGGAAACAGGTCCGCCATTGCCACGAGCTTGATCGGGTAGCTGGAAGCTGCGATTGCGTCCGTCACGGCACCGGTGCCGCGACCGCCCGCGCCGATGAGCGCCAGTTGCAGCGAATGATTGTTGCCGGCTTGCCCGAACACTTTAGGCACCGTGAACATGCTGAGGGCGGTCGCCGCGCCTGCTCGCTTGATGAAATCACGACGATCCGACTGGGGAAGCTCAAGACTCACGTTTCGGCCCTTTCATAATCGTGCAGCATGAACTGACGGGGATCGCTATTGAACTAGCGCTTGCCAGTACTGCTGTTCCAGTAAAAGTACATTTCCTCAACCGACGGCACTTCAACTGGCCGTATTAAGCGAAAACCTAACCAAGGAGCATCCGTGAGATACCAAACGCTCTTTGGCAATTGCGGATCCTGTTGCTGCCAGTAAGCGTCGGACCCAATGCGATACGCTGAGCGAAGTTGCTCAGGACCGCTTTCCCATCCACCACCGCGAACGCTTCGCGGATGCAATGTTTGCGGACGCACAAAAGGATTGTCCGCGGGTGCTTTCAATCGCGTAAAATAATCGGGAACGAACTGGTCGGCAGTCCATTCCATGACGTTGCCGTGCATGTCGTAAAGTCCCCATGGGTTGGGTTTCTTCTGCCCGACCTTTTGAGACTTCTCATCACTATTATCAATGTACCAGGCGTATTCGTCGAGCTTTTCGGGATCGTCGCCAAACGAGTAGACGGTGTTTGTTCCGGCCCGGCAAGCGTATTCCCATTCGGCCTCGGTCGGAAGCCGATAGAAATGGCCCGTTTGGGCGCTGAGCCATTGGCAATACTTGTTGGCCGCGTGCTGTGTCATGCAGATGGCCGGGTATCCGAGCCGCCCCATGCCGAAACTCATGTCGGCATACGGAGCTGTTGGGCCGCTAACCGCATCGACGGTCGTATGCTTAACCGGATCAAAATCTTTACGAGCGCCGTTCTTAAAGCGTTCGACGCGGGTGATCATGAACGGCTCGTACTCGTCCCAGGTAACTTCGTGCTTGCCGATCCAGAACGGTGATACTTTTATAGCGGTCCGTGGGCCCTCGTTACTATCGCGGCTCGGTTCACTGTCAGGGCTGCCCATGAGGAACTCGCCGCCTTCCAGGGCGATCATGTCGAAGGGCACATTGGTTTGCGGCACCTTGGCCGAATAGTTGGCCGGCTTGGCCTCGGCTTCCTGTTTGGCTTTCTCGGTAATCAAGGCGTGAATTTTCCGCACGAGCTCGAGGTCATCGGGCGATTCAGGGCCACTTTGCAATTTGGGGCGTGTTTTGAGTTGGACGTCGCTTGGCCAGATCGCGCCTTGCTCGATCCAAGCCCGAAGCGTTGCAATTTGTTCTTTATTCAGCGGGCCACCTTGGTCGGCGGGCGGCATGAGCGACGCATCGTCTTTCGGAAGATTCGTTAAGGTGAAGATCGAGCTTTTTTCGGGATGAAAGGCGACGATCGAAGGTGGGTTGGAGCCGCTTTCCATCGCCGTTTTGAAAGTAGTGAGGTCGTAGTCGCCCTCCGGTTCAACGCCGGAATGGCAGGAGAGGCATTCCATTTCCAGAATTGGCTGAATGTGTTCGACGAAATCGATGCGTTGTTTGGTTTCGAGCCGTGCGTCCTTGGGCCAATTGGCCCCCTCTTCAATCCACTTGCGGAGTACGGCAATTTGCGACGTATCCAAGGCCGGGCCGCCCGGCGGCATCGCCAGTTCATGGTCGGCGGGCAGCACGATTCGGTTCAGGAACGAGCTTTTCTCTGGGTCGCGAGGAACGATTGCTGGGCCGTTGTCGCCGCCGGTCGCGGCAGCGGTGATGGAATCTAGCCGCAGCCCGCCTTCGGGGTTCGCTTCGCTGTGGCAACTCACGCAAGCGGACTCGATAATTGGCCGAACCTCGGTTTGAAAATCAACCGCAGCCGTGGCGCGAGTCACGAGGGCAACCGTGATCGCCAAAGTAAAAAATCTGCGCGGAACTGTACGGGCCAATGTTGGCATGCAGAACCCAGAAAGGGGATAGGTAGGCGGCCGTAGCGGGAGGCTTATCATTCTACACAAAAAGGAAAGTGTCTACTGGCTATGGTAATAATAGTCGCCCTATTTTACTGGCGACGGAGTTTCATGAGGGACACGGTACACGGTTTGATTTGCATAAAGTCCATGGCTGATTAGAGTTAGCGACTTTCTTGTGGATGCAACGGGGGCGCTGTGCGGGGGTTGGGGACCGGGGGCTGGG
>CAZTWS010000117.1:0-15290 GCA_964618225.1 uncultured Planctomycetaceae bacterium
GTGAACAAGTTTCTACCGAATGCTGATAGCTGACACAATATTTCTTACAGGGCCCGAGCCCCAGACAATAAGCATTCGTGCCGACCTAGCTAGATTCGCCTAGCTCTACCTTGCCTGTCGCCAGCGCTTTACGGACCCACTCTACGACGGGTTTATACTCGGGCGAAACTGGCTTCATATACCTGTCGGCAACCGTGCTAGATGCGGAATGACCTAACCATAGCTTGACTGCCGATATACCTGTGTTGTCTCTGCTGCCGTATTCGGTGGCTCCCAAATGGCGTAATGAGTAGAAACCATTCAGACCCTTAGCATCATCCCCTAACGCCGTGCGTATCTCATCCCACCACTGCACTACGCTATCGGTAGAACCGTGTACCAGTGGCTTACCCTGGTCTGTGATGAATAGCAGGTCACCGGGAGCCCGTGACGTTCGAGCTAGATAGTTTTGCATCGACTTCCATACCATTAACGGCATAATTCCATATCGCTCGAAGCCAGTCTTACCGCGCCGACAATCATAAGTTTCGGCGTCGAATTGTTCTACTCGGGCGCGTGATAAGTCGCCTTGTCCGAATCCTAGACCTATCGCCATCCATACCATTGCCGTGCGGCGCTCATCACACTTCTGTAGTATCAATTGCAACTGTCTAACGGTCGGCAATGTCACCGGCCTATCGGGTCTGCCATGGTACACATCTCGGCTATCCCAATTCCACGGTAGTAGCTGTTTGCCGTACTCAGGTCTACCAGCACGGTCGATGATTGCCTTTACTACCTGTATGCTCTTGGTGACCTGACTTGAACTGTAATCGTTCTGGGTTAGCTTGCGGTTGTACTCTTCTACGTCTTCCATGCGCAAGTCTGCTAACTTCATTCGGCCTACAGCACCAGCACCATGCCTATCGTTCAAGAATGCTAAGAATGTATTCGCCAATGTATTCCGCGAATCAAATTGCTTTTTACCGATAGTCCCCTTGGACCGTGGGTCTCCCTCTTTGCGGAGCCGTGATTCATCGAATGAAAGCAACCCAGATACTACGTGTAGTATGCTCCCCTGTAGTATCTCCGTTTCTGTCCCGGGGGTGGCTACAGCAACCTTCGTAGGTCGTTTACGGAGTGGCTTGCCAGTAAGATGAGAGACTACCCAGACGTTGTATTCGGCAATCGCCTGCTCTTTAGGAATGTTGCCGAATCTATGCTTGCGGGGTGACCCTGTTGCTGGGTCGCGATAACTGACGTAGAATCCTATTCCTCGACTGGCAGTGTATGACAGTTTCGGTATCCGTTTTTTCTGGTGCTTAGCCATGACCATCCTCACTACATTTATCGACCTGACTATCCGAATTGTAGTGCAAAATGGACCTAAGCTCCAGAGATGTAGTGCAAGTGGTTAAAAAACCCCTTATGCTCCCTTAGCTCAACTGGCAGAGCAACTGACTCTTAATCAGTAGGTTGATGGTTCGAGTCCATCAGGGAGCACTATTTGGAACTTTGATCTAGCCCAAAGTGTTTTGCAAAGAAGAGTCCACGAAGGCTACGCAATGCCTTCGTCGCGATTTTTTTGTTTGTCGTACCAAATCGTCAGCTGTGCCGAGTTCATTCGCCGGTCGATATTCCCTACGTCTACTCGCGTTGCTTCGATTCCTGTCCGTCGGCGCAGGTCGTCAACGCCTCCTTCGGCCCAAGCATTGGCGTGGCGGTGGAATTATCAGCCGCACGGGTTCGCAAACGATGTCCGATGTCATCGCGGCCACGAGCGTGCCCACGGTTGAGCTGCGGGCCACTCGTTTAACGTCTCGATTTCCGTTCGTGGGAGTCGACAATCGTGCCATTGGTGGAAATGGTGACGCAATATCTGTTCAAACGTGGCTTCCGCCGTTTTTGCCATTGATGGCATCGAGAGCGAAAACTACTTCTCGCAGAACGAGATAACCACATAGATCGGTTCTATACAACCGTGGAAAAGTCGGCGTTGCGCTGCAATGATAGGGGGGAGCGTTGATTCCCCGATACCAGTGCGGAGCCCCTGATGATTACAGCGCTATACCGGTTGGTACAAAAAACTTTCTATGTAGTCGTAGCATCTGGAATCCTTATGCCGACAGCTTCCTTCGGCAACGATTCCCTCGCTGGCTCGCGCCCTAATGTCATCCTGGTTATCACCGATGACCAAGGCTACGGCGAACTTGCGTGCCACGGCAATCCAACGATACGCACGCCAAATCTAGACCAACTCCACGCCAACAGCGTGCGATTCACGTGCTTTCACGCCAGCCCCACCTGTGCCCCAACTCGGGCCTCGCTCATGACCGGCCAGCATGAGTTCCGCAATGGGGTTACGCACACCCTTATGCAACGAGAGCGGTTGGCGACAGATGCCACCACGCTGGGCGAAATTCTCGTAAAGGCAGGCTACCGAACAGGCATCTTCGGCAAATGGCACTTGGGTGACGAAGCCGAATATCGCCCCGCGAAGCGCGGATTTACCGAGTCGTTCATCCACGGGGCAGGGGGCATCGGCCAATCTTACCCGGGAAGCTGCGGCGATTTTCCCAACAACAAGTACTTCGATCCTTACGTGCTTCACAACGAGCATGTCGAGAAAACTACAGGATATTGTACCGACGTTTTTTTTGCTCAAGCCATGAAATGGATCGCCGAAAAGCGCGATCAGCCGTTCTATGCACAAATCGCCACCAACGCCCCGCACTCGCCGCTGGTCTGTCCGCCAAGCTACCAAAAGCCCTATGAAGAAATGGGCCTCACCCCAAACGGGGCTGCTTACTACGGCATGATCACCAACATCGACGACAATATCGGCCGACTGATGCATTTCTTGCGTGAACAGAAGCTTGATGATAACACGCTTGTCATTTTCATGACGGACAATGGCCACACGCCAGCCGACCTTTACAACGCCGGGATGCGAGGAAAGAAAGGCACTCCGTACGAAGGCGGCACCCGAGTTCCTGCATTCTTCTACTGGAAAGACAAACTGCAACCGGGGGCCGACGTCCAGGCGCTTGCCGGGGCGATCGATATCTTTCCAACGTTGGCGGAACTGTGTGATGCGACCATACCGGAAAACGTTCAACTGGACGGCCGAAGTCTCGTGCCATTACTCACGAATCCCGCTGCAACATGGCCCGATCGTTATCTCTTCGTTCACCTCGGACGTTGGGGAAAAGGTCGGTCCGATACGGCGAAGCACAGTCAATGTGCGGTACGATCGCAACGTTTCCGTCTCGTGAACAACGAAGAACTGTACGATATCGCCAACGACCCTGGCGAGTTGCATAACGTCATTGCCAAAAACCCGCAGGTAGCCAACGATATGCGGGCCGCTTACGACAAGTGGTGGACTTCGGTGCGCCCACGGTTCGTCAACGAAGAAGTTCCATTCGCCGCTGAGAACGCTTTTCACGAACTATTCCGCGAGCAGGTTAGCAACCAGTAAAAGGCTGCCATGAAAAATACCATTTTTGTCTATCGCATCTTGATTATTGTCTCTGTGTTGTTGATAGCGTCAACAACGGTCTTCGCAGAAAAATCTCCTCGTCAGCCCAATGTGGTAATTATATTGGCCGACGACTTAGGTTACGGCGATCTGGCTTGCTACGGCCACCCGGCGTTCAAAACACCTCATCTTGACCGCATGGCAGCAGAAGGTGTTCGACTCACACAGTTTAATACTCCGAACCCCTTCTGTGCCCCCACGCGTGCCTCTTTGCTCACGGGTCGCTATCCGTTCCGTTGCGGGCTAGTTAATAATCCTGCTCCAGACGGCGATAGGGAAAGAAGTAAGTTAATCGCACTTCCCGAGAATGAACTTACTCTCGCTCAATTATTTCGAGATGCGGGTTATACCACGGGCATGATCGGAAAGTGGCACCTGGGTCATGCCGAAAAGCAATTCTATCCTGTACGCCGCGGGTTCGATGAGTATCTCGGTATTCTCTACAGTAACGACATGCGCCCCATCCAACTCATTGAGGACGAAGAGGTCGTCGAGTACCCAGTCGCTCAAACCACACTCATGCCTCGCTATACTGAGCGAGCGCTCAGCTTCATCGAGCGGAACAAACAAAAGCCGTTCTTCTTATACTTCGCGCATGCGATGCCCCATAAACCCCTCGCTCCATCTGAGGTCTTCTACAAAAAATCTGGCGCGGGCATTTATGGAGATGTCATCGCAGAGTTAGATGCCAGCGTTGGGAAAGTGCTCGCCAGGCTAAAGGAGTTGGGCCTCGACGAAAACACGCTTGTTTTTTTCACCAGCGACAACGGCCCCTGGTTTGGGGGCAGCACGGGCGGACTCCGTGGCATGAAAGCCACCGCTTATGAAGGCGGCTATCGTGTGCCATGCATTGCCCGCTGGCCAGGTCGCATCCCAGCCGGGAAAACGTGCGACGCATTGGGCGTGACCATGGATTTGTTTACAACCTCACTTGCCGCGGCCGAAATTCCAAACCCCTCCGATCGTGTCATCGACGGTGTAAACCTTCTCCCGACGTTTGAATCGAACGATAAAAAGCCCCACCAGTACGTGTACGGCCTGCAAGGACCAGTATTAGCTTCGGTTCGCGACGCCAACTGGAAGCTTCATTTTACTAAGCAGAGACGTCCCGTTGCCATCGTCGATGACCAATGGGTCGATCGCCGTGCCCCAGATGGGGTCACCATTCTGGCTCCCTACGAACAATACCGGCCGTCAGCCTATCCGGGCATTAAAACCGGAGACGAATCCGAGGCCCTGGCTCTTTACCATTTGGCCGAGGATCCGAGTGAGCAGAAGAATGTGGCTAGCCAGCATCCCGAGATCGTGGCGCGCCTGAAGCAGCGATATGACCTTGTGACAAAAGAGTTTCCAACGCTCCACTCATTGCCTGCAAGCATTCGTTAGGGGACGATAGCCTCGGCTAGGAACGCATCCCGCGACCCCTACAGCCCCTACAATCGGCCTTCGATTCGAGCAAAAAACCTTACCATCTCTTCGCCGCTCACAAACCAACGCCCGCAGCTTCCGATAGATTAAGTCAGGTCGTTAATGTAGCTTCCTGCACGGCCTCCGGAGAATCCTGCGCTATGGCTTTGCCCCTTCGGTTGCTGCTGGCAGCAACGCTCGCGACAACTCTTGCATATTCCGACGCGGTCGGCAGCGAAAAGCCAAGTAGGAATTCAATCGCGACATCGGCTTCGCTACAGATCCCCCTCCTGCAAGAGACGCAGGATGCTCAGCCGATACTGGACATCAACATTCGGCCAGAGCGAATTGTCCATGAACGGGTTTGGATACTCGATTCTATCATTGCCCCGGCCCGGCTAATCGAAGTGTGCGATGAATCCATCGAATACATAGAAGCGGATTCAGCCTCGGCAACCGCGCCTTCTGCAGCAGACATAGTCGCTGCATTGACGATCCTCGCAACCGGCAAGCCGGTGCTTAACGATCCGCATTTCAACAGCGTAATCGACGCCGATATTGTCACGTTAGCGACCGACGAACAAAGCCTGTTCGACCTCGACCTCGACCTAACTCATGGCCTTGTCGTGCCAATTCAAGACCTTTCAACACGCACCCTGCGATTCGGCTTCCACCTATCGTTGCTACGCGCGTTTTAAGCAGGTGTTTTGAAATGCTTTCAGGGGCCTGCTGTGTGTCACTGGCTTGGCCAGTTTTTTCTGCCGCCAGCTTGCAATCGAAACCAGGGTTGGTTTTTTGCCCGGAGAGAGCTTCCTTCGCAAGCTGATTCACACTTTTGTCGGAGCGTATCACTTGGCGATATTCCGTGAATTCACTGACAAAGCCAGTGGCACACCTATTTCCAAGCACGCTCTAAACGAATCTGAACTGGTTCTGGAGACCCCAGAAACGCTTACGTTGGCGCTTCCAACGAGTTCTCGGGTTTCGGTCGTATCATCAACACAAGCACGATCGAAACCACGGCCGCGCTAGCAAAAATACCGAAAATCAAATTCAACGGCACCTTTCGGTCCAGCATTTCGCCAAATGCCCAGTCGGCTACCCCACCACCGCCAATGCTGACGAAATTCATAATTCCATAACCGGTGGCTCTTAAATGGGGGCGCACGATCTGCGACAAAATCGGCATGTTGTTGCAATCGAAAAATCCCCAACCGAGGCCAAACAAAACCAAGAACGCCACGGCGGCCAGTAGCGACCACGCACTGCCCAAAAGCAAAATCGCCGGCACGATCATGCACATTCCGATCGCGCTCACATAAATCCGTCCGCGCTGACTGCGCAACATCCAACGATCGGCAAGCCAGCCTCCCACGAACGCGCCAACTATCGCAGCCAGTTGCCAATACAAACTTGCCGCCACGCCTGCACGACCTTGGCCTATCTCGAACTTTTCATTCAAAATGGCGGGCATCCAATCTCGCACCACCCAACCGGCAAGCGCCGGCAAGGTGAAATAAAGCACCAGCAAAATAAACGAGATGTTCGTGACAAGCTCCCATATCTCCGACCTCCGCAAAGGGTTCCCTGATAAGGTTGCTGGTAAAATGTCTTTGGTTGGCGCGTCGCGCAGTAAAAACACCAGCGGTATGGCATAGATCATTCCCAGCACGCCGCTGGCATGAAATGCAAACCGCCAACCCAGATCAGGGCTATCCGCTACGTAACCGCCGAAGCCGCCAAGAATCACACCGAGGTAAATGGCCATTTGGTGCAATCCCACCGCGCGAGACTTAGTATCGCCCGTGTGATAATCGGTAATCAAAGCGAGTGCCGCCGGTATGTAAAACGCCTCGCTCACCCCCATCAAAGAGCGCACCCAAAGCAATTCAGTGTAAGTAGTCGTCTGGCCCGTAAGCCACGTGATCGCCGACCATATGAAAAGACTCGCGCAAATCACGAACCGCCGACTGAAGCGATCGGCAATATAACCACCGATAAGACTAAAAACCGCATACACCCATTTGAACTGCCCCAGCATGATTCCCCAGTTCTTTTCCGATTCGATACTGGGAATGTCGGTCATCACCGACACCTTCATCGATGCCAGCATTTGCCGGTCGAGATAATTCAACAACGCGACCGGCATGAGCAAAGCCACCACCAACCAAGCAGTGCGTGTCAGCGAAGATGAGGATTCGTCTGGATTCACGGTAACAATTTCCCGCAACTTCGACTTTGTAGAATGCTCACGGAGCATCCACTACAAATACTTGGTTGAAGGTTCCCTCGGAGGAAGCAACCCGGCGAACATAAGCAATACGACGTCCATCTGGCGAGAAAACACACGCCTCGGGACGTGGTGCCAAGGCATCCTCCACTCGCGGCGTCAAACGCCGAGCGGCACCGGTCGACGCATCAAATACAAACAAGCTGTTGTCGGCCACGCAGGCCAGCAATTTGCCATCGCTGCTCCAAGTGAAAGCCGACCCAATATCAAACGCATTGTGCGTTAATTGCTGTGGCTCACCGCCGTTGGGCGAGATAGTCCAAATTTGCACCACATCTTGGTCGTCACGCATCAGGAACGCGATGCACGATCCGTCTGACGATGTACGCAACCAATGCCGCGGCCCCTGAATTCCCGGATACTTCCGATCGGCCGTAAAAGTCACGCGGCGCTGCACCGTGCCTCGGGGTGGAGCAGGGCGGGTCGTCTTCGTACCTTCCAACGGTTGTTCCCCGGCCACCGTGAGATCCTCTGGCAGATCGACAACAAACACTTCGGAAATCTCTTTCCCGTCGGTGGTCAGCACTTTGCCCTGGAATGCGAGGGCATACCTTTGCTGAATGCCGTTTTGCCGAGTGTAACCGCGATTGCCGATCCAACCCTCTTCGCAGGCTCGCGAAATCTCATCGCTGCCGGGGCGGGGATGATCAACCGTGTGGGTCACCAACACGGTAAACGAATCACCGTCGTGATTTCGCGGATGATCTCTCTTCACCGATACTGGTCTACCAAGCAAGCTGACTCCGACATTCCGCTGATTTAACCCGCGTTTCCCAGCGTTTGCATCCGCCGTCGCAAGCACGTGGTCTTCGTAGGTGAAGCTGATTCGATCACTATCGGCGTTAAAAATATGGACATGAGAACCACCTCGCAACGCCCCAGCCGTGAAAGGCGGGGTAACGTCTCGTGCGTCGAGGAGCGTGAACGATTGAGGACGCTGGGCATCTACAATAGCCCCTTGGCGGTGCCAGGCCGAATACTCCCAATCCGTGGTCGGGTTCTCCGGACCGAGGATAAACGCCACCCGGCTATCGCTCGGACTGAAAGTAGCCACACCGCAGTACGCACCATTTTTCGATCTGTATATTTCGCGAACCTCGCCCGTATCGACATTCACGATCTCGATTGTAGAACCGTCGAATTTTTCACCGGCCGCATCCGATCGTGTGTCGTACACGAGCCACTTCCCTTCTGGCGACCAAACATTGGCGTTCGTAAGAATATGGCCGGTCGGTCGATGAGTGACTTGGACTTCGCGAGAAAAAGAAGGTTCTTGCATACCGAGCGCTGCGACCATTACCCGTGGCGGTGTGGCGAAGTTACCACAGCAAACCGTAGCAATCAACCACGCACAAATTCGGGAGTACTTCACGACGACCGTTTTTGATTTCTTGATTGCTACCGTTTTGCACGCTCATGCAGCCACGCCAGATTGAACCGGTAATGAACGCCACTGCTGATAAGGTGAATCACTCCGTCCGGTGTTTGCGCGGCCGCCAAATAGCCCTTGGGCTCTGCGTGCGTGCCATCCATCACAAATTCATCAGTCCAGGCATTGCCATCCAACTTGCGTTTCTTGCCGTCGGTCAGCAGTTTTCGCACGGGCCAAGTTTTACCGCCGTCCTCGCTAAGTGCCGCGAACATTCCTCGGCCATTAAATTCCTTGCCGTCGGAATCTGTAAACACGCTACCCTTGGTGAACGAGATTAACAGCAGCGGTCCTTCACGCAGCTTCTTCAACACGACTCGCTGCCCTCCGCCGATCGGTGGAAACTCGGAAGCTGAATACTGCCAAGTTTTGCCGCCGTCGCGCGAAATACTCTTGGGCATCTGTCCGCCGATGTCGTTGCCACGCCCCAAAGCGAGTATTTCGCCATCGTCGTTTTGAGTTACCCCTGCATGGATGCCGGCAATCCATGCGCCTCTCCCACCTTCCTCGAACTTGGGCACCGGCTGACCTTTACCATATTCTTTCCAAGTTTTGCCGCCGTCGCTACTAACATGTAGCGCCGTTCCACCCGCGCCGCCCGGCACCGCATCGCATGGTAGATAAATGTGCCCCTGGTCATCACCAAATACGCTGGCGATCGGCTGATTTCGAAACTCGTGTGCCTCGTTGATAATCACCGGGGTAGACCAGGTTTGGCCGTTATCCGCGCTCGTTCGCATCACGATCGCCAGCTCATCCCAACCTTCATCCACATCGAGACCATTGAAATGGAACAGTTTGCCTTGGCTATCGGTCCACAATGCGGGCGCATGATCGTTCCGGTCGGCCACATCCCAAAACACATCGGCCTCGTCCCATTCATTCGCACCCCGTCGTAAACGCGACGCGGCCACGGCCAACTCGCGTCCCGCTTCCTTCTTGGTGCTATACCAGATCGCAAACAAGTCACCATTCGGACAATATGTTATCCCCGGATCGTGATTGTGCTCAATATACAGCGGCCCACCTTGCAGCGATTCAGGAATGCGCACGTAGTAAATCGGTTCTGCAAAAAACGGTTTCGACATATTCACCGTCGGTGCCCAATCAAACGGCTTTTGGTTTACGTCACGTGCCCAAGTTCGAACTACTGGCGATTTGTTCTCTGCTGCTTCAGGCAACTCCCCCTGAACAAGCCTGAATCCGACCAATCGATTTCGATCGAGTGGCAAATTGCTCAAACGATTGGTCGCCGACGGTCGCCCCTCCTTAGATCGATAACCGCCGCCACGAACTACGCGCGCTTCACCATCCTTTGGCCCCGCGGGGTCGCTCACGCTGCTGCCCGTGTACGGCCCATACCAATCCAAGCACCACTCCTCGGGAGCTTTCACCTCGAACAAGTCGGGCCGCTGGCGACACGCATATTCCCACTCAGCCTCGGTAGGCAGGCGAAACGTGGTGCCTCGTTGATTGGAAAGCCATTCGCAATAATCCATGGCATCCTGCCAACTCACCATCACCGCCGGTGCATCATCCCCGGCAAATGCCGGCGCACTTTTTCGAAGATCACGATGCTTGGGCTGAAACGCCTCGAACTCGCGGTTCGTGACAGGCTGGGTGGCGATCACTACGCCCCGCGGCATATCGACACGACGTACAGGTCGCTCGTCCCACTCGCCGTCGTTACTCCCCTGTTGAAAATTGCCAGCACCGACGGTCGCAAATTCACTTTGCGCGTTAGATTCGCATTGAGCCGACCTTACCGCCAAGCAAGTAATACTTACTACAACGACCATCTGTGCGGTGATGTAGCAGATGCTTTTGAACCAACTCGTCATCGCCCATGTTCCCGGAGCCAACCATTGGAATTCCAAGACACATGATAGCCTCGATCCATCAGGGCACGCAAGCAACATTGACAGCAAATACCAAGACTATCACACCTTATCCTTGAGGAATCCCAGATGTGTTATTAGAATAACCACACAATATAACTTCATGCCCGAGAATTTGGCGGATTGTCTATGGCCGTAAAGCCGTTTGTCGCATTAGGCCTCGACTTTGGCACCGAGGCCGTTCGGGCCCTCCTCGTAAATCACGAAGGTAAGGAAATCGGGTCGGCCGTTTCTCGATACCGCCACGGACAAATCCTTAGCCAACTCCCACAATCGAAGACTCCACTGCCTCCACACTATGCGTTGCAGGATCCTGACGACTGGATCACCAGCGCCGCAACTGCCGTCCGATCGGCTATCCGCTCGGCCAAAATCTCAAACAGCGATGTCGTCAGCGTCGGTGCCGACTTCACAAGCTGCACGATGCTACCCACGCTTGCCGACGGCACTCCCCTCTGTCGGCTTGATAAACTTCGCGACGATCCTTTGTCCTGGCCGAAACTTTGGAAACACCACGGCGCGGCACCTCAAACCGATCGCATGAATGCCGTCGCACATCGCCGCAAAGAAGCTTTTCTCAAAGACTACGGCGGTACGATCGGCCTGGAATGGTTTTTCCCAAAAATACTCGAAACTTTAGATAACTCGCCACGCATTGGTGATGCAACCGAAATCTGGTTAGAAGCTGGCGATTGGTTCATTTGGCAACTGGTCGGCGGCAATGCAGACAACCTGCCACGCTCAACCTGCCAAGCCGGCTACAAAGCTCTCTGGTCGAAAGAGGCCGGCTATCCCTCCCCGAGCTTTCTGAAAGCCGTTCATCCACGACTTGCAGACGTCGTTCGCAGCAAACTGCCCGGCCGCTTCCTTAGCCCGGGAGAATGCGCAGGGCACCTTACACCCCACATGGCCAAAAAGCTTGGCCTGCAAGTCGGAATCCCCGTAAGCGCCGCGATCATCGACGCACACGCCGGGGTTCCTGGCGCAGGTGCCGACGAACCGGGAACGCTCGTCATGGTGCTCGGTACTAGTAGCTGCCACATGATCAATGCGACCGAACGCCACGATGTACCGGGAGTCGCCGGAGTTGTAGAAGGTGGCATCTTGCCCGATTTATTTGGCTACGAAACGGGCCAAGCGGCTGTGGGCGATGCATTCGATTGGCTGCGAAGGCTGGTAGGAGAAAAAAGCTTCGACCGTCTCAATCAGGCAGCGCGCGATATACCACCAGCAAGCGACGGAGTACGTTGCATCGACTGGATGAACGGTTGCCGCACGCCTCTCATGAATGGCAACTTGCACGGTGCCTTTGCAGGTCTAGCTCTCCGTCATCGTCCAGAGCACCTATATCGTTCGCTTATGGAAGGCTCGGCTTTCGGCCTTCGTTGGATCGTTGATCTTCTGCGTGAGCATGGCGTACCTGTTAAAAAATTCGTCGCCACAGGCGGGCTGCCTCACCACAACCCGCTCTTGGTGGAAATCTACGCCGATATCCTCGGCGAACCCATTCGTGTCCATCCCTGCAAACATGGCCCCGCCCTGGGCGCTGCGATCCTCGGCGCGCTCGCCGCTCGCGAGCGAACAGGCTTCCGCACCGCGTCGGCCGCAATTCGTGCCATGGCGTCGAATCAGGAAAGCGGCAACGAGCGCATCGTTCGCCCTAACCGCGCTTATCGCAAGGCATACGAAACTGCTTATGAAGAGTACCGCGCTCTGGCATCTTACTTCGGTTCCTCAACCAAATAACAAAACATCATCCAGAATCAATCAAACTCTAACCACGATCTAATCTCACCATCTAGCATCTATTATCGACGACAGCACATATGCCAATGAACAAGCAAGTTCTCCTACTCGCCAGCGGCGATTTGCGATTGTCGGCTAACCAGAACTGCTGGCCAGCCCAACAAGAAATGGAAAAGTCTCTGGGCGAGGCCGTCGCTGCCGAAGGCTTCCAACTCACTCGCGCTCATCCGTATAAGGAAACTGAAAAACACGGTTTTTTAGCCTCGCAACGCGAGGGAATCGAAGTGTTTCGCACGATTCCCTCCAACACCCCGGTCATCGTGGCCGAGGCAGTGTGGCAATACTCGCACCACGTTTTGCCCGGGCTTACCACGCATCAAGGCCCCATCCTCACCGTTGCCAACTGGTCGGGTACTTGGCCCGGCCTCGTCGGCATGCTCAACCTCAACGGCTCACTCACCAAAGCGGGCGTCAATTACTCCACGCTCTGGAGCGAAGATTTCCGAGATGATTACTTCCGCTCAAAACTTCGAGAGTGGCTGAACACGGGCAAATGCGAACACGACCTCAACCACGTGCGGCCATTCAACGACTCGAGTGCGGCTGCCGAAGCGAATCAACGTGGCCGGCAACTTGCCAGCGAGCTCCTTCACGACAAAGCCATCATGGGCGTGTTCGATGAAGGCTGCATGGGAATGTTCAATGCAATCATCCCCGACCACCTTCTGCACCGCACGGGCGTGTTTAAAGAGCGGCTCAGCCAATCGGCCCTGTATTACGAATCCACCCAGGTCAACGATAACGAAGCATCCGAGGTACGTCGCTGGCTCGAATCGGCCGGCATGCAATTCCACACCGGCCCCAACCACGAAACCGACCTCACCGATGCCCAAATACTGCTGCAATGCAAAATGTATATCGCCGCCGTGCGCCTTGCCGACGACTTCGGCTGCGACCTTATCGGCATTCAATACCAGCAAGGTCTTAAAGACTTGCTGCCCGCTAGCGATTTGGTGGAGGGCATGCTCAACAACTCCGCCCGCCCGCCCGTGCTTAGCCGCGATGGTAAACGCACTCTATTTCCTGGTCGGCCCGTAGTTCATTTCAACGAAGTCGACGAATGCGCCGGACTCGACGCGCTTCTTACCTATCGTGTTCAACGCGCTCTCGGCCAACCGCCCGAAACAACACTCCACGATATTCGGTGGGGCGATATCGACCGCAGCGGTACCGTTCCCGACTATGTTTGGGTATTCCTCATCAGCGGTGCCGCGCCGCCCGCACATTTCACAGGCGGATGGGCTGGTGCCGACGGTTGTCGGCAACCGGCCATGTATTTCCCCAACGGCGGCAGCACTCTACGCGGAATCTCGAAACCGGGCGAAATCGTTTGGTCGCGGATCTACGTCGAGAACGACGCACTCCACATGGATTGCGGCCGCGGGCATGTGGTTGAACTACCGGCCGAAGAAACCGAACGTCGCTGGCAATCCACCACCTACCAATGGCCCATCATGCATGCCGTGTTGCACGGCGTTTCGCGCGACGCCCTCATGGCAAAGCACAAGAGCAACCATATCCAAGTCGTTTACAGCAACGACGCCAGGCAGGCCGACCGTACCCTACAAACGAAAGCCGCATTCGCATCGAATTTGGGAATCAAAGTCAACCTATGCGGCGTGTAAATGAATGCTGCTGTTAGCTATCAGCTTTCAGCCACTCTTTTCAATACTTGCCGGTTTATAAACCAAGTAACATCACCGCTGCCGAGTCTTTTTTTCGCGCTTTTTTGTACCTCTTCGTGGCCATAAAAACCAGCGAACAGCTCTAATCACTTCTTGGCCGCCCGCGTTCTCGCCAGAAACTCAGGCACCGAATCGCCCATCTTAAGATCGCGGAAATTTTCGATGCGATGAAACGTCAGGAGATTCGCATCATGGCCACGATGCGCACCGCCGAGTCCATCGTCGTAAGCCGTGCGCGAGGCCACGATCAAGTCATCTCCCTCAATCAGCCAGTCCACGTACTGAAAAGCATGGTGAGTTACATCGGGATGGTACAACACGACGCTACGCACCGTCCACTCGCGTAAATCGGGAGAGCTGGCCAATGCCAACGTATTGCGTGTTGAAGAAGCTTTCGTGTCGCGATGAAACTCGGGCGTGTAGTTACACAGAGTCCAATACAAATTCGTTTTCGGATCGTGCCGAATCGTGAACTTCGTAGCACCCCCTGGAAATTCAATGAAATCTGCCGGGGCGAACGTCACCTTCTTGCCGTCATCACTCACTCGAACGACCGCGGCCACTCCGCCTTCCGGGTTGTAATCCACTCGCAGAATATTTACTATTTCGCCGTCTGGCGTCACTACGGCGTTTCCTTCCAGCCACGCATTGAACTTGCCATCGAGTAGCTTTTCATCGCGCGCAAGATAATTTGAAAACGTCCAACTCGAGGCCTTGAGCAAATCAGCATCCACCGCCGCGCTCATCATCATGGCACGATAGCGCTGCCCCCAAACGTCACTGCCGCCCGCATCTTCAACGGCCCGCCACACGCGGTCGTTATGCACAACGATCGGAACCGGGGCCGTATGGTACTGCCCTTCTCGAAGCAAGCCGCTCTCGGCATCCGTCGGTTCGCTCCACGTTCTTCCACCATCGTTGCTACGACTGATGACGATATTTCCGTGATGCTTACTCGTGCCCAGCACGTATACCGCATCGCCCAGCTTGAAAATCGACGCCCAGAACATGCCTTGGAATGTATGGCTGTGCCTCCACGTTTTCCCGGCATCTTCCGAGCGATAAAGCTGCGTGATGGCCGAGGTCCACTCATCCGACTCCGGCCCGAACTCATCGTGCTTGGCCAGGTACACACTGTCGCCGACGTTCACGATGCTAGGCGAGCCCACATACTTACCGCTCGCCTTCGGATAATGAGCGATGACGCTACCCGGCACTTGAGACAGATCGGCCTGATCTTTAGCAGTGACCACCG
>CAZTWS010000118.1:0-15288 GCA_964618225.1 uncultured Planctomycetaceae bacterium
ACCAGCCGCGGGTTTGGTCGATGGCTTCGCTGATGAAGTCGGCGGGGAATTGGGAGTGGAATTTTTCGGCGGCGCTGCCCCCCTCCCCAGCCCTCCCCTCAAGGGGGAGGGAGCCGGAAGGAAGCTGGTCGGGGTGGGAGCCAGAAGAGTTTGGTTCATCGTCACGGTAGCCCCATTGGGCGAAGGGCATGGAGCCGGAGTCGTACCAGGCGTCGATGACGTCGGGGACGCGATGCATCGTCGCGCCCTTCGCGAACGGCGAATCGTACGTCACTGCGTCGATGTACGGCTTGTGGACGCGGAGGTCGTCGGGCAGCTCGGGGTTCTTCTTTTTCGCGGCGTCCCACACTTCGGTGCCGGTGACGCCCGGTTTGGCGAGTAGTTCATCGTAGCTGCCGATGGCTTCGTACTTGCCCGTTTCTTCGCACTTCCAAATCGGTAGTGGAGTGGCCCAGTAGCGTTCGCGCGAGAGGGCCCAATCGACGTTCGATTCAAGGAACTTGCCGAAGCGGCCCGTTTTGATGTGCTCGGGCAGCCAATTGATTTTCGAGTTGTTCTCCAGCATCGCGTCTTTGTAGTCGGTCGTGCGGATGAACCAACTGTTGCGCGGATACTGAATGAGCGGGTCCTGCTCCGCCCGCCAGCAGAATGGGTACTCGTGCAGGTATTGTTCCTGATGGAACAAGAGGCCGCGCTGCTTGAGGTCGCGGATGATGTCCTTGTCGCAATCCTTGACCCAGCGGCCGCGGAGATACTCGGGGGCTTCATCGGTGAATTTGCCATCGGGGCCGACACAGTTGATCAGTGGCAGATCGCGAATTGTCTCGCGTTCGGAAACCAGCACATTGAAGTCGTCTTCGCCGAATGCTGGAGCGATGTGAACGGCCCCGGTGCCTGAATCGGTCGTTACGAACTCCTCGGCGATAATTCGCCAAGCGGGGTGTAAGCGATCGTTGCCTTTGAACAGGATGGGTTTATCAAGCCTACGGTAGAATTCCTCGAAGGGCGGTTTGTAACGTAGACCGACGAGCTTACTGCCATTCAACGGCGCATCGACTTCGGGCAATTCTTGCTTTGACTTGTTGCGGAGCGTTTCGACGAGCGCGGAGGCGACGATGAGCTTATGCGGTTTGCCGTCGTACTCGCTACCGAGTACCGAGTACTCGAGATTGGAATGCACGGCGGCAAATTGATTCGACGGTAACGTCCATGGCGTTGTTGTCCACACGAGTAGCGATGTGTCGGTAGCTTTGCCGTGGTCATCGAGTAGCGGGAACTTCACATACACACTCGGATCGGCCACTTCGCGGTAGCCGAGGCCGACTTCTCCGGCGGAGAGGGCTGTGCCGCCTTGGGCCCACCACCATACGATTTTGTGGCCTTGGTACAGCAAGCCGCGGTCGAAGAGGTTTTTGAGGCTCCACCACACGCTTTCGACGTAGCTTTGGTAGTAGGTGACGTAGGCTTTTTCGAGGTCGACCCAGAAGCCGATGCGTTCGGTGAGTCGTTCCCATTCTTGCATGTAGCGCCACACGCTTTGTTGGCACTTTTGGATGAAGTCTTCGATGCCGTGGGCTTCGATTTCTTCTTTGGAGTGGATGCCGAGTTCTTTGCAGACCTCGACTTCGACGGGCAGGCCGTGGGTGTCCCAGCCCGCTTTGCGTTCACAGCGGAAGCCGCGCATGGTTTTGTAGCGCGGGAAGAGGTCTTTGATGGCGCGAGTGAGGCAGTGGCCGGGGTGGGGCATGCCGTTGGCCGTGGGTGGGCCTTCGTAGAACACGAACGGCGGCGCGCCAGCGCGCTGGTCGAGCGATTTTTGATAGATACGGTTTTCTTTCCAGAAGCAGAGGATTTCTTCTTCCTGCTTGGGAAAGTTCACATTGCCTTCGATGGGCTGAAACATGTTCGGTTATGCGTAGGTGCTCACAACTGGGCACCCTAGTTACTTGCTATTTTCTTCGGGAATTTGACGTAGGTGCGCAAAATTAGGCGTGAGTTTTGCGCACCTACGGCGATTGGTCGAGGCGAGGCGAACCCTCCCCTAGCCCCTTCCCAAAACAGCTTTATGCAGGTGCTAGCAGGTACGACGTTCAACAAACGAGTTAAGTACGATTCGCAAGCTATCATAGCACTGCATGCTCGCACTTAAGTCCTTTCCCGAACGCCAAAGTGATAGCACATGTATAAAGCTGTACAAGGGAGGGGAATTGATGGGGACTTCAGCGCGTGTCGAACTCGCCTGTGCCCGCCCAAAGCGTCTAAATGATGGATGCGATGAGCCTATCACAAGTGGTGGCCGTTTCCTACAAGGAAAGTGGCGGCTTGCGATGGCCGTTTTTTAGGGGTAGACACGTGCGCGGAGCGATGGGTTCCGCGGGCTTTGTCCAAGGAATCCGTCGTGGCTGATATTTGACGAAGGGGAGCTTGTTCATCGCCGCGACTGCGCGCCAGGTAGGTCTCGCTCGGCAAGCGGGATCTACCCAGGAGCGGCAAGGGGGCTTTGCTACTCTTCGTCCTCGAACTCGGGCGCGATTTCTTCGTCGTCTTTTTCGACGACGACTTCATCGGGCTCGAATTGGTCGGCGTCGCCGGGGAGGTCTTCATCCCATTCCTCTTCGAAGTCGTCGTCGAAGTCGTCGTCGAAATCGTCGTCGTCAAAATCTTCGAATGGGTCGCTGGACATAGTCGGGGGTCGGGGGTTAGGGGCTGGGGAGGGAAGGCTTAAGTCGTAAGTGGGCGTTGCTGTAGGCGAACACGCTGTGAAGCAACCTATCTTACGCGGTTTTGGGGGCGTGGGGGAGTGTAGGTCAGGCTTTCCAGCCTGACGTTTTCTGCTTTACGGTTCGTTATAGGGCTGGAGAGTTGATATGTCAGGCTGGAAAGCCTGTGACTCGCACTATGTGCTATAACTTGGCGGGCGGCACGAGGAGCGTACCGGCTACTTTGGGGGCGTCAGGCTGGAAAGCCTGACCTACTGGGGGCAAACTAAGGCTATGAGCACTGCGAATTATTTGCCGCTGGATGTGATGGCCGTGGGCGCGCACCCGGATGACCTGGAAATTGCCTGCGGGGGGACTTTGGCGTCGCTCGTGGAAGCGGGCTACAAGGTCGGGATCATCGACCTGACGGACGGCGAGCCGACGCCGCTATCTCCCGGACCCGACGCGCGGATGGCCGAGGCGAAGGCTGCCGGAGAAGCGCTCGGCGTTCATTTACGCACGCTGCTCCACTTGCCGAATCGTCGGCTGTTCGATTCGTTCGAGGCGAGGGTAAAACTGGCCATCGAGTTTCGTAAACACCGCCCGCGGCTGGTGATTGGTTTGGGCGACCGCACGCCGATGGCATCGCCCGACCATTGGCAGGCGATGCAGATAACGGATGCGGCCGTATTCTACTCGCGGCTCACGAAGTGGGACGACCAGTTCGAGCGACTACCACCGCATACGATTGCACGGCAGTTGTATTGCATGCTGGGGGCACCGCTGGCCGGGTCGCCGATGCCGGGCGGGCAGGTGGTAGTAGACATCAGCCATACGCTGGCAAAGAAGCTGGCGGCGATTCGTTGCTACAAGTCGCAGTTTCCGCCCGAGAAGGAGTATCTGTTCGAGCGTGTGGACGCGGCGGACCGCTATTTGGGGCGCTCGGCTGGCGTGGTGGCGGCGGAGATGTTGATCAGCCCGCGACCGGTTGTGGCGAAGGATTTGATGAGGGCGTTGTTTGTGGAGGAGTCGTAAGGTTTAAGTCGTAAGGCGTAAGTGGAGAGAAGCGTTGGGCTTTGGGGGTTAGGCGTTGGGTTGTTGCAGTTGTTTGGTTTTTTTGGCTGAGGGAAGCGAACCGGGGCGTCCTCGCCCCCGAGGGTAAAGCTAGTTCCCCCCGGGACGGAGGACCGCCCGGCTCGCTTTGATGAAGTGGCACAGCTAGGCGCTGGCGCGTTTTAGTTCGTCGCGGATTTCGCGTAGGAGCACGATGTCTTCCGGCGGGGGTGGCGCGTCGGCGGCGGGGATTTCGCCGAAGCGCAGTTTCGTTTCGGCGGTGTTCATGGCTTTCACGAGGAAGAACACGGCCCAGGCGACGATGAGGAATGAGATGACGCTGTTGATAAACGCGCCGTATTTCAGGAAGACCGGCGGCTTCGTAACATCTTTACCTTCTGCATCTTTTTCAGTCGTTTCGCCGACAAGCTGGATCGCCTGATCCTTAAAGTCGATTCTGCCCGCCACATAACCGATCGGCGGCATGATGACGTCGTCGACGAGAGACTTCACCATGGTGCCGAAGGCACCGCCGATGATGATGCCGACGGCCATGTCCATGACGTTGCCGCGGAGGGCGAACTTTTTGAATTCTTGTAGCATGCCCATGGGGAACCTCGGAGAGTGGGATAGTTGTTAGTTGATAGTGGTTAGTGGTTGGATCTTCAAAAAACTTTTGAACCACGAAGACACTAAGGCACTAAGGTTGATGAAAAGGCGGCTTACGCTTCTTGCCAGGTCCTTCGTGTCTTTGTGTCTTGGTGGTTCTGATATCTATATGGAGAAGCCGGCCTCATAGAGGCCAGCTACAGGTGGGTTGAGCGGTTTTAGTTGCTTCGCCAGTGGCGGAGTGCGGTTAGCATTTGTTCGATGTCGGCGGGGAGCATGGCCTCGAAGGTCATGCGCTCGCCGGTTGTGGGATGCGTGATCGTGAGCCGGTGTGCGTGGAGCGCCTGGCGTTCGAGCAGCATACGCGATGCCTCGTCGGACTGGTTATGGTGCGCTAAGTGGTGACGTGGAATCAATTCCAGTTCTGAAATTCTTGCCCGGCCGCCGTAGAGACGGTCGCATAGGACCGGGGCACCGACGTGGGCCATGTGGAGGCGGATCTGATGCGTGCGGCCTGTTTTGGGCAACGCGCGGATGTACGTGTAGCCGGTAAAACGCTCGATGACTTCGTACTTGGTGACTGCCTGACGGGCGTCGGGATCGTTGCGGCGGATCGCTTTTTTCTCGCGGACTTTGGGGTGGTCGCCGATCGGTTCGTCGATGACGTCGCTGTCGTAGTTGAGCACGCCGGCGA
The DNA here is from genome assembly GCA_964618225.1 of uncultured Planctomycetaceae bacterium. Lineage (GTDB taxonomy): Bacteria > Planctomycetota > Planctomycetia > Pirellulales > Lacipirellulaceae > JABDGM01. The sequence goes on from CAZTWS010000118.1 coordinate 5,056, forward strand.
CGATGGCGAGGTACTCTTTTTCGACGTTACGCGATTTGAATTGCTCGGCCAGAGCGTCGTGGGCCTGGTCATTCTTGGCGATGGCGATGACGCCGCTGGTGTCGCGATCGAGTCGATGGACGATGCCGGGGCGAGTGGGTCCGCCGCGACTGCTGAGCGTGGTGAAGTGGTGGGCCAAAGCGCTCGCGAGAGTGCCTTCCCAATGGCCTTTGGCCGGGTGGACGACCATGCCGGGAGGCTTGTCGAGGACGATCATCGAATCGTCTTCGTAGACAATGTTGAGTGGGATCGGCTGCGGCGCGGGGCCTTTGCGCGGTACATCGACCTGGGAGACTGTAACTTTCCAACCGGCTTTAAGGCGAAGCGAGGGCTTGGCTTGGTCGTCGGAAACGTGGACGTGGCCGGCGTCAATGGCGCGGCGGATCGTGGCCCGGCTGAACGTGGCAAGTCGGGCGGCAAGAAATACGTCAAGCCGTTGGCCAGCCTCTTCGGGCAGGACTTCAAACTGCTGCGGCCAGGTTTCGGGGGATGCGGGGTTCAGAGGGCTTTGCACTTGCAGTTTTGTAGGAGCGGTGTTGGCCGCGATTACGTGTTGGCGACATGCAGCCTGTCGTATTTGTAATCGAAATCGGCGTCGGAAACGCCTCCTACCACATACTTTAATGCAAAACGCTGAATGAGAGTGGGTCGGGCGAAAGCATCCGCTTACGGTGCGGAGCTTTCTTCTGCCGGTTGCTCGGCGGTCGGCGGCGTTTCGGACGTGGCCGACTCGTCGGCCGGCTCAGCCTCGGTCGCTTCTTCGGCAGGCGCTTCGGTGAAAGCGGGTGGTTCGGTTATCGGCGTGACTTCGCCTGGGAGTGCGGAGTTATTAACTGGTTGGCCGGGCGCTTCGAGCGAAGAGCCGAGGCCTTTAAGCAGGTCGTCGAAGCTGGTAGCCGGCTCCGCGTTGGCGGGAATATCGTCTTCTTCACCTACGGGTAGAGACAAGTCGCCTGCCGAGAATATGGGGCGCTGGCCCGGGATGCCGGGCCCGGCGGGAGCCGTCATGCGCGGCGGCTGAGCCTTTTCTAGCCAAGCGTAGGTTTCAGCGGCCTCGGGCTCTTCGAGCCGTTTGATTTGTGCTTCGGCGTATTCTTTGTAACCACCAGCGATTTTGCCGTATTCTTCACGAGCTTTTTCGAGCTGGCCACGCATTTCGTACACGCGAGCGAGGCCGAGATGGGCGCGGTCGATAAGGCTTTTATCTCGCGTGCGTTGGAGCACGTTTTGGTAACCGCTGGTTGCTCGGTTGAGCGCGTCGGTGGCGGCACTGCGATTACCGATGAAACTTTGCGATGCCGTGTAGAGTTGGCCATCTGCCCAGGTGAGCTCGGCCATGTTCTGCATGGGAGTGTTAGGATACTCCTGGGCGGCACGGTTCAGCCGTTCGAGATTTGGCGGCAGCGTGCCGACGGCGTCGTTGTACGAGGTCCAGGCTTCGGCCTGCTGAGCGGCACGTTGATTGGACATGTACGACCAAACGAGAGCCCCGATCGCCAGGGCGATGATCGCGCCGAGGATGGTCGAGGTGTAGGGGCGTAGTTTATTAATGCCCGAATCGAGCCGTTGCGCGAGCGTGTTGGTTTGAAGTTGGTGACGATGAGCGGAATCCATAACTGGCTCGTGCAACGGGTCTTACGTTCGTTAAAGTTCTTCTGAAGTGTAAAGATAGTAGAAGTTTACAGTCAAGGGCGGAGTTATGGGACGGCGAAATAGACCACGGCGCATGGAGCACGCTTACTACTTTTTGGCGGCTGGCGGGGTGCGCGGTGGTGCGGTAGGTTGAACGGCGCGAGGCGTTGCCCCCAGCCACCCTTACAGCCTGTGCCCTACTTGTGATTCTGTCCCTAGTGATCGTTTTGCGTCGTTTGAAACGGACTTCCGATGCCCTCTGATTTGAATCCTCCTCAGCTCGAAGCGGTGCGTACGCTGCGTGGTCCGCTACTGGTTTTGGCCGGTGCCGGAACTGGGAAAACCCGTGTGGTGACTTACCGCATTGCCGAGTTGATTCGGCGGGGCACGAAACCGGAGCGGATTCTAGCGGTAACGTTCACCAAGAAGGCAGCCGGCGAAATGCAGGACCGTGCCGAGCGGCTATTGAAGCCAAAACGCTCGACCGGCGGCAAGCCGGGCGGGCGGGCGAAGAAAGACGCGCCGCCGGGACCGGAGATTTCCACGTTTCACTCGCTTTGCGTGCGAATTTTGCGGCGGAACATCGAGCGGCTCGGGTATCCGCAGAAGTTCGTGATTTGCGATCGCGGTGAGCAGGAAAGCCAAGCTCGTTCGGCGCTCCGCGAGTTGCGGGCATCGAACTCGTCGCTCGCGCCCGGCGACTTGCTCGGGTTGGTAAGCCGATGGAAGGCGGCCGCGCTGAGCCCGAAGGATGTGGCGGAAATGGCGAATGGCGAGCGGGACATCCTGGCCGCCGCTGCTTACCGACGCTACCAGGACCACCTAAAACGCGTCGGCGCTGTGGATTTCGACGATCTACTGCTGCTCGCCGTGGAGCTACTGAACAAGTTCCCCGAAGTGCGGTCGGCGGAGGCCAAGCGTTTCGACCATGTACTCATCGACGAGTACCAGGATACGAACCAGAGCCAGTACCAGATTGTGAAGTCGCTGGTCACAGGGCATCGCAACTTGTGTGTGGTGGGCGACGACGACCAGTCGATTTACGGCTGGCGCGGCGCGGAAGTGACGCACATTTTGCGGTTCAAGCAGGATTGGCCTGAGGCCAAGGTCGTGCGGCTGGAGGATAATTACCGCTCGACGGCGGCGATTATCGAATGCGCGAACACGTTGATTGCGTTCAATCGCAACCGGCATGAAAAGGTGCTACGGGCGGCGAAGCAGGAAGGTCCGCGGCCGGGCATCATGCAATGCCAGGACGAAATGCAAGAGGCGCAAAAAGTAGTCGAAGACATTCGCCAGCAGCTTGAGATGCGGCTTCATGAGCCGCGGGATATCGCCATTCTTTGCCGCACGAACGAGCAACCACGGTCGTTTGAAACCGAGTTGCGGCGTGCCAACGTGCCGTACGTGCTTATCGGCGGCATGTCGTTTTTCGATCGCAAGGAAGTGCGCGATATTCTCTCGTACTTGCGGGTGATCGATAATCCGCACGATGAGCCGTCGCTGATGCGGATTATCAATATGCCGGCCCGTGGCATTGGCAACACGGCTCAAAAGCGATTGGTTGAAGAAGCAACCACACGCGGCAAGTTTTTGTGGGACGTGCTGCCCGACGCACTCGTGGTTGATGGCGTGGACACGAAAACGGCGACGGCCGTTTCGCGGTTTCGGCACATGATCGAAGAATTGAGCGTGTTGCCCGAGAATTTCTCGGTGGCGCAACTCGTGGCTAAAGTAATCCACCAAACGAATTACCGCGATGCGCTGGCCAAGTTATATCCGGACCCGGCTGAACGCGAAACGCGGTTGGCATCGCTCGAAGAAATCGTGAATGCAGCGGCCAGTTACGATAACCATCGGCGATCGAAGACTCCGCCAACTTTATCGGAATTTTTAGACGACATGCTGCTCAATGAGCGCGACGACACCGACGAAAAGGAATCGCAGCTCAAGCGAAATGCCGTGGCGCTGATGACGCTGCACAGTGCGAAAGGCCTGGAATTTCCTCGTGTTTACCTCGTGGGCATGGAAGAAGGCATCCTGCCGCACAAGCGATCGCTCGATATGGAGAACAATTCGGCGATCGATGAAGAACGACGGTTGTGTTACGTGGGCGTGACACGAGCGCGAGAGTTTCTCACGCTGTCGCTCGCACTGACGCGGAGAAAGTGGGGCAAGCCGCAGCCGACGGTGCCAAGCCGGTTCTTGTATGAGATGACCGGGCAGGCGGAGAATTTTCCGCCGAAGAAGCCCGCGGATAAGAAGACGGGGCTGCGACGCGGTTCGCGGCGGGCGGCCCGGCGGTAGCTATTGTGGTTGGTGCTTTTCTGGATTTTGTTGGCCACGAGAAGACACAAAAAACATTGGCTACGGCGATTTGGGAGGAATCATCTGTGAAGCTACTTTTTTATCCGCAGATGACGCAGATTTTCGCAGATAGCTGGCTCGTGCTTTAGCTTCCGAATTCATCTGCGGCCGTCTGTGTGATCTTGTGTCATCTTTATAGAAACCCTTTTTGTGTGTTTTTGTGCCCCTTTGTGGCAATTTAGATTCTCTTCGTATGGGAAAGCGTAGGGCTAGGAGAACCACCTCTCAGGTTCGCTAGTGTGGCAGGACAGGTTGTCGTATAATCCTGCTCCTCGTGTTGGTTGGATGCCGACCTTTCATTTCTTTGGTTAATCTCTCGACTACGCCCGCGAATGGTTTGCCAAAGCGCGCGGCAGAGAAAGTTCTATGACATCACGTACGAAAAATATCGGCGTTGTTTTGTGTCTCGTGGCGATGGCTTTCTTTGCCGGTTGGCCGTTTTGGAAGTGGGTGAACTTGCGGCCGGTGCGTGCGTCGCTGCGTGATCAGGCCCAGGCGGTGGTCGAAAAGAATCCGCAGTTGAAGCCCGCTTGGGATGTGGCGATGGAAGACAAGGTGCTGACTCTTCCCGAGGCGAAGATCATTATCGAGGCGGGCGGGGAGACGATTGAGGCGGAGAAGTAGCGGAATTCGCTCGGGGAAGAAATTCATTCTCGCTGAGGTTTTAGCGGTGGCCTTTGTGTTTTTGGGAATACTAATCGGCACGATCTTCGCTGATTGTAAGGCAACACGCGTCTGTGCTTTTTCACGGGCTTTGCGTGGTCTGCGTCTTTGCTTGAGGTTGTATTTTGAGCATTCACAGGGGAGTGTCAGGCTGGAAAGCCCGACCTACTTGCTAGCGTTGCTAGCGTGGATTGATGCTTCCTGCACTGCCTGCCTTCGCAAGCTGAAGTTGGAGATTTGGGGCGGGCGGGTTAGACTGGCCTCGATTACATCGATTGCAATCCCGTTCGCAATCGAAGCTGACCCATTCGCGCAAGGAGGCGTCGATGACCCAGCCGCTACGACTGGTACACGCCAGTGATTTGCATCTTGAGCGGCCGCTTTACGGTTTGGCCGATGTGCCCGACCATCTTCGCGATCTGTTGATCGAAGCGCCGTATCATGCCGCGGAACAAGTTTTTGAAACGGCGCTTGCCGAAGACGCCGACGCCGTGCTACTCGCTGGCGATGTGCTCGACGTGGATCGCGCGGGTCCGCCGGCCATCGTGTTGTTGCTCGACCAGTTTTCGCGGCTCAACGACCGCGGAATTCCTGTGTATTGGGCGGGCGGCATGGTCGACGCGCCGGATAACTGGCCGCGAAGCGTTTCGCTACCGCCGAACGTGCATGTATTCCCGGTTGGACGCGTGGAATCGCTCGATTTAATTCGTGCTGGCCAAACCCTGGCGCGAGTGCAAGGCACGAGTTGCCGTGACGACGGTGAAGTCGAAACTCGCGGCTTCCATCGCGACGCGCACGGATTGTTCACCGTCGGAGTATCACACGGCACGAACGACTCGGCCGGTCGCGAAGGCGATCGCGTGCATTACATGGCGCTTGGCGGGCGTCATTTGCAGCAAACGGTGGATCATGAGCCGGGGATGGCCCATTACTGCGGCACGCCGCAGGGGCGCTGCCCTACGGAAACCGGGCCGCATGGTTGCACGGTTATTACGGTGGATGAAAGCGCGCGGGCGCGCACGAAGTTCGTGGCTACCGACGTGGTGCGCTGGATCGAGCAAGCGATCGAAGTAACCGCGACCACCAAATCGGAGCAATTGCACGATCGCATGGTGGAGCGGATGGAAAAAGTGATTGCGCAACACCCGGGCGTCGACTTGTTCGTGCGGTGGACGATTCGCGGCACGGGCGCTTTGGTGAATCGGTTGCGGCCCGGCGGCCTGGGCGATGAGCTGCTCATGGACATGCGGCGCAAGTTCGGCGAACGCACTCCGGCAGCTTGGAGCATTTCCCTGCAATGCGATTCGCCGCTCAGCGTGCCTGCCGAGTGGTACGACCAAGAAACGTGCCTGGGCGATTTTTTGCGCGAGGTCCGCGAGTTCGAGCTTCACGACGACTTGCCGTTCGACTTGCTGCAGTTTGTTCCCGAAGATGCTCGCGAAGATGAATTGGCCGGAATCGCCAGCGTGACTAGCGGAGCGGAGCGAACCGCCCTGCTCTGTCGTGCCGCGAAGCTGGGCGTCGACCTGCTGACGTTGCCGTTGGAAGAGGGCGATATGCCGCAAGGGTGAGATTGATTGATTCCGCGGTCTGCCGACCACGGCTAGGGAAAGCGTTTCCCGTTGCGCTTTCCGAACTTTAGACACCGACCCATCACGATCCATGAAAATATCTGAAATCAAGATCGACGGCTTCGGCGTGTGGCGCGATCTCTCGCTGCGCGGCATTTCGCCCGAGATCACGGTTTTTTACGGACCGAACGAAGCCGGTAAATCGACGCTGATGCAGTTCATGCGCTCGATTCTGTATGGCGTATCGCCGGCACGGCGCGAAAAATACTTGCCGCCGGTCGTCGGCGGTCGGCCGGGCGGATCGCTCCGCGTGATGGGCGACGATGGAGCGCTCACGATTAGCCGTTATGCCGACCGCGGGCCAACGGATGTGGGCAAAGTAACGGTCATTACGCCCGAAGGCGAGGAGCAAGGTGATCGGCTGCTGCGCGAAGCACTCGAGCACGTGGACGAAGCCACGTACAACAATATTTTTGCGGTAGGCTTGCGCGAAGTTCAGGAGCTTAACTCACTGAGCGACACGGCGGCGGCGCAGTGGTTGTATCGGCTTACGTCGGGGCTGGATCGCATCTCGCTGTACGATGTGATTCACATGCTGGCCGGCACGCAGTTGCGCATTCTCAACTCGCCGGAAGAAAAGTCGGAACTGCGCACGCTGGTTTCCCGCCAGGAACAACTACAAGGCGAGTTGGATGAGCTAATCACCAAGGGCCGCCGTTGGACCCAGTCGGCCGTGAGACTCCGCGAACTGGCCGAAGAAGTCGAACGACTTCAGGCGGAAGTGAAATCGCTCGGCGCGCACAGCCGCCGGCTTGAAGTGGCACTGAACATCAAGCCGTTGTGGATCAAGCGGACGAAGATCGACGACCAGCTCGAGCGTTTCGCCAACTTGCGTCCGCTGGAAGATGGCACGATCGAATTGCTCGATGAGTTCAACGCCCGCATCGAGGATCACGAGCGGCAGCGCGATATCCTCAAGGGACAACGTCAGCAGCTTCGCGAAGAAGCCAAACGGCTCGGCATCAATGATACGCTCATTCGCAACGGCCAGCGGCTCGACGCGTTGCTCGAGCAGCAAGAATGGCTGCAATCGCTCGAACGAGAAACGAACGAGTTGGACGACGAGGTAAAGTTGCTCGAAGCGCGGCTGGCGAGCGAGAACGAACGGCTCGGCCATGAGTGGACTGGCGCGGGCAAAATGCCGCCGCGGATCACAAATGAAATGGTGGAAGGTCTGTCGCCGCAATTACGTGCCATCGAGGCCACCGAGCAAATGCTCGAAACGGCCAAGCACGAGTTGGATGTTCACCGTGCGGGCGAAAGCCAGTTCCGTGCCGAAATCGAATCGGCCATGGTGAGCGGCGAAAAGCTGGGCTTGCCGAAGGATCTCGATGCGGCTAACGACCTCGTGGCGCAGTTGCGACGTCGTCAGCAGGTGGAGAATCGCATCGAAAACGCACGACGCCGTGCAGAAGATTTGCAGGACCAGGCACAAGAATTGGTTGAAGACCAGGTTGTGCCGATGCCCGTGTTCACTTGGCTGTTGATTGGCGTGATTGCGGGATTCGTGGCCATAGGGCTGTGGTTCGCCAATCCGCGTGCGCTCGGCAATTACGGTGGATGGATCGCGGCGATTGGTTTCGCTGGTTCGGTAATCGCTTGGATGGTGAAGCATTTCAGCGAGGATGCCGCGAGCGAACGGTTCGATAGCTGCCATCAGCAACTGGAGATGGTGCTTGAGGAAATCGAGAGTGCGGAAACCCAGCTTGCTGAACTCGACCGCGAGTTGCCAATGGCCGAGGGCTCAGTCGCACTTCGATTGCAATATGCGGAACGCCACTTGGCCGAGCTCGAGCGCGTGATGCCGGTGGAAGGCCAGCGACGCGAACTGGCGCAGGAGGTCAATTCGGCAGAACGCCGATTGGTGGCCGCTCAAGAGAAACACACTTCGGCCATCGCCAATTGGAAGGCTCGACTGCGAGCGCTCGGGCTGCCCGAAAACCTCAGCCCCGATTGCCTGGCAACGATGGCAAGCCAGTGCGAACGGCTTATCGAGTTGGAAGCTCGCATCGAAAATCGTCGAGACGACACGTCGCGACGGCAGCGTGAATACTTCGTGGTGTCGCAACGCATTTACACGCTGGCCGAGGAAACAGGCTTGCGACTCGTGACGCCGACGACGGTCGAGGCGAATCGCGCCATGACCACTGCCGCCGATTTGGAAGAAAACAAGCAAAAGGATTTGCAGAAGAAGAAGCACGGAAACTTACACGGCCCGGCTGCGGGAGCCGGTGCGAATTCACCGGCCAACTACGGCCCGCTGGCGCAGCTCGATCACCTGCGGTCGGAGTTCCACAAGCAGATGCAGCGAGTGGAGCAGCGCAAAGCGCTTCGCGAACGCTCGAAAGAACTGCGTGTCGAAGAAGCCAAGCATGCTCGCGGCTCGATCGGCACCAAGCGACGTCGCATTGCCTTGTTCCAAAAATGCGGCGTGGAAGACGAACAGGCGTTGCGGCAACTGGCCGCCAAGCTGTCCGAGGCCGAGGATTTGCGATCGAAGCGGGTAGCCGCGACTCGCGAAATCGCCGCGGCGATTGGCAAGCATGGCACCGAGGCCGACTTCGCACCGCTGCTGGCGGAAGAAGTGATTGGCCGGCTCGACCACGACTATGAAAACGTAGCCACGCAACTTGAGCAACTCGACCGCGAGCTTAAGGAAGCATTGCAACGCCGTGGGGCGATGGTCGAGCAGCAACGTGCGGCGGCGGCCGACCAGTCGCTTGCCAAGAAACAAATTGAACTAGACATGGTGGAGCAGCAAATCAAGCGTGCGGCCGAGGCTTGGCGCGAGCGTGCCGCGGTGAGCATGTTCCTAGAACGAGTGCGGCACGAATACGAGTTGCACCGTCAGCCGGAAACGCTACGCGAAGCATCGGAGTACATGGCGAAGCTTACGAATGGCCGTTACAGTCGCATTTGGACTCCGCTCGCCAACGACATTTTGTTCGTGGATCAGGCCGATGGGCAGGCGCTACCAGTGCAGGTATTAAGCCGTGGCACCCGCGAGCAGGTGTTCGTGAGCCTGCGACTGGCACTTGTATCGGCTTACGCACGGCGCGGCATTCATCTGCCCATGATTCTGGACGATGTGTGCGTGAACTTCGACGTGGGACGCACCAAAACTGCTTGTTCGGTACTTCGCGATTTTGCCAAGCAAGGCCATCAGCTATTGGTGTTCACCTGCCACGAACATGTGTGGGAAATGTTCCAAGAGCTCAAGGTGGATACGCGGCGGATCCCGAATCGGCATGGCGAAGAAGAACTTGTCGATGAACCGCAGCCGGAGCCGGTGCCCGAGCCGATCATGCTACCGGAACCCGAACCCGTGGTGGCCGAAGTGTTGCCCGAACCAGAACCCGAGCCCGTACCGGAAGTTGTCGAGGAGCCGATCGTGGCGATCGAGCCGGTGGAATATTACGAACCGGTCGTGGAGCCCGAGCCTATTCCCGAGCCAATCGTGGAGCGACCGCTCTCCGAGGTCGAATACCATTGGGATTTCGTGGCGTCGCCGAACTACCAGCCGGAAATCGATTTAGACGAAGCGCTGTACGACGATTGGATGGATGCGGAAGTGCCGCACTATCGCCGGTAGAGGTTGAATTAAATGCAGTAATATCTTGTCCGCAGATGTCACAGATGATCACAGATATTGCAATGCCAGCAGCACGAGAGTGACTGGAGGGATCGATGGAACGCAGCGTAATGTCGATCCTTCAATTGATTAACAAGCACTCTGGCGAATGGACTTGGTATCAACTCGCGCGATCCAATGCCGGCGTTCAATTAGCGATTGATGGTGAGGGCTTGATGGGAATTCTCAATACTCTTAAAGCATTGCGATATATTTACGAGTTACGCAGTTGCCCTAATCCGCTCTTGCGCCAAGGCGTGACGTCGTCTA